>JBAZRJ010000010.1:0-53661 GCA_041662985.1 Clostridia bacterium
TGCTATTCTTGTATTCATAGAGGTCCCTTCTTTTTATTGTTTTTTGTTTGTCACAAAAATTTTATCATAGAAGGTCAACCTCTATACTTTTTTATTTAAAAACCCAACAACAATTTTACACTAACATTAAATAACTTCCCCAAAAGGGAACACTCTTTTGTTTTTCCGGATAAAAAATGAAAAAGTATACGAAAAAGCAGTGTTCTGCAAAACAGAACGCTGCTTTCGTCGTTTTGTAAAGAGGTAACGAAAATGATGCAAGAGGTTTAGATATTACCTAAACCTCACTTATCGAACCATTTTGGTGTTTTCCCGTATAGTTCGAGCAGCATATCACTATATTCTTCCTCAATTATATGTGCATATTCAAATACCTTTTTAATAAAGATTTCTGCATCCGATTGTTGTTTTATCATGGTTTGATTGCAGGTAAAATAATGTGTAAAGTTGTATCCCTTTATTAATACGCTTGCCTCAAACTTGCATGTTAGAGGTATTGTTGAAAACTCGATTTGGAATATATGATTATTGACATTTGTTTTTTGCATGATATATTGCCCTGCAAAAAACTTCTTATATTGATACCCGTATTCTTTTCCTTGTTGAACCATCGCCTTTTTAGGGGATATTCCTTTGGGAAGCTGCAACTCTTCCAACACTCTGTTGTGGATTCCCTCTATAGTTTCCGGATGCGGTATACCAAACTCTTTAAAGATATCCTTACGATTGGATTGTTCTCTGATTTCATTGAATTCATGATCTGCATATATTTTTGCTTGCTTTTCGTCATTTTCTAAACAACAAAACAAATGCTGTCCGGTGGGTTTTCCTAATGAATCTAAAAATTTTTTAACAAAATCAGAAATGTCGGTTAGTTCGTCAAATGACTTTGTCCTTTCTATTTTAGCTGTTACGACATTATATTTATTGCCGTAATCAAACTGTTTTTGCAAGCAAATACTGTTGCTATTGTAACTGTCAAAAGAAAATCCGGACGGTCTGACATCGACATTACAGGCTGGCAAAATACTAATATTTTGAAACCAATGAACATGATCGAGAAGTATCGTAATGAATCCGAAATTGTATGGTCGGGGAATTCTCTTGCAGATTTCATTTATAAATTTTTCGTCTTCTTTTTCGACATGAAGGTTGAGTTTATCCCCCCACTTTAACGGAACACTGGAAAGTTCATCATTGAATGGATTAATACTGTGCTTTAGATACTTGCCCAAAGAAGGGTATTTACTTAAAAGTTTATCAAAATCGCCGTAACTGAATCCAAAGCCTATATGATCATATTTGATATTGTTATTGAATAATAACTGATCGATATATTCCTTAGTGTCTTTAAACTTCACTTTATCTTTCAGGTTGAATGAATATGATTCAAATACTCTCACATGTATACTTTCTTACCATTTATTTGCTTCATTATATCAAGTACTTGTATAAAAAACAATACGACACATTCCTATTTGAAATGTGTCGCATTTTGGCTGCGGGAGAAGGATTTGAACCCTCACAAAATGATCCAGAGACATTTGTGCTACCATTACACTATCCCGCAACATTAGACTTTAGTTATTATAGCACCGATTTTTAAGTTCTGCAACAGATTATTGTCAATTTTATGACCAATTTTATAACTATTATTTCTTTTTAAAATGATGTAGAATAAATTTGGAACTGATTCTATGTTAAAATATATTTTTTGGAGGTGTTAACGATGAAATCATCCGAACTTCTCGTTTCAAATTTAAGTATATCTGAAGATTCATACGATTACAGGGGCATTTTCACACTTTCCTGTTTCGAAATCACCATGACGATTGAATTGTCGGATATGGACTCCGAAGAAACAATAGAAGAAATAAAGGAGAAATTTTCACTTGATGAAGAAATCGCGACTATCCGCAAGACTTTGATGGACAAGGTTATTTCTCATTCAGGCTTAAGTTCCAGAAATAATGAAGGTGAAAACTATAACGACTCGACAAAGAAAAAGGAACTCGAGAAAGAAGCAAAATCACTCGATATGGCATAAAAAGACCGGGCAGAAAATCTGCTCGGTCTCTTCTTTATCTTGAAATTTATTATCTGTTTGTAATTGTTGCCTGTGCTGCCGCAAGTCTTGCTATCGGAACTCTGAATGGCGAACACGATACATAGTTCAATCCGATTTTGTGACAGAATTCGATTGATGAAGGATCTCCGCCATGTTCTCCGCATATTCCCAATTTGATGTCAGGTCTTGTCTTCTTGCCAAGGTCAACAGCCATTTTTACAAGTTTTCCAACACCAATCTGGTCTAGTCTTGCAAACGGATCCGATTCATAGATTTTCTTTTCATAATATGCATCCAGGAATTTTCCCGCATCATCTCTGCTGAATCCAAATGTCATCTGAGTCAAGTCGTTTGTTCCGAATGAAAAGAACTCAGCTTCTTTGGCAATTTCGTCTGCGGTTAAAGCCGCTCTTGGTATTTCAATCATTGTGCCAACAGTATATTCTAAAATGACGCCTTCTTTTTTAATAATATCATTTGCCGTTTTTACAACAACATCTTTTACATATTTCAATTCCTTAACTTCGCCAACCAAAGGAATCATAATTTCAGGTATTATACTCATACCTTTTTTATTTAAGCTGATTGCCGCTTCTATGATTGCTCTTGTCTGTATTTCGGCAATTTCCGGGTATGTAACCGCAAGACGACAACCTCTGTGTCCCATCATAGGGTTGAATTCGTGCAGGTCTGATATAATTGCTTTTAATTCATCAAATGCAAGTCCTAAATCCTTTGAAAGAGCTTCTATGTCTGAGTCATCCTGAGGTAAAAATTCGTGAAGCGGTGGGTCCAGTAATCTTATTGTTACCGGATAACCTTTCATTTCAGTGAACAGACCCTCAAAGTCGCTTCTTTGCATAGGCAGCAGTTTTTCTAATGCTTTTCTTCTTGCTGTTTCAGTTCTTGCAACTATCATTTCTCTCATTGCAAAAATTCTGTCGGGTTCGAAGAACATGTGCTCAGTTCGGCAGAGTCCAATGCCTTCGGCACCGAATTCGATTGCCTGAGCCGCGTCTTTAGGAGTATCTGCATTTGCTCTTACTTTAAGGGTTCTGACTTCATCAGCCCAACCTATGAATTTCGAAAAGTCGCCTGTCATTTCAGGTTTTACAGTTGGAAGTTTTGAGCCATATACATTGCCGGTTGATCCATCCAATGAAATCCAGTCGCCTTCAACATATTTCTTACCTGATTTGTCAATAAAATATTTTTCTTTTTCATTTATTTTGATTTCGCTGCAACCTGCAACACAGCATGTTCCCATTCCGCGTGCTACAACAGCCGCATGGGAAGTCATTCCTCCGCGTCCTGTCAATATACCTTTTGAAACATGCATACCTTCAATATCTTCAGGCGATGTCTCAAGTCTAACTAATATGACATCCTTTTCACCGTTTTTATGAGCATTTACAGTATCTTCGGCATAAAAATAAACTTTTCCCGTCGCTGCTCCCGGTGATGCCGGAAGCCCTCTTGCTATAACCACTGCAGCTTTTAATGCATTGGGTTCGAAATTCGGATGCAAAATCGCGTCTAATTGCTTTGGATCAACTTTCATCAATGCCTCTTCCTTTGTTGCCATTCCTTCGCCAACAAGGTCAACTGCTATCTTTAAAGCGGCTGCTGCCGTCCTTTTGCCGTTTCTTGTCTGAAGCATGAAGAGTTTTCCTTTTTCAATTGTAAACTCCATATCCTGCATGTCTTTGTAATGATCTTCAAGTTTCTTTGCAATCTCAACAAACTGGTTATATGCTTCAGGATTTATTTCATTCAGATGTTCTATTGATTTTGGTGTTCTTATCCCCGCAACAACATCTTCGCCTTGTGCGTTCATAAGGAATTCACCGTATAATTTCTTCTCGCCGGTTGCAGGGTTTCTTGTGAAAGCAACGCCTGTTCCCGAGTCATCCCCCATATTCCCATAAACCATTTCCTGAACATTTACGGCGGTTCCCCAGTCGCCCGGAATATCATTGAGCCTTCTGTAAACATTGGCTCTAGGATTGTCCCACGAACGGAAAACCGCTTTGATTGATTCCATTAACTGAGTCATAGGATTCTGTGGGAATTCAGCACCTTTTTCTTTTAAATAAAGCGCTTTATATCTCTTAACTACCTCTTTTAAATTGTCTGCCGATAAATCTGTATCAACATTCGCTCCGTTCTCTTTCTTAACAGCGTCCAAAATTTCTTCGAATTTTGGTTTTTCCACTTCCATAACGACATCACTGAACATCTGAATAAACCTTCTGTAGCTGTCATATGCGAATCTTGGGTTGTTGGTCAATTTTGCAAGTCCTTCAACAACTGTGTCGTTTAGACCAAGATTTAAAATTGTATCCATCATACCCGGCATTGAGGCTCTCGCTCCCGAACGAACCGAAACCAGGAACGGATTTGTCGGGTCGCCAAATTTTTTACCGACGACTTTTTCTGTTTCTTCAAAAGCCTTAACGATTTGATCCTCGATTTCTTTGACGATAACCTTACCGTCATCGTAGTATTTTGTGCAAGCCTCTGTCGATACTGTAAACCCTCTCGGTACCGGTAATCCCAAGCCTGTCATTTCAGCCAGATTTGCGCCCTTACCTCCGAGCAAATTTTTCATTGAAGCATTGCCTTCTTTAAATAAATAAACGTACTTTTGCATTAAAAAAACCTCCTGTATTTTTGTTAGTTTGTTTTTTAGGAATTCAATAAACGATTTATCGCCTTCCTTTTGCTATTAAGGGATATCCCTCTTATTAAAAGGTCTCAAGAGACATCTCCGTATTTGCCCATACTATTATAACATATTATAAAATTATTTCATCACTTTTTAAATTATTTTCTATTGCCTCCCAAAGCATGTTCATTCCGTGCTTTTCAACCGAAGAACTTGTGATTGGTTTATTGATTTCACTTAATTTCAAAACACTGCTGATTTCATTTAATCTGTTCTTAATTTCACCGCGTTTAACTTTATCGGATTTAGTTGCCGAAACAATGTATGGAACATTGTTAATCATAAGCCACTCGTTCATTTGAATGTCGTCCGCCGAAGGTTTGTGTCTTATGTCAACGAGAAGTATAACTGCTTTCAGCTGTTTTCTTGTAGTTAAATAGACTTCAGCCATTTCTCCCCAGGACGACTTCTTTGATTTTGAAACCCCTGCATATCCATAACCCGGAAGGTCGACAAATCGAAGAATGTTATCTATGTTATAAAAATTCATCTCTTTGGTTCTGCCGGGTTTCGAACCTACTCTTGCAAGATTTTTTCTATTTAACAGGGAATTAATCACTGATGATTTCCCGACATTCGATCTGCCCGCAAATGCAAACTCAGGTAAATTTCCTGCCGGATACTGGCTCGGCTGTACTGCCGTCAGTTCGTACTTTGCCTCTTTAATCTTCAATTTACACCTGCTTTAATCACATTATTTTATTTCCCAAATAAACATAATACTTTATTACTCTAATAAATTATAGCATTTATCTGACTTAGTCAATATTTATTGCTAAGAAAATCAAAATTAGATATACTGAATAAAGACGATTTTACTATAGCCTGAAATATTCATTTGGAGGGTTTGATGAAGGAATTATTTATCGGTTTCATTTCTCTTGATTACAGACAATTTATAATGTTTGCGATTGGCATAGTTCTAATATTCCTTGCCATCAAGAAGGATTATGAACCGATGCTTCTTCTGCCGATAGGTTTTGGCGCTATCCTGGCAAACATACCTCTGTCAGTTGTAAATGTATCGGATAAGGTTCTCGATCCTTTTGTAACAAACTTTATACAAGCAAATCCCGGAGCAAAAGATTTTTTCGTAAATAATTTGCATTACATAATAGACAGTGCCGGCAATGCGTTTAAAGTCGAACCCGGAGTTCTTCAAATACTGCTCAATTCCGGAATATTGACTGAACTGTTCCCGGTGCTTATATTTATAGCAATCGGTGCAATGATCGATTTTTCCCCGCTATTTAAAAATCCTGTAATGATATTCTTTGGTGCTGCCGCACAATTCGGAATATTCGCATCGCTTATTGTCGCAATACTTCTCGGATTTGATTTGAAAGTTGCTTCGGCAATCGGAATAATTGGATCTGCGGATGGCCCGACATCAATATTCATCGGTGCGAGGTTCGCAAAACAATATCTTGGGCCAATATCAGTCGCAGCATATTCATATATGGCGCTTGTACCGATAATTCAACCTCCTATTATAAGGCTTCTTACATCACGAAAAGAACGGCTGATAAGAATGGATTACAAAGATGATATTAAAGTTTCAAAATCGGTAAAAATTATTTTCCCGATTTCCGTAACGATAATCGCTGGGATTATAGCACCTATAAGCGTTCCTCTTGTTGGTTCTCTTATGTTCGGAAACCTGATTCGCGAAAGCGGAGTTTTAGAGAGACTGTCAAAGGCTGCGCAAAACGAACTGGCCAATCTCGTTACTCTGCTGTTAGGTATAACAATTGGTTCCACAATGGGATTCGAAAAGTTTTTAAATCCAAAAACTTTGTTGATTTTGGCAATAGGTCTTCTTGCCTTTGTTTTTGATACGGCGGGCGGAGTGCTTTTTGCAAAATTTTACAATATCTTTGCCAAACACAAAGTCAACCCAATGATTGGAGCCGCGGGTTTATCAGCCTTTCCGATGGCCGCCAGGGTAGTTCAAAAAATGTGCACAAAAGAAGACCCTACTAATTTTATTTTAATGCAGGCAATCAGCGCAAATGTTTCAGGTCAGCTTGGTTCAATAATAGCAGGAGGACTTCTGTTGGCTATTGTTCCATTGCTTTTAACTTAAAGGGGAAAAATATATGATAGAGTATTTTTCAAATCAATCAACATTTATAAAGGGATTATTCGTAATGGCAATCGGGATTGCAGGAGTCTTTCTTGTTTTAATTATTTTCTACTTCTTAATAAAGATTCTTACAAAAATTTTCCCGAGTAAGACATAATTTTTTTGGGGAGTGTAAAAATTGCCTTTTGATGGAATAGTAACCAAATGTGCGGTTGAGGAATTATCTTCAAAACTCACGAATGGCAGAATCGAAAAGATATTTCAGCCTGAAAATGATGAAATTTATGTAAGCATCAGGGCAAACGGAGAAAATCTGAGGCTTGTGTTAAGTTCAAGTGCCAATTACCCGAGGATTCATTTAACTGACACTTTAAAAGAAAATCCTTCAAATCCGCCTTTGTTCTGCATGATATTGAGAAAGCATTTATCCGGTGGCCGAATAATAAGCTTTAATTTTAATGATTATGAAAGAATAGTTCAAATCAAAATCGAGTCCACAAGCGAACTCGGAGATTCTTCAATTAAGACTCTTATTATTGAAATAATGGGCCGCCACAGCAATATAATACTTGTGAATAGCGATTATAAAATAATTGATTCAATAAAACATGTCGACAATGACATCAGCCGTGTGCGTGAAATAATGCCTGCAAGGGAATATTCACCTCCCCCGTCTCAGGATAAGCTAAGTGTTGATTTTATTGACACGAAAGCTTTGATTGAAAAGGCCTCAGATGTTGATAATATTTCGATTGAAAAGTATATACTAAACAATATCAAAGGTTTCAGTCCTCTGATTTGTAAACAGATATGTATGGATTGCGATATCGAACCAAATAGCATTCCTTCGGATTTAAAAACAGCATTACTTTATAAACTTATACCAATACTCGATAGTTATATAAAAGACATCAGGGAGAGCAATTTCAAACCCTGTATTTTATATAAGGACCCAAACATGCAGGATCCGTTGGATTTTTATTGTCTGCCTGTTTCCCGGCTCGGGTATATAAAATATTTCGACTCAATCAATTTTGTCATCAATGAATTCTATTTTTCAAAAGATCTATTCGAACGCCAAAAACAGAAAAAGTCTGATATTGTAAAAGTATTAAATAATAGTTTGGACAGATGCAACAAGAAACTCGGCATTCAGCAGGAAAAACTTCGGGATGTTTCTGACCGTGAAAACCTAAGGCTTTTCGGTGAATTGATAACTGCAAATATTCATTCAATACCGAAAAAATCCAAAGAGGCTTTAGTCAACAATTATTACATCAGTGAATCGGAATTCATTAAGATACCTCTTGATGAGAACCTTTCACCACAGGCTAACGCACAACGCTATTTTAAAAAATACACAAAGGCTAAACGCGCATTTCTTTATACGAATAAGCAAATCAAAATAACTTTAAGCGAATTGAATTATTTGGAAAGCGTTCAGCAAATGCTTGAGAACAGCAACACAATCGATGAAATCAATGAAATCAGAGATGAGCTTATTGAACAAGGCTACATTAATTCGCGTAAAAAGAATACAGGCAAAAAGAAAAATGTTCCTTCAAAGCCCTTACATTTTAGATCTTCAGGAGGATTTGATATTTATGTCGGAAAGAATAACCATCAGAATGATACCCTGACATTAAAATCAGCATCAGCAAACGACTTGTGGCTTCATACGAGAAATATACCCGGCTCACATGTGATAATAAAAAAACTTCAGGCAAATATACCCGAAAGCACAATACTTGAAGCAGCTGTATTAGCTGCTTATCACAGCAAAGCCGCAAATTCTTCAAACGTACCTGTGGATTATACAATAGTTAAAAATGTAAAAAAACCGAGTGGTGCAAAACCGGGAATGGTAATATATAATAGCTTTAGAACAATAATTGTAACACCCGACAAAAATACAGTGTCAAAACTTTCTGTGGACTGATTAAAAGCAAAGGGGATATTAAAATGTTTTCAAAAAAAATGGTTCAAAGCATTGGCTCTTCTTCAATGATCAGAGCAATGTTCGAGGAAGGCGAAAGACTCAGAAAATTGTACGGTGCCGATAAAGTATACGATTTTAGTATAGGGAATCCGGATACCGAACCGCCCCAAAGCGTTCGTGATGCAATAATCAAATATGCTTCAAGCAACGAACCCGGTGAACACAGGTACATGAGCAATGCAGGATATTCAAATGTCCGTAAAACTATCGCCGAAAGTATTTCAAAAAACTCCGGCATTTCCATATCAGATAACAACGTTGTCATGACGTGCGGCGCTGCAGGAGGTTTGAATGTATCTTTGAAAGCGATTCTTAATCCCGATGATGAAGTTGTAGTGATTGCTCCGTTTTTCATGGAGTATCTTTCATATATTGATAACAATAACGGAAAATCAGTCGTAATTGAAGCTGATACAGATACTTTTGAACCAAATTTCACTCAGCTTATTGAAAAGATAACTAAGAAAACAAAAGCTGTCATAATCAACTCTCCAAACAACCCGACGGGCATTGTTTACAGCGAAAAGATTTTGACTCATTTAAATGACATTCTGCTTTTGAAGGGCAAAGAATTCAATACAACTATTTTTGTTTTATCTGACGAACCTTATTCTAAAATCGTATACGACAGCGTAACGGTTCCAAGCGTTTTGAAATTTATCAAAAATTCGATTATTGTTAATTCATTCAGCAAATCACTGGCACTGCCGGGTGAAAGAATCGGATACATCGCGGTTAGTCCTTTAATTGATGATCATCAAACACTTTCCGATATCATGGTCATTTGCAACCGAATTCTTGGTTTTGTAAATGCTCCTGCATTATTCCAAAAAGTAGTTGCATCAACAATCAACGAGGGCGTAAATGTACGTGAATACCAGAATAAGCGCGATTTATTATTTAATGGATTAATTGATATCGGCTTTGAATGTATTAAACCGCAGGGAGCTTTCTATCTATTCCCTAAATCATTAATTGCCGACGACGTGGAATTTACCAAAAGAGCCTCAAAATACAATTTATTGTTTGTTCCGGGTTCAGGTTTCGGATGTCCCGGTTATTTCAGACTTGCATATTGCGTCAATATAAAGACTATCGAGAATTCATTGCCTTCATTCCGCTCATTGTACGAAGAATTCAAGTAACCTAAGAATTCGGGGACGCTTCTCGGGGACGGTTCTTAATTGTAGTATAAAAAATGTGGCAGAGGTTGAAGTTGAAGACGAGTATGTTTTCAAAATAATCTTAAAAGAAAACATCCCGAGTCGACAATTTCACACCTCGTGACACATTGATTAAATATTTATTAGGAGAATCGTTCCCGAACTCATCTTTTTAATCTTTGGACAATATCGCGATTAGAATTCCTGACTTTAAGGTTACAGTTGCTTTATCAGCAATGAATTCATTGCTGATTCCCCATGTTGAGCCCATTTTTATTGTTGCATCATTCAAAGGATATGCAAGGCCTTCTGTTGTAACACCTGTAACAGACTGGGTAAGCGGTATAAGCGATAATTTATAGCCATTTTCTTTTTTTATTATCGTTCTGTCTTTCAACAGTGTAATCTTATTTTTCCCATCAATTATCTTCCCGTTAATTTTTTTTGAAAGCATTTTTTTTAAGAGAAAAATGTTTGCTATAGAGTGATCAAGTCTGGAACCAATCGCTCCAATTATCGTTATATCGGTACATCCTTCATCGATTGCAAAATCTACAGCAATTTCAGCATCCGTTACATCTTTTTTTATCGGGAATTTTATTATTTTTACAGCTTTGTTTTTGAAATAATTATAATCATCTCCAGAAATCGAATCGAAATCACCCAGCAATACATCCGGTAAAATATTAAACTTACGCAAATGGGCTGCTCCTCCATCGCAGCAAATAATGATGTCCGAAGAATCAAAATATTCTTTGTAATCAGAATGCTCTTTAATATTTCCATTGCAAATAATTATTGCATTCAATATCAATTACTCCCAACTTTTTGATATGCCTGCTCACGAAGTTGTCTGATAATAAGACTTACATCATCGGCTTTATATATTGTTGAACCCGCGACAATAACATTTGCACCCGCCTGAGTAATCTTGTATATATTTGAAAGATCGATTCCGCCATCTACTTCTATATCTGTATTCAGGCCTTTATTATTTAATTTTTCACGCAATTCCTTTATTTTTTTTGTGACGCTTTTAATATAGGTCTGCCCGCCAAACCCCGGGTTTACAGACATCAGGAGAACCATATCTACCTCCTCCAGAATAAAGTCGAGCATGGATAATGATGATGCGGGATTCAATGAAACACCGGCTTTTTTGCCGAGTTGCTTAATTTTTTGAATCGTACGGTTCAGATGATTGCATGCCTCGGCATGAACCGTAATAATATCGGAGCCACATGCTGCAAACACTTCAATGTATTTATCCGGGTCGCTTATCATTAGATGAACATCCAGAGGAAGCTTTGTTATAGCTTTTAAACTTGCAACAACAGGAGGACCGATTGAAATGTTCGGGACAAAATGCCCGTCCATTACATCGATATGGACTAAATCAGCACCTGCTTTTTCAATTTTCACTATTTCTTCACCTAATTTCGAAAAGTCGGCGGCAAGAATTGACGGAGCAATTTTTATCATATTCATACATCCTTTTTAATTATTTATATTCAATCTTTCTCTTTTTTAGCATTTTATAAATCTCAGCATATCTTTCATACCGTACGTTTGTGATTTGTCCTTTTTCAAGAACTTCTTTTATTTTACATTCCGGTTCCGATATATGGCTGCAACCCACGAATTTGCATTTGTTGAGATGTTTTTCAAATTCAGGAAAATATCCTTCGAGCTTTTCGGGTTTGATTATATCAAGTTCAAATGAGCTAAAGCCCGGTGTGTCTGCGATATAACCTCCGGTATCAATTTCTATAAGTTCTGCATGGCGTGTTGTATGTTTCCCTCTTTCTGATTTTATGCTTAAAACCCCTGTTTCCATAACTTTTGAATTCATTAATTTATTAATAATTGTTGATTTCCCGACTCCCGACATTCCGGAAAATACAGCGATTTGGTCTCTCAATGCTTCT
Source organism: Clostridia bacterium (assembly GCA_041662985.1). GTDB lineage: Bacteria > Bacillota > Clostridia > Acetivibrionales > JBAZRJ01 > JBAZRJ01. The sequence goes on from JBAZRJ010000010.1 coordinate 11,973, forward strand.
TTTAATTCAACAAATCCTACATCTAAAACACAACTTGTCGCAATAATTCCATACCCCGTGCTTTTATAATAATCAGAAATCTTTTGATACTCATTTCCTTCATCCAAATCCATCTTGTTCACACAAATAATTGATCTGATGCCTTTTGCTTCGGCTGTTATAAGAAGTTTGTCCAACAGTAAATAATCTGGCTTCGGTAATTTGACGGATACTACAAAAATTATTGTATCAACATTTGCAAGACTCGGCCGAACAAGCAGAGAATGGCGCGGATATATTTTTTCAATACTGCCAATTTTTTTATCTTCATCAGATATTAAAATATCAACCGTATCACCCGGCAATGGAGTTTCATTAGTGTTTCTAAACCTGCCCCTCGCTTTGCATTCAAATAATTCGTCAAGGACTCTTACATAATAGAATCCTCCTATGCCTTTAATAATAAGGCCTGATGGCAATTTTTTTACCTCCTGTTTTATTTCACAATTTTACTTGTATATAATACACTGTTAATATATACTTCCGCTTTTGTAGAACCATTTGAAGGTACAGGTATTGAAAAATACAGCGGAAAATCATTTTTATTTCTTTGCTCATTAAATGTTGTTTTTGAAACATTTGTATCTGACGGCGTTATCACAAGCATTACGTTGAGAGGATCAGTATAACTTCCCGGGTTAGTTAAGCTGACAATCCATGTAACTACCTTTTGGTTGGTCTTAAAGTAAATATTAACGGGGTCTCCTTCTTTAACAGATGCTCCTGCAGAAGGTGATTGTTTAACAATTTTATCAAAATATGTGTCGCCGTTATTTGGGAATGTATCCCCGACAACCAATTTTGCAGTCTTTAAAATACTTTTTGCCTGTGCCAATGTTTTTCCAAATAAATCCGGAACCGTTGCTAAATTCACCTTTGGTCCTTTACTTACATTAATCGTTATTGTATCGGTTAACTTAAATTGCTCATTGAATTTTGGTGCCGTATCAACAACAAGACCCGTCTCAACATCATCGCTAAAAACCTGCTTTTCAATAATATTAGCCGAACTTATTCCTAAATCCTCCAGCTCTTTTCTAACTACTCTCGGATCCTTAGCTGCATAATCCGCCATTGTAATAAGATTAGCTCCGCTGCTGACAACCAGACCTATTTCCTCAAAACCCTTTTGCTTAAGAATATCTCCCGGTAATTTGTTTTGCGAAATTATTATGTCCTTTTCAACAAGACTGCTGAATTCAGGTTTAATATTATATTTTATAAAAGCTTTGTCTAATTCCTGTTTGACATCATTTATATTTTTCCCGACATAATTGGTTACTGTATATTCTCCGCTTGGCGGAAATACAACCTTTACTACAATCAGATAACTGATATATGTTATCAAAGCAACCAGAATAACAGCTGCGACACCAACTATCCAATATTTAAACTTCTCTTTTTTCTTCAAATCGCTTTTTTGTTTATCTTTGTCTGTAACAAAGTTTTTATTGATTAATCCGATTTCATCAACCGTCTTTATCCTCTTTGTCGAAAATCCAACGTCTTCCTCGTCTTCGACAAAACCTCCGCCCGGTTGGTTTAATACAAGATTCAAATCCTCCAGAAGCTCTGATGCTTTCTGGTATCTGACATTCTGATCCTTCTTTATTGCTTTCATAATAATATCATTGACGCCTGCCGGGATGCTTTCATTAAGTGTCATCGGTGAGACAGGAGTATCCTGAATATGCTTTAATGCGACTGCAACAGGCGTATCGCCGTCAAAAGGTATTTTCCCCGTAACCATTTCATATAATGTTATTCCAATTGAATAAAGGTCCGATTTTTCATCTACAAAACCGCCTCTGGCTTGCTCAGGTGAAAAGTAATGGACAGACCCGATTGTATTTCCGGCTAGTGTGATGGTTGAGGCCGATACCGCTCTCGCAATACCGAAATCGGTCACCTTGGCAACTCCTGTGTCTGTCATAAGAATATTCTGAGGTTTAATATCTCTGTGAATTATATGATTTTTATGCGCGTGTTCAATTGCCGAACATATCTGAATGGCAATATTAATCGACTCATCCCATGGTAAATGACCGTTTTGTACGATGTATTCCTTCAGTGTTATTCCGTCTATTAATTCCATGACAATATATTGGATTGTATCATCTTGTCCAACATCATATATCGACACAATATTCGGATGTGAAAGACCTGCGGATGATTGGGCTTCAACCTTAAATCTTTTAACAAATTCGTCATCGTCAATAAATTCTTGTCTGAGTATTTTTACTGCCACAAATCTATTGAGCAACTGGTCTTTTGCTTTGTAAACCTGCGCCATCCCGCCGCCACCAATTTTTTCTATAAGTTCGTATCTTCCCCCTAATATTCGTCCATGCATATTAACACCTCTTTAAAATTCTCTTATTATAATTACTGTTATATTGTCTTCTCCGCCATTTGCAATAGAACCTTCAATAAGCTTTTGGCAAGCTTCCTCAGGTTCTTTTGATTCTGTGATTACTTTTAATATCTCATCATCATTAAGCATGTTAGTCAGACCATCCGTGCAAAACAAAATCGAGTCTTTTTTTTGCAATTCAACGGAAAAAGTATCCGCTTTCAGTTCTTCCAAACTCCCCAGGGCTCTTGTTATTATATTCTTTTGCGGGTGATTCACAGCTTCTTCTTTTGTAATACTTCCGCTCTTTAAGAGCTCTTCGATATATGAATGATCGACTGTTATTTGCTCAATCCTATCGTTTCTAATCAGGTACGCCCTGCTGTCTCCAACATTACTGATATATATCTTATTATTCAAAACCATTGCAACAATAATTGTTGTACCCATTCCGGAGTTTTTTTCATTCTTTTTTGCATTTTCAATGATCAGGTCATTTGCTTCAGCAATCAAATCACTTATTTTTTCTGATATTTCAGATTCCACAGAAAATTCATCAGGGTTTGAGGTGATATAATTACTGACAAAATCAACCGCAAGCCTGCTTGCAATTTCTCCCGAATTATGTCCGCCCATTCCATCTGCAATGATGAATGAAACAGGTGCTTTAGTATCATTTACAATGATATTGTAGCTGTCCTCGTTTCTTTCTCTTTTTTGTCCAATATCAGTCTTTACAGCAAACTTCATATTTGCACCCCCGGTTTTTTATTGCAGGTATCCATCTTATTCTTATTTTCAACTTCGCTTCTTCTTAGTTGTCCGCATGCAGCTTCAATATCAGTACCCAATTCCCGTCTTATTGTTGTCTCAATTCCGTAGCTTTCAAGTAAATTTTTAAAATCCAAAATCTGCTTTCTGCTGCTTTTTTTGAAGCTGCTTGTTTTTACGGTATTTACGGGTATCAAATTTACATGCGCAAGCATTCCTTTTATCTTCTTGGCTAATTCTTCAGCATTTGATATAGAATCGTTTATTTCTGAAATTAAGGCATATTCAAACGTAATTCTTCGTTTGGTGACCTCTGTATATATCTTACATCCTTCAATTATTTTGTCAATAGAATACAATTTATTGACAGGCATTGTCATGTTTCTTATTTCGTCGTTTGGAGCATGCAATGAAATCGACAAGGTTATCGGTAATTTTTCATTCGCAAGTTCGAGCATTTTGGGTACAATCCCGCAGGTGGAAAGCGATACATGTCTGTATCCGACATTCAGTCCGTCCGGGCTGTTTAAGAGTTTCATAAACTTTATAACATTATCGTAATTGTCCAGAGGTTCTCCTATCCCCATCAATACAACATTGCCAATTCGTTTTCCTGTATCAGTCTGCATTTTTAGTATTTGTCCCAGCATTTCTCCGGGTGTCAGATTTCTTATAAAACCTATTCCTGTCGAAGCGCAAAATGTGCAGCCCATTCTACAGCCAACCTGCGTTGATATACAAGCGGTATAGCCATGAATATATTCCATCATGACACTTTCGATAATGTTGTTATCGTTAAGTTCAAACAAGTATTTCGCCGTTTGGTCAATTTTTGAAATCTGTTTATCTATTATTTTCATGCTTCCGATGAACGATATGTTTGAAAGCAATTCACGCAATGACTTTGAAAGATCCGTCATCTCATCGAACCTCTCGGCACCTCTGCTTAGCCATGAAAATATTTGCTTTGCTCTGAATTTTTGCTGTCCAAGGTTTGTCAAGAGTGTTTGAAGTTCATCAACACTCAGATCAAGCAGATTGATTTTGCCCAATTTTTTTTCAGTGGTTTTAACTGTAGTTTTTACAGTTAAGTTTTTAGTAGTTTTTTCGATTTCTTTACCTGACATTTTTCACCTGACCCTTTGCATTTTTGCTATAAAAAATCCATCTGTTTTGTCTCTGTTGGGGAAAAGCTGAATCATATTATTTTTTACTTCCTTTTTCAGCTTATTTGGCAGTAACCCGGTGATATCAACAGTTTCAAACTCTTTGTTATTCACTAAAAACTCCGATATAACATTTTCATTTTCTTTTCTTCCCAATGTACAAGTGCTATACAAAAGGACTCCTCCCGGTTTTACATAACTTGAGGCGCTTTGCAGAATCTTTTTTTGTGCTTTTGCTATTTCTTCAATGTCCGGTAATTTTCTCGTCCATTTAATATCCGGCTTTCTTCTCAATATTCCAAACCCGGTGCAAGGAGCATCAACAATAACCTTGTCAGCTTTATTAATAAGTTTTTCGTCAGTCGCTTCCGCATCAAAAAGCTCTGCTTTTATTATCGTTATACCCAGTTTTTTTGATAATTCCTCTATAAGTTTAATTTTATGCAGATGTTTATCTCTGGCAATAACGGTTCCTTTATCATTCATCAATTGTGCTATATGCGTCGCTTTTCCTCCCGGAGCGCTGCAAACATCGACTACCAACTCGCCTTCCTTTGGATTAAGTACTTTCGAAACGAGCATCGCACTTTCGTCCTGAACCTGAAAGAATCCATCCTTAAATAATTCGCTTCTAAAAATATTTGACGCCTCACAAATAACCAATGCTTCATCGATATAATTTGACATAGTGGCTTCAATCCCTATATCCCGAAGCATTTTAAACAGATCTTCCTTCGTCGTTTTTAATGTATTCACGCGAATACACAGATCAGGGATGTCATTATTGGAAGCCAGAATACCTTCGGCAAATTCTTCTCCGAACTCTTCCAGCCATTCATTAACAAGCCATTCGGGATGCGAGTATTTTACCGATAAATACTTTACAACACCATCCTCACGTGAAGGATATTTTATATTATCGATGTTTTTGGAAACACTCCTCAAAACTGCGTTTACAAAACCGACAGATCCCTTATTTCCGTACCTTTTAGCAAGTTTTACACTTTCATCTACAGCCGCCGATTTCGGGATTTTATGCATATATATCAACTGGTAGATCCCGAGTCTCAAAATGTTCAATATGAACCCGGACATTTTTTTGATTTTAATTGTCGAATATTGTTCTATCAGCGAGTCAATCGAAAGCCTCCATTTAACGGTTCCGTTTACCAGCCCGGTTATAAAAGCTTTATCAAGGTCTTTTAATTCATTATTGTTAAAGTGCTTACTCATTGAAATATTGGAGTAAGCACCAAATTCGTCTATATCATATAAAATTTTCAGGGCTGTTTCTCTTGTTTTATCCAAAGCCATTTTTGTCTCATTCCTGTTTTAAATTTCAGTTCAAAATTTCGCCTACAGCTATACTATGACCGCAAATATAAGACTCTACAGTCATTCTTTTGCCTGAATCAAATTGAAGTTCGTTAATTTTTATCGATCCGTTTTTTGTCTCAACCAGCATTCCTTCCTTTGAGACATCGATAATAGTACCTGGCACCTTATTTTTAATACATTGACTATTTATACTCAATCCAAAGACTTTTAATCTCTTACCCATATAGTACGAATATACTCCGGGACAAGTATCCAGAGCTCTGTAAAGGTTGAAAATATCCTGTGAAGTTTGGTTCCAGTCGATATGAGCCAATTCCTTTGTAATTGCAGGCGCATAAGTCGATTCATCATTGTCTTGCCTTGTACGCGTTATTGTGCCGTTTTCTATTCTTTCTATCGTCTCGATTAAAACTTTTGCACCCAATTCCGCCATAATGTCATGAAGCTGACCATACATCATATCGTCAGAGATAACCACCTTTTTGCTCAGGAGAATATCCCCTGTGTCCATACCGATATCAGTTAGCATTGTCGTAATGCCTGTAATCATCTCGTCTCTAATTAAAGCCCATCTTATTGGTGCGGGACCGCGGAATTTCGGCAACAAGGAAGCATGTACATTAATACATCCGCAAGGTGGTATTCCAAGTATTCTTTCGGTTAAAATCCTTCCAAAGGCACAGGTTACAAATAAATCCGGTTTGAGTACCGCTAATTCATTGAAAAACCCTTCTGTTCTTATCTTCTCAGGCTGCAACACTTTAATTTTATTTTCGAGTGCGTATTTTTTTATAGGAGAGATGCAGAGCTTTTCACCTCTGCCCTTTGGTTTGTCGGGCTGCGTAATAACAGCCAAAATTTCGTATCCCTTTTCAAATAGACTCTTTAGGCTAGGCACCGCGAACTCAGGTGTTCCCATAAATACGATCTTCACTGTTTTCACCCCTGTTACTTAATATCTTCTTTGCTGCTATCAATTATATTTGTCGCCTTATCTTTAAAAAGAATTCCGTTTAAATGGTCAATCTCGTGTGACAAGGCGATGGCAAGCAGATTATTGCCTTTTATTTTGATTTTTTCGCCCTTCATATTAACTGCTTTTACAACAATTCTTTCAGGACGTTTTACGTCACCTACAACTCCGGGCAAACTCAAACAACCTTCCGCCTTGCATTGTTCCCCTGATTCACTTACAATTTTGGGGTTTATCAATTCCTGTAAACCCTCACCGACATCAATTACAATAATCCTTTTTAGTACACCGACCTGAGGTGCAGCCAGCCCGACTCCTTCAGAATCGTACATAGTCTCCGCCATGTCTCTAATTAGTATAAGAATTCTCTCATTTATTTCTTCAACTTCTTTTGAATTCTTTCGCAGAATTTCGTCTCCGTCAATTCTTATGTTTCTTATTGCCATTGCTATTCCTCCGGGTACAGTGATTGAAATAATTAATTATCTATATAATTATAGCATATTTACAGGGTTGATATCCATACTAAACGCCACTTTGCTAGTTCTTGACTTTTTTTCAAAAGTCTTAGAAACATTCTCAAAGATACTGATAATTCTATCTTTATCCGAACATTTAAGGACGATTCTCCATCGATATTTATTTTTTATTTTTGACAGAGGCGACCTTGCAGGCCCCAAAACATCTGAATCCTCATCTGTTTTAAATTTATCGGAAATTTCATTTTTAATTTCAACCGATAGATCATACGCAGCTTTATCATCTATGCCGCTTACTATAATTATCGCAATATTTGTGAACGGCGGGTATGCCAGTTTTTCTCTCAGGCTTATTTCCGTTTCGTAAAATGACCGGTAGTCGTTTCCGCACGCGGCATTGATGCTGAAGTCCCCGTCATTGTACGTCTGAATTATAACTCTTCCGGGTATTTTTCCTCTTCCCGCTCTGCCCGACACCTGCGTTATTAATTGAAAGGTCCGTTCGGAAGCTCTGAAATCCCCTGTATTCAGCATACTGTCCGCCGCCAGAATTCCAACCAAAGTAACATTCGGAAAATCAAGACCTTTTGCTATCATCTGAGTTCCGATCAGAATATTGATATTATCTTTTTTAAATGATGTCAAAATTTCCTCATGCGAATTTTTCCCTGTTGTCGTATCTAAATCCATTCGGATTACGGAAGCATCCGGGAATTGCTTTTTAATTTCTTCCTCAACCTTTTGCGTACCCGTCCCAAAATGTTTGATGTAATTGCTTCCGCATTTCGGACATGCTTTTGGATTCTTTACCGTAAACCCGCAATAATGGCAAATCAGACGTTCATTGTGAGAATGATAAGTTAATGAAATATTGCAGTTCGGGCATCTCATAACAAGGCCGCACGCTCTGCAAAGCACAAAAGATGCGCTGCCTCTCTTGTTCAGAAAAAGAATTGTTTGCTGCTTTTCGTCAATGTTTTTGCGGATTTCCGTAATCAGATTATCGCTAAACATTGATCTGTTGCCGTTTTCAAGCTCTTTCCTCATATCAATTGTCTTTACGGCCGGCATATTCATTTTATTGACCCTGAAATTCATTTCCTGCAGTTTAATGTCACCGTTTTTGGAATAATAGTATGTTTCAACGGACGGTGTCGCTGATCCGTATATCAAAATCCCATTCTTGCTTTTTAAACGTTCCTTCGCTATTTCTTTTGCATGATATTTCGGTGTAATCTCTGATTTATATGTGTTTTCGTGCTCTTCGTCAATAATTATCAAACCAAGATTGTCAAAAGGCGCAAAAACAGCCGACCTTGCTCCGACAGCTATGTCAACCTTTCCGTCTCTGATCAGTCTCCATTGGTCAAATCTCTCGCCGAGGGACAATTTGCTGTGAATCACAGCCACACGGCTCCCAAACCTGCCTTTGAACCTTTCTATCATTTGCGGGGTCAGTGATATCTCAGGTACAAGAACAATTGATTGTTTGCCCGCATCACAGCAGTGCTTTATCATCTGCATATAAATCTCGGTTTTACCGCTGCCCGTCACTCCATGAATTAAAAACTCCTCAAATTTGTTTTTCTCAAAGCTTTTTATTAATTCCTTCAAAACATTATCCTGCTCTGAATTCACAAGCATAGGCTCACTGCTTTCATATATCTTTCCGGCATTCGGTTCTCTGTTTGTTTCAATATCTTTAAACTCAATGTAACCTTTTTTTGAAAGTGTCTCCATAACACTTCTTGAAACACCTGAAAATCTAACAAGGTCGCTGACAGGTATATAATCATTTTCCATTAAAAGTTCAATAACTCGGATTTGCTGGATTTTTTTGATCGTATCGCCTTCGACGAGTTCGAGGGCTTCAGGAATTGTAATGTTCAGAAATGCATTTTTTACTATCTTTTCTTTTACTTTTGTTTTGCTGTCAGCGCCTGTTCCCGGAGGTATCATACATCTAATCGCATCTTTATAGCAGCACACATATCTGTCCTTCATCCACCTTACGAGATTAATCATATCTTCGTTCAAAACAGGACTTTTATCGACAACTTTTTTAATTGATTTCAACTTATCGGTTTCATCTGTGTCTTTCAATTTAAAAACATAACCTTCAACAGACCTGTTTGAGTTTCCAAAAGGAACTATGACCCTTATTCCCTCAGATACCTCATTTATGAGGTTCTCAGGGATTATATAATCGTACTCTTTATCAAATTTTCTTGTGCTGTTGCTTAAAACAACCGATGCGACTTTCATTTTAAAACCCTTCTGAATTCAATTGATACTTCAATTATATCAAACTTTGTAATATAAAAAGAGGGATTTTAAAAGAAAATGCTGAAATAGTTCGACTTTTGTATGCATTTGGCTTTAACATCTTGACTCAACAAAAAACGGCAAATAATCAATTTGATTATTTGCCGGATTCTCTCATATTCCCAAAATCACATTTTATTCTTTTATTTCTGAATTTGCATTTGAAGTCGCATTTGAAGTCGCATTTGAAACCGTATTTGCGTTCGCATTTGAAGTCGCATTTAGATTTGCATTTCCCTGTTCAACTGCTTCGGCATTCTTTTCTCCGGCACTCTTTTCTTCGCTGTTGCATATTTCCATTTTTGATACCGAAACTTCGAACGCTGTTTTCTTAATTGCAGTTCCGTCTTCAGCCACCTTTTGATATTCCCTGCTTTGAATTCTTCCCCATATCTTGACATTGCTGCCTACAGAGAGGTTTTCGCAATATCTTGCATTTCTTCCCCATGATATACACGGTAAGTAGTCCGCCTTAAAATACGGTCTGTTTACTGCTATAAGCATGTCAGAGATTTCTCTTCCGAAAGGGGTCGTCCTGAAAACCGGCTTTTTGCATACAAACCCGTTTAGAAATATCTGATTTGGATTATTCTTTTTTGCATCATCTTCAAGAAAAGTTATTTCGCGTGCAAATACAGTCAATAGCAATTTATTTTTTGCGCCGTCATAACTGTTGTGGGAACGAAACTGGCCTTCTACCTCAATAATCCTGCCGATTTCAATTTTTTGTTTTAACACAAGTCTTTCTGAAACAGTTATCGGTATTTTATCGCAGCTATCGCTTAGTCTCGGAACATCAAGTATAAAATAATAGAATCCTTCTCCGTAAACCTCATGACTAAACTGTATGTCAGATGAAACCTTTCCCGAAATGGTCACTATGTTGTTTTCAATAGTGTTACCGACCATCTCTAATCCACGCTCCTCTCTTTGTCTCAGGTATATAAAAAGAATTTATCTTATAGTGTATTAATTATTTCATTCGTCCCACGATATGTTCATCGTCTTCGCTTTTATTCCATCTATTGCATTTAAATCATTTGTCAATATTTCAATTTCACTGTTATCTCCTGTTAACTGCAGAAGCAACAAACCGTCCTCTGCGCATACATTATCAGCTTCATGCAGTCCCAGTCTCATTTTAATCAGGCATCCGTGTTTTGTTAATACCTCCTGCATTTTCACTGCCTTTTTAGAACGCTGGTTTATAAGTATTGCCATAACATTATAACCTGACATAATTACTACCTCCGCTTATAATAATAATATACTCTATATTTGGAAAAAAATCAAAACACAATTTTCTTTTATTCAAAATACAATTTAAAATTAATGTTTTATTCTATTATTTCAATCAATTCAAGCATGTCGTCAATAAGTATTTCGGGGTCCGACTCCTTTAAATCGTCAACCGATCCAAGACCAAACGTAACTCCGCACGTATGAATTCCTGCATTCTTTCCTGCAAGGACATCCGAATAGGAATCTCCAACAATTAATGCTTTGCCGGGAAGTACCCCAAATTCGTCGAGTATCTTTATTATTCCGTCCGCTGCTGGTTTCATCTGTGTCACTGATTCAGGTCCGTATACAATTTCAAAGTGTTTTAAAGCATTTAACTTCTCTAAAACTATTTTCGCCTGTTCCTCGGGTTTGTTCGTAAGAACGGCGAGCTTCTTTTCTTTGAAATGTTCAAGCAGCTCGAGAACATTTTTATTTAGATGCGTGTATACGGTGCTGTTTTCAAAATAGTTTTTTCTATACAATGTTTTTGCTTTTTCTATTGCTCCCTCATCACAACCTTCAAATGCTTTTCGTATAAGATAATCAAGGCCATTACCGACATAGCTTATTATTTCTTGCTTTGTGAGCATTTTTGTATTTAGTTCTTTGATTGTATAAATCACGGCATTTGCAATATCATCTCCGGAGTCAATCAAAACTCCGTCCAAATCAAAAATGATTGCATCTATTTTTATTCTCACAAAATTTCTCCCGTATTAATCATAATCTTAGTTTATTTGAATTTAATGTTTTTCAGTACTGCATGTAATTTCTCAGAGATTCCTACCCTTTCACAACAATGTTTAACAGCTTTCCGGGAACTCCTATCACTTTAATGACATCCTTACCCGACATCAGATTTTGCACTGTCTCATTCTTCATCGCATTTTCTTCCATCTGCTGCTTTGAAAGTCCCGTTGGCATGAATATTTTATCTCTTATTTTTCCGTTTATCTGAATCGCAATCTCAACCTCTTCGTCCATCGTCTTGCTCTCATCCCATACCGGCCATTTTACACGGTTTAGCATTCCTTCAAAACCGTTTAACTGCCACAATTCTTCTGTGATGTGAGGTGCGACAGGATTCAGCAGTATCAGAAAAGTTCTGAACTCGTCTTTGGTAACGCTTCCTTTTGCCGTGAAATCATTTATCAAAGTCATAAGAAAAGCTATCGCGGTGTTAAACTTAAGATTTTCAAAGTCCTCACTGACTTTTTTTATAGTCTTGTTCATGTTTATTTCAAGGTCTTTTGAGTATCCGGTCGCAGTTGTTATGATTCTTTGGAGCTTCCAGACCCTTTCCAAAAATCTTCTGCAACCCCTGACACCGTTTTGCGACCAAGGAACGCTTTTTTCAAAGTCTCCGATAAACATTTCGTATAGTCTTAATGTGTCTGCTCCCAATTCTTCAACAATCTCATCGGGATTAATAACATTCCCTCTTGACTTCGACATCTTTTCGTTATTTTCCCCGAGTATCATTCCGTGTGATGTCCTCTTTTTATATGGTTCGGGAGTTGGCACAATACCCTGGTCGAATAAAAATTTATGCCAGAATCTCGAATACAAAAGATGCAGAGTCGTATGCTCCATTCCTCCGTTATACCAATCAATCGGAAGCCAATATTTTAAATTTTCCTTGCCTGCGAATTCATTATTGTTGTGAGGATCGGTATATCTTAAAAAATACCACGAGGAACCCGCCCATTGCGGCATAGTATCAGTTTCTCTTTTCGCGTCTTTTCCGCAAACCGGACATTTCGTATTAACCCAATCTGTTATTTTCACAAGCGGCGATTCTCCGTTTTCAGTAGGTTCATAGCTTTCAACCTCAGGTAAAAGAAGCGGCAGCTCGTTTTCGGGAATCGCAACCCATCCGTGTTCTTCGCAATAAACAAGTGGTATTGGCTCACCCCAGTAGCGCTGGCGGGAAAAAACCCAATCTCTCAGTTTGTAGTTGACTTTTCTTTTTCCGATACCCTTTTCGGTTAGCCAATCGCATATTTTTACTTTAGCATCGGCAACTTCAAGCCCGTTTATGAAAGCTGAGTTTACCATTATTCCATTCTGAATGTCGGTATATGCTTCCTTTTCAATATTCCCGCCTGCAACCACCTCAATGACGGGCAAATTAAATTTATGCGCAAATTCCCAGTCTCTTGTGTCATGGCCGGGTACAGCCATAATTGCGCCTGTCCCGTATGACATAAGAACATAGTCCGAAACCCAGATCGGTATTTCTTTACCGGTAACGGGATTTGTCGCAGTTACACCTTTAATCTCAACTCCCGTCTTATCTTTGGACAATTCCGTTCTTTCAAAATCCGATTTCTTGTTCGCACTGATTTTATATTCGTTGATTTCATTAATATTCTTTATTTTGTTTTCGTACTTCTCAATTAACGGATGTTCCGGAGATATAACCATATATGTCGCACCGAACAGGGTGTCGGGACGTGTCGTGTAAACCGTTATTTTTGTTCCGCCGTTTACTTTAAAAACAACATCCATACCTTCAGAACGGCCTATCCAGTTTTTTTGCTGTATCTTTACACGTTCAATATAATCGACAATATCCAAGTCTTTAATTAGCTTTTCAGCATAGTCGGTAATTTTCAGCATCCACTGGTTTTTTACTTTCCTTATAACTTCGCTTCCGCAGCGTTCACAGACACCGTTTACAACCTCTTCGTTTGCAAGGCCGACTTTGCAGTCCGTGCAAAAATTTATAGAGCTTTCTTTTTTATATGCAAGTCCTTTTTCGAACAGTTTCAGAAAAATCCACTGCGTCCATTTGTAATATTCCGGATCGGTTGTGTTGATTTCTCTTGACCAATCAAAAGAAAGGCCAAGCGACTGCAGCTGACTTTTAAATCTCGCAATATTTTGCTTTGTTATCACTTTTGGGTGTATTTTATTTTTAATTGCATAATTTTCCGTAGGAAGTCCGAATGCATCCCAGCCAATCGGGAACAATACATTATATCCCTGCATTCTTCTTTTTCTTGCAACTATATCAAGCGCGGTATATGGTCTTGGATGGCCTACATGGAGACCTTGCCCTGATGGGTAAGGGAATTCAATAAGCGCATAGTATTTTTGCTTTGTTTTATCGTCAGAAGCTTTAAAGGTTTCCTTTTCAGCCCAAACTTTCTGCCACTTTTTTTCTATCTCATTTGCATTGTAATCTTTCATTTTTGCACATCCTTTTGTGGAATTCATCTTTCTTTATAGACTTCAATCCCGTCAGCCCATAACCTGTCGAGATTATAGAATGACCTTTCATCCTCATGGAATATGTGAACAACAACTTCTCCGTAATCAAGTAATATCCACCTTGCAGAGCTGTAACCTTCTTTATGGTTATTGTAATATCCCAAATCCTTCATTTTCTCCAGAACCTCATCGGCCAATGCTCTGATATGAGTCACCGATGTTCCGCTGCAGATTATAAAATAGTCCGCAAGAATCGATATTTTGCTTATGTCTACAACACTTAAATCTTTTGCTTTTTTTGACTCAAGAATTTCAACAATACTGTCTTTAATTTTTTTAGATTCCAATTTGTGTTAAATCCTCCCTTTTGACGCCTTGATTTATTATATATTAAACGCATGGTTTTTAAAACTCATTTTTATGCTCAATCATATAATTTCTCGCATTTATGGTATTGCAGTGAATTCCGGAATTATTCGAAATCAAATGCATGATTGAATTATTCAGACAATACAAAACCGCTTCATTGATATTTGTTTTTGATAATTTTCTCGCTTTTTCAACGCCTCTGAAGTTTCTTTTAGGCTCAATGAAATCCGACAGGAATATTATTTTATCCAGCATGCTCATTTGTGCCCGTCCTGTAGTATGACATGCTATAGCATCTGTTATTTCTTTATCTTCAATTTTATATTTGTTGCAGGCAAACCTTGCACCTATTGGTCCATGAAGCAAGACAGTTTGTTCACGTTCGATATCATCCATTTTGATGTCAAACGCATTACACATTTCAATCGCTTCCGTCCCTTTAACTTCCCTTGCGCAGTCGTGTAACAACCCTGCTACTGCTGCCTTTTGAACGTCGCAGCCCCAAATTTTAGCAAGCGCAACCGCCGTACTCATAACATTGATTGAATGTTCGAATCTGCTTTGTTTGATTTCTTTCTTCAACAAATCATTCATTTCCGTCAGTTTCATTTGTTATCTCCCTGGATCACTGTTTGACATACAGCTTATTCTTAATAATATATTCTTCAACACGTTCCGGTACAAGGTATCTGATCGGCTTGTTTTCAAACACTCTGTTTCTTATTTCCGTAGATGAAATATCAATCAATGGTGCATTAACTATTTGGATTCTTGCGTTGAATTCAGATTTTAGCCGTCTAATTTCATGAATAAAACTTTCTTTTTGGTAATTAGGCCTAAGAGCGGCAACAAATTCACACATTCCGAAAACTGCTCTAAAATCTTTCCATGATGCAATGTCTCGGATTACATCGGCACCTGTAATAAAAAATATCTCCGTATCCGGTCCGTACATTTTTTTCAATTCTCTTAAAGTATCAATTGTATAGGTGTTTCCGCCTCTTTCAATTTCAATTTTTGATACCTCGAAGTTACTGTTTCCGTCTATCGCCGCACAAATCATGTTATACCTGTGCTCTGGCGGTGTAACACTCATTTCGTCCTTATGAGGCGGTTTGCCCGATGGAATAAAAATAACCTTATCAAGGCTAAGGATTTCCATAATAAATTCAGCTACAATCAAATGTCCGTTATGAATAGGGTCAAATGTACCACCCGAAATTCCGATTCTATTTTTCACATCATTCATAATGAACCCCTCATAAAAAACTTCGCCGGGGAAGGACGTAAGTCGTTTCAGAGTATAACTCTGTCCCCGGATTCCAGGTTTGCCTAAGTCTCCTGATGTTCGTCCCCTAATCTTATTTTACCCCAATATCCCTTCGATAATGCATAACTTTAAAGGATATTTTTCCAACTCCCTCATAGGCTTTTTTGATAGCCTTGTCAAGAGTATCTGCAACAGCCGTAACTCCAAGAACTCTTCCGCCGTTTGTATAGAAATTACCATTTTCACGCTTTGTTCCCGCGTGAAAAACAATTGTGTCCTTATCTTTTAATGCATCCGCAATACCTGAAATTTCGTAACCTGTGTTGTAGGACTGCGGATAACCACCCGATGCCATTATTACGCAAACCGCTGCATTGTCTGACCATTCAATGTTTATCGAATCAAGTTTCCCGTCAATTACCGCATTGAATATTTCAACAATATCGGTTTTAAGTCTCGGAAGGACAACCTGTGTTTCGGGGTCTCCAAACCTTGCATTATATTCCAGAACCTTTGGTCCGTCTTCAGTTATCATTATCCCAAAATACAAAACGCCCTTAAAAGTCCTGCCTTCTCTGTTCATAGCATCAATCGTCGGTATGAAAATATTTTTCATGCAATATTCGGCAATTTCCTGCGTATAAATCCTGCTTGGCGAAAATGTACCCATACCGCCTGTGTTTAGTCCCATGTCGTTATCCAGCGCGCGCTTGTGGTCCTGTGAACTTACCATTGGTACAACTGTCTTCCCGTCTGTAAATGAAAGAACCGAAACCTCCGGTCCCGTCATGAATTCCTCGATTATAACCGAATTTCCGGCATCTCCAAACTGCTTGTCGTTCATAATACTGTTGATGGCCTCCTGCGCCTGATCGAATCCCTGTGCTATTATAACGCCTTTTCCCAAAGCAAGTCCGTCCGCTTTAACGACAACCGGATATTTTTGATGCCTTAAATATTCGATTGCATGCTCACTGTTGTCAAAAACCTCATAGTTTGCTGTAGGAATGCCATATTTTTTCATCAAATCCTTGGAAAAGGATTTGCTTCCTTCTATAATCGCGGCATTTTTAGCGGGTCCAAAAGCTCTTACACCCTCGGCTTTAAGAGCGTCAACCATACCAAGTACAAGCGGATCGTCCGGAGTTACAATAACGAGGTCGATTTTCTCCTTTTTGGAAAAATCCACAATACCTTTTATGTCAGTTGCTTTTATATTAACGCATTCGGCAATTTCAGATATGCCTCCGTTTCCGGGGGCACAATAAATTTTATCAACCAAAGGGCTCTGTGCAATCTTCCATATAACAGCGTGCTCACGTCCGCCACTGCCTATAACAAGAACTTTCATAGATGAAATCCTCACCTTCATATCGACATCAAATAATAAATCTTTTTTCATTTGTTAAATCAATGTTTAAAATGTCTCATTCCCGTAAACAGCATTGCAATTCCGAATTCGTTGCATACATCAATTGATTTCTGGTCATTTATCGAACCACCCGGTTGGATTATTGCCTTGATGCCCGCAGCAGCCGCCGCTTCGGCACAGTCCGGGAAAGGGAAATATGCATCGGATGCCATTACCGAATCTTTTGATCTTTCGCCTGCGTATTCAATAGCAATTTTTGCGGACATAATTCTATTCGTCTGCCCTGGTCCCACTCCTATAGTCATTCCGTCTTTAGCAAGAACAATCGCATTCGATTTTGTATGCTTTACAACCTTCCATGCAAATATCAGATTCTCCATTTGCTCTTCGGTCGGTTTGTTGTTCGTGACACATTTGATTTCTTCAAAATTCACAAGCTCATTGTTGTAATTTTGCACCAGAAGCCCGCCTGCTACCTTCTTCATGTCATAAGTGTCCAACGGCAGTTTTTCCGAAATGTCAGGGAGCACCATGACTCTGATATTCTTCTTGCCTTTGAGAACTTCGAGCGCCTCGTCTGTGTAGCTCGGAGCGATAACAATTTCAACAAATATCTTGTTGATTTCATCTGCTGTTTTTTTATCTATCTCCCGGTTTGAAGCAATAATTCCGCCGAATATTGAAACAGGATCTGCTTCATAGGCTTTCATATATGCATTGAAAATATTATCCGCACTTCCGACTCCGCAAGGATTTGCATGTTTTACAGCAACAATTGTCGGTTCTTCAAACTCTTTTATCAAATCAATTGCACCATTTGCATCGTTGATATTATTGTAAGACAGCTCCTTGCCATGGAGTTGAACCGCACCCGTAATACAACCTTTATTTGCTCCGATTTCTTTATAAAAAACAGCTTTTTGATGAGGATTTTCTCCGTATCTTAAATCCTGCACTTTTTCAAATGTCATACTGTAGTTTTCCGGGAAAAATTCTTCTTTCAGCTGATCTTTCAGGTACTTAGCAATCATAGTGTCATAATTGCTTGTATGCTCAAAAACCTTATATGCAAGTTTAAATTTCGTGTCCGGTGAAATATCCTTCAAATCCTCAAATTCATCAAGCACCTTGGAATAGTCGGCAGGGTCGACAATTACCGTAACATCCTGATAGTTTTTTGCCGCCGCTCTAAGCATCGTAGGTCCGCCGATATCAATGTTTTCAATCGCTTCCGAAAGCTCGACATCTTCTTTCAGTATTGTTTTTTTGAAAGGATACAGATTTATAACCACAATATCGATTGTTTCAACCTTAAGCTCCGCAAGCTGTTTCATATGCTCTTTATTGTCCCTGATTGCCAGTATGCCGGCATGTATCGTGGGATGGAGAGTTTTTACACGACCGTCTAAGCATTCGGGAAAACCCGTTACATCTGAAACATTTATAACCTTGACTCCCGCTTCAGCAAGTGTTTTTGCGGTCCCCCCTGTTGAAATTATTTCAATCCCTTTTTTCTCAAGCTCTTTTGCAAATTCAACAATCCCTGTCTTGTCGGAAACACTTATCAATGCACGTTTTATCATTTATCTTCACTCCTTTAAATAATTTTTACTTTTCTTCCGTGTATCTCAAGCCTGCCTTCGGAAAACAGCTTAACTGCCTCAGGCAGCAATTCCCATTCTGCTTCTTTCATAACACGTTCCTGAAGTGATTCGGGAGTATCGTTTTGTTTAATATCCACAGCCCTCTGTAAAATAATCGGACCGGCATCCGGTTCATTATTGACAAAATGCACAGTGGCACCCGTTACCTTGACACCGTATTCCAGAGCTTTTATATGCGGCTTAAGTCCGTAGAATCCCTTTCCGCAGAAAGACGGAATAAGCGCAGGATGAACATTTATTATTTTATTTTTATACGCTTCGACAAATTTTTCGCCAAGTATCGATAAAAAACCCGCGAGAACTACCAATTCGACATTGAATTTTTTAAAATGTTCGAGCAGTGCATTGTCGTAATCGTCGGTGTCCTTAAATTCCTTTTTTGATATGCACTTTGTCTCGATACCGTATTTTTTTGCACGCTTCAGTGCGTAGGCATCAGCTCTGCTTGAGACAACCGTAATTATCTCACAGTCCCTGACATACCCTGATTCAATTTTATCAAGCAATGCCTGAAGGTTGGTTCCGCCACCCGAGACCAAAACCCCGATCTTTAACATAAGTCCACTCCCGTCTCACCGGACACCAGACTGCCTATTATATATGCTTTTTCGTCACCTTTATTTATATATTTTACAACCTCACTTGCAATTTTTGAGTCAACAGCCAAAACCATTCCAATTCCCATATTAAATGTGTTATAAATATCATCATCCGTCATATTTCCGGTATTCTTCAATAAGTTGAATATAGGATGTACCGGCCATGATCCAAGTTTGATTTTTGCTTTTATACCATCCGGAAACATTCTTGGAATATTTTCTATAAATCCGCCGCCCGTAATATGTGATATGCCTTTAATTTCATATTTTTCCTTTAAATCAAGAATTGTTTTAACATAAATTTTTGTCGGTTTCAAAAGTTCATCTCCAAGCGAGCTTCCAAGTGATTCAATGTAATCGTTGATATTATTTTCATTTAAGTTAAGCATTCTCCTTACAAGTGAAAATCCATTGCTGTGCAGACCTGATGATGCAAGTCCTATCAGCTTATCTCCGGTTTTAATATTCTTTCCGTCTATAATCTTTGATTTTTCAACGACTCCGACAACAAATCCAGCAACATCATACTCATCTTTGGGATAAAATCCCGGCATTTCAGCTGTTTCGCCGCCAATCAATGAGCAATTGGACATAATACAGCCTTCTGCCACACCTTTAACAATTTCTTCGACTTTTTCAGGGTAATTTTTCCCCACCGCCAAATAGTCAAGAAAAAACAAAGGTTCTGCACCACAGCAAATGATGTCGTTGGCGCACATTGCAACACAATCGATTCCGATAGTATCGTGTTTATTCATCATAAAAGCAACTTTAAGCTTGGTCCCCACGCCATCTGTTCCCGATATAAGAACAGGTTCTTTGTATTTTTTTGTGTTTAGGGCAAACATTCCGCCGAATCCGCCCAACTTACCGAGCACCTCGGGCCTGAAAGTCTTGCTTACGTGCTCGCTCATTAGTTTAACCGCTTCATAACCCGCTTCAACATCAACGCCGGCATCTTTGTATTTTGACATATTGACCTCCCAATATTTTATTAGATTTAATTTAAGCTCCGCAGCATTTCTGACCGCTGTCAGCCGGAACATCCATAGGGTAATCCGCATTAAAGCAAGCGGTGCAAAAACTGCATTTTGCGTCTACGGGTGTTTTTAAAAGTCCTTCAAGACTCAAATATCCCAAACTGTCGGCTCCTATCATCTTTTGAATGTCAGTGACAGTATTGGATGACGCCACAAGCTGCTTTCTTGTCGGAATATCGACTCCAAAATAGCACGGATACATCATCGGCGGTGAACTGACACGCATATGAACTTCAGTGGCTCCGGCATCCTTAAGCATTTGAACAATTCTTTTTGTTGTGGTTCCTCTGACTATTGAATCGTCAATCATAACAATTCTTTTGCCTTTCACTGAATTCCGTAATGTATTGAATTTTATCCTTACTCCGGTTTCTCTTTGTCCCTGATCAGGCTGAATGAAGGTTCTCCCTACATATCTGTTTTTTAAAAGTCCCTGTCCGTATTCTATCCCGGACTGCATTGAAAATCCCAGTGCGGCGGTTAATCCCGAATCCGGTGCTCCTATTACAAGATCGGCATCTACCGGATGTTCAATCGCAAGCTGCTTTCCGGCTTCTATCCTCGCCTGGTGAACACTCGCTCCGTCAATAAAACTATCCGGACGCGCAAAATACACAAATTCAAAAATGCAAAGTCTCGAACGTTCCTTTGTCTCGGTTTGAATTGATGTAATACCGGTCTCCTCAATTACAACAATTTCGCCCGGATTTATGTCTCTTATGAATTTTCCGCCAACCGCGTCAATAGCACACGATTCAGACGCAAGTATATATGATTTTCCAACTATTCCTAAACATAGAGGCCTGATTCCCTGGGGATCTCTTATACCTATAAGCTTATGCTGTGTCAATATTACAAGAGCATATGCTCCTTTGACTTCCTTAATCATTTTTTGAAGTGACTCTTCAATATTGCCGCTTGAAATTCTATATTTTGATATCAAACTCGCAATAATCTCCGAATCGCTAGTCGTCTGAAAAATTGCGCCGTTCTCCTCCATCTCGTCTCTTAAAGTCATTGCATTTACAAGATTTCCGTTATGCGCCAGTGCCATCTGTCCGATTTTATATTTAATAACAATAGGCTGTGCATTTTCTCTTGAACTTGAACCTGTTGTTGAATATCTCACATGGCCTATTGCGCTCTTGCCTTTAAGATGCTTTAAAACGACGTCATTGAAGATCTCCGGCACAAGACCCATATCCTTGTGATAAATAATTGTACCATTGTCGTTTACGGCAATTCCGGCACTTTCCTGGCCTCTGTGCTGAAGCGCATACAGCGCATAATATGACAACTCGGCAACATCATGGTTATCATTGTTTAAAATTCCAAAAACACCGCATTCATCGTGTATCTTATCAATTCTCATTTCTTTGCACATAGCTGACTCCTTATTTGAATTCTTTTATTTTCTGCAAAATATTTTTATTCTTTTCCTCGACTTTTTCTTTAAGCGCAAGTTTGTATTTCTTTATTTCTTCTCTTAACTTTGGGTTGCAGGTTGATAATATCTGCACCGCTAATATTGCCGCATTTTCTCCGCCGTCAATTGCAACCGTCGCAACGGGTATTCCGCTTGGCATTTGAACCGTCGACAAAAGAGAGTCAAGCCCGTCTAATGTTGATGACTTTATTGGTATCCCAATTACAGGCAACGGAGTGTTCGCCGCAATAACTCCCGCTAAATGAGCTGCTTTTCCGGCTGCTGCAATTATAACATCAATCCCTCTGCTTTCAGCGCCTTTTGCAAAATCAGCAGCTTTATCCGGGGTTCTGTGCGCTGAGCAAACCATTACTTCAGTTTCGACCCCAAACTGTTCCAGCAGCTTAATGCATGACCTTAGCACCGGTAAATCAGAATCGCTTCCCATTACAATTGAAACTTTCTGATTCTTATTCATATTATTACCCCATTTCATAAATTAATATATATTAAAAACTATATTTTTAATTAAACAATTGCATGGCATCAAACACAAATTTTGCAACGAACAATGCCGTAACAATATACATCAAAGGATGAACTTCTTTTGCTTTCCCTCTGAATATTTTTGCCAAAACATAGAAAATAAAACCTGTTGCAACACCATTCGCAATACTGTATGAAAATGGCATAACCACTACGGTGAAAAAGGCTGCTACGGCCTCATCAAAATTGTCCCATTTTATCTTTGCTATGCTTCCCATCATCATAATTCCAATGACTATAAGCGCAGGTGCTGTTGCTTCAAACGGTATCATCTGTGCAAAAGGAGAAACAAAAAGCATTGCACCGAATAAAACAGCCACAACTACTGATGTCAATCCGGTTCTTCCTCCTATCGCAATACCTGCGGCACTTTCGATATAAGTAGTTGTATTGCTTGTTCCCAGAACAGCTCCTATTGAGGTCGCTGTTGCATCCGCGAATAATGCCTTATCGAGTTTTGACGAGAATCCTTTCCCGGAATGCAAAGCTTTTTCGTCTTTCAAATCAAATATGCCGGTTTTTCTTCCCGTGCCCAGAAATGCTCCTATAGTATCAAATGTATCCGCTAAACTGAAAGCGACAATCAACGTTAATATTTTAAATAAATCGGCAGGGTTTCTGAAAAGACCTAAAAAATCAAGCTGCAAAAATGTCGGTGCCAAAGAAGGCGGCAGAAAATCCTTAGCTGCGACAGACGGTATGATTGTAACCCCCATCGGAATTCCTATCAGCGTTGTCACAACAATTCCTATCAAAATTGCACCTTTAACCTTCATGAACATAAGTATTATTATGATTGCAAGTCCAATCAGACAAAGAACCGCCGCAGGACTTGTAAAGTTTGCAAGTGAGGGTATGACTTTTGTAAATGAGGCACCAAATTGAGTTGTTTTATCCGGAGAAAAACTGAGCAGACCTCCGTCAATGAAACCTATATAAGCGATGAACAGGCCTATTCCTCCTGTTATTGCATATTGAAGTGATTCCGGAATTGCTAGGATAAGCATTTTTCTGACACGCGTTATTGTAATTACAATATTAATCAAACCGCTTATGAATACTATTGCAAGAGCCTGCTGCCAAGGTATCTGCATCACAATGCAAATAGTAAATGTAAAGAAGGCATTCATTCCCATTCCGGGAGCCAGCGCATACGGCACATTCGCAACCAGACCCATTATAAGTGTCGCGACAATCGCCGCAAGAATGGTCGCAGTCATGACAGCGCCTTTGTCCATGCCGGTCTGCGAAAGGATCAACGGATTTACAAAAACGATATATGCCATTGTAACAAACGTTGTAACACCGGCAAACAATTCGGTTCTGACATTGGTTCCGTTCTCGGCCAGCTTAAAAAATTTATCCATAAAATATGAGTCCCTGTCTTTTTCCTTTCATTTTTCTGCTTCCACATAGATTATACTATCAAATCAGGCTGTCCTTTGTCAATAAAATATAACCCAAAATACGAACATTTTTTTAAATTGTCAATTTAATGTTCGTAATTATATTTTCGTCTGTTATTTCTTAACTTTTATGAAAAAATTCTTAGAACATTGACAAGGAAAGGCATAGTTATTAAACCTAAAATTGTCGACACAAATACTGCCTCAGTTGCAAAATTGTAATCAGATCCGTGCTGAATCGCAAGACCCGGTACAATTGTCGAACAAGGCATTGCAAGCTGCAGCACGACAATATTTTTAACCATTTTATCTATCCCTTTGCCAAAGAAATAAAAATACGCAATTGCCGCAAACGGAATTGCGAGAAGCTTGAAAAATGAAACCACAAACAAAGGGTATTTCTTTAGAAACTCTTTCATGCTTTTTATTTTAATGCCTGAAAGAATAAGTCCGATAAAAAGCATTGACAGATATATGGTTGTTCTTCCAAGCGGGTTGAAGGTATTATAGAAAAAAGCATAAAAATGATTAAACGCATCATTGCCTGCGACCAATTTTTGCTGTCCGATATATATGCATATAAGTCCGCCTGCAAACGCCATTGTATTTCCGTTTATCAAATGTCTTAAATTCTTTCTCCAGTTGTTTTTCTTGTGACTGTTAACGAGATAAATCCCAAGCGTCCACAGAAAAGTGTCATTGGCAAGATTGAAGAAAATCGCATAGATGATTCCCTGGTTTCCGTAGAGCGCATATAAAAGGGGAAACGCAAGAAATATTACGTTTCCGAACATTGACTGCATCTTATAAATGCTTGCCGCCGAGCCTTTTATCCCCATTGCTTTTGTTGAAATCGACCCTGCAAAAAAGGCAATCAGAATAAAAAGCAATCCAAATAAATAAATCAGCAACCCATTGCTGAAATCTTTCGATGTAAACGGTGCATTTACCATTGTGGTAAAAATAAGGATTGGCGTCGTAACCTTAATTACGATACCGGACAGAACATTCCCGGTTTTTTGAGGCAAATATCCCGTTTTTCCGACAATATATCCGGTCATCCCCAGAAGACCCAATGTTATAATACTTGTGATTATTGTATTAACCTGTGCATCCATATATCTGTATCCTTATCATTCCCACTCAATGGTTGCCGGCGGTTTGCTCGTAATATCATAGACAATCCTGTTTATATACTTTACTTCGTTCACAATCCTGTTTGAAATTCTTTCAAGTACTTCATAAGGTATTTTTGCCCAGTCCGCCGTCATGAAATCTGTTGTTGTTACAGCTCTGAGCGCCAGTGTGTAGTCATAAGTGCGTTCATCGCCCATAACTCCTACGCTTCTCATCCCCGTTAATACCGTAAAGTATTGGTTTAAATCCATTGCGAGACCGGCTTTTGCGATTTCCTCCCTGAATATATAATCCGAATCTTTAAGAATTTCGAGTTTTTCTTTTGTTACAGCTCCGATAATCCTGATTGCAAGTCCCGGTCCCGGAAACGGTTGTCTCCATACGAGGTTTTCGGGAATTCCAAGTTCGACTCCGGCCTTCCTGACTTCATCTTTGAAAAGATTTCTCAACGGTTCAATTATTTCTTTAAAGTCGACATAATCAGGCAGTCCGCCCACATTGTGATGGCTCTTGATAACAGCGGCATCACCCAATCCGCTTTCAATAACATCGGGATAAATTGTTCCCTGCACAAGATAGTCAACGATACCTATTTTTTTTGCTTCCTCTTCGAAGACTCTTATAAATTCTTCTCCGATAATCATTCTCTTTTTTTCGGGTTCACTGACGCCTTCCAATCTTGATAAAAAGCGTTCCTGCGCATTAACTCTAATAAGATTTATATCAAATCTTTCTCTAAATACCTTTTCTACTTCATCGCCCTCATGCTTTCGAAGCAGTCCATGATCGACAAACACGCATGTTAATTGTTTTCCGACAGCCTTATGAATGAGTACAGCGGCAACAGATGAATCAACGCCCCCGGAAAGGGCGCATAAAACTTTTTTATCACCTATTTTTTCCTTGAGCGCTGCAACCGAATGTTCAACAAACGATGACATTTTCCAGTCACCCGAACATTTGCAGATTTTAAAAAGGAAGTTGTTAAGTATCTCTCTTCCCTTAGGCGTATGCATAACCTCAGGATGAAATTGCACACCGTATAATAATTTTTCTGTGTTTTCCATGGCAGATATGGGACAATTCTTTGAATCAGCTGTCTTCCTGAATCCTTTCGGTAATTTTCCGACAAAAAATGTGTGGCTCATCCAACAGGTTGTTTCACTTTCGATATCGTTAAACAGCAAACTACTCTTATCAAGGTTGATTGAAACCTTTCCATATTCCCTTTGTTTTGCTTTTTCAACAGAACCATCAAGCAAAGTTCCGATTAGCTGCATACCATAGCAAATTCCCAATATAGGTATTCCAAGACTTAAAATATTTTTATCGCAGATGGGCGCGTTATCGTCCAAAACAGATGCGGGACCGCCTGTGAAAATCATTCCCTTTGGTTTCTTTTCCTTGATTTCCTGCAATGAAGTATTATAGGGCAGAACTTCGCAATAAACGCCTGCCTCCCTTACTCTTCTTGCGATTAACTGATTGTACTGGCCGCCAAAATCAAGAACAATTACCAATTCATTATCCAATATGAATAACCTCCAAATAATAATGACTAATTATATAGGATTTCAAAACCCATTGCAAAAAGAATTTTATGAAAATTTGCATAAATACACAAATTAAACTTAATTATATGATTTTACTTTTTTCTGTCTCTTTATTTACAAGAATTTTTTTGAGTTTTCTTCAACCATTCTGTAAATTTCATTAAGCGGCATCCCGGTCTTTTTTGCAATATAACGGCAATCCTCATATTCCGGTGAAAGCTTTTTGAAATTTCCGACCGAGGAAATTTTTACTCTGACTTCACCGTGCTTTGTTTTAACGCTTATTGTCTCACGATTCATAATATGTCGTTCCTGGTACCTGCTTCTCACACCTATTGTGGATGTTTCCTTGAAAAGTATGTCCACAAGCTTATGTTCATGTTCCCTCGTTGATATTACGGTTATCAGATTTCCAGGTCTGTTTTTTTTCATAAAGACCGGTGTGGTAAATGCATCAAGCGCACCTGCCTCAAAAAGTCTTTCAAGTGCATAGCTTATTGTTTCCGGGGTTGAATCGTCAATGTTTGTTTCAAGTATTAAAACCTCATCCAGCAGCTTATCCTCTTCCATCATTTCTCCGATAACGACTCTTAGCGCATTTAATCTGCCTGTATCCCTCTTTCCCATTCCATAACCTATGTTTTCAATAGACATCAGCGGCATTTTCCCAAAACTGATAGAAATGGATTTCAGAATCGCCAGACCTGTCGGCGTCACAAGTTCTGTATTCACATTTTCCGAAATAACCGGAATATTTGTATTTTTAAGCATCTCCATTACAGCGGGAACCGGGACCGGAATAATACCATGCTGGCATTCAATAAAACCGTAACCGTCGTGCAATGCCGATGAATAGGTTCTTCCAACTCCCAGCATATCCAGGCATATTGATGTTCCGACAATATCAATTATTGAATCTACAGCACCGACCTCATGGAAATGTATCTCCTCAAGTTTTTCTCCATGTACTTTTGCTTCGGCGTTTGCAATTTCCCTGAATATCTTTTTGCTCAGGTTTTTCACACTTGTCTTCAGGTCACTCATATCAATCAATTCTTCAATATTCTTCAGATTTCTCGACTCATGCTGATGAATATCTTTTTCGTTGTTACCGGCTGGATTCCTATCTCCGTCAAATAAAACAACATCAACATCGGTACCCTTTATACCGCTTTTTAATGTGGTGCCTATAATAAGTTCATATCCGCTAATTTTAAGTTTTTGCAGTTCCTTTTGGAACTCATCAACATTAATTCCAAGGTCAATCAACGCACCCAGCATCATATCTCCGCTGACACCCGAAAAACAATCAACATAAAGCACCTTCATATTATTCCACCTTTCAAATTCATATGTTCTCGCACCGCTGATTTCATATGTTCTCGCATCGCTGACTTCACAATTTGTTTATAATGCTGGCAAGATAACCTGCTCCGAAGCCGTTGTCAATGTTGACTACGCCGACACCGCTCGCACAGCTGTTCAGCATTGTTAAAAGAGCTGATAGGCCGCCAAAGCTTGCTCCGTACCCAACACTTGTCGGAACACCTATCACCGGTTTGTCGACTATTCCGCCAACAACACTTGCCAGTGCGCCTTCCATACCCGCCACAACAATCAATACATTGGCATCCATAAGCTGATCTGCCTTTGACAGCAGACGATGAATACCGGCAACTCCGACATCATAAACTCTGTTAACGTTATTACCCATGATTTCAGCCGTAACCGCAGCTTCCTCTGCAACCGGAATATCTGAAGTACCCGCTGTTACAACAGTAATAATGCCTTTTGGTTTTTCTGTTTCTTTTCTTTTTATCGCAACAATTTTTGCTTCCTCAAAATAAACCGCATCGTCAGCAACTTCGCGTATCCCCTCAAATACTTCAATACCAGCTTTGGTTGCCATAATGTTGTTATTGGTTTGTATCAATTTTTCTACAATCTCTTTAATTTGCTTTATCGTTTTTCCCTGCGAATAAATAACCTCGGGGTAACCGTTTCTTATATTTCTGTGCTGATCGATTTTAGCAAAGCCAAGGTCCTCATAAGGCAGCTTTTTCAAGTGCTTCATAGCTTCGTCTATTTCAATTTCTCCATTCTTAACTTTTAGAAGCATATCTCTTATGACATCAGAGTCCATATAATCCCCCGGTTTATTTTACTATCTCGTTTATTTGATTGACTTTATTGATATCTATTGTACCCTTTTTCAATGCAATTTGCGCTGAAATTTTTGCAAGTATTTTATAAGCTTCGCAGTCATCTTCCGAAATGCTTTTTAAAGCTTCTATATGTTTTTCAATGACTTCTGAATCTCCTCTAGAAACCGGTCCTGTCAGCGCATTGACACTTCCCGTTTGCGAAATGTTTTTTGCCGTGTTTTCAAGCAGAGGTTCTAGCGCCTTTTCAGCAACATCTGATGATATCCCGATTTTCCCGAATAACTGTTCGGCTATATATGACAGAGTCACGGTATAATTTGAAATAATACAGCACGCCGCATGATAGAGTGCTTTCTGATTTTTTTCGATAATTAACAGTTTCCCATTAAACTCATTTACCAGTTCAGAAGCAAATCCTTCAGTTTCCTTATCCCCTTCAAAACCATAATATATGCCTTCTAACCCCTTCCAGGAATCATCGCTTGCGGTAAATGTCTGTATCGGATGAAGCGAACCTGTAAACGCATCTTTATGTCTTAATGTTATCAGAGCATCTGAATCGACAGATCCGCTAAAATGAAGAAATATTTTATTGCTGATATCTATCCGGTTGTTAAACATTGAAATTTCTCTTGAGACATTCTCTATTTCTGAATCAGATACTGTTATGGCAATGATATCCGAATTTAATACAACATCGTATAAACTGTTTTCATTTGGTATCCCAATCATTTTATTGAGAATTTCGAACGAAGAATTACTTCTGCTTGCAATCCCGGTAATTTTAAACCCTTTTTTCGTCAATCCTAGCGCTAAGGCTTTTCCCAATCTTCCTGCCCCGACTATTCCTATGCTTTTCATCTTAATTACTCCAAACCTCTATTTTATTGTTTCATTCATGCTCCCTGTTCTGTATCCCATCAAATCAATTGCTGTATATGCAAACCCAAATTCCTTGAACTTATTGTAAACCTTATCTCTGGTGTTATCATAAAAGAATTTTTCAATCTCGGATTGCGGGACTTCTATCCTGGCTACATCTCCATGATGTCTTACTCTAAACTGAATAAATCCTAAATCCATCAGATACTGCTCAGCCTGTTCAATCATTGTAAGTTTCTCGGATGAAATTGGATTTCCGTATGGTATCCTCGAAGCAAGGCACGCAAACGCCGGTTTGTTCCAAGTAGGTAAATCCATATTCTTTGACAAGCTTCTTATTTCGTCCTTTGTAAGCTTTGCCTCTATCAACGGACTTCTTACTGAAAGTTCGTTAATCGCCATCCTGCCAGGTCTGTAATCGTACAAATCGTCGAAGTTTGACCCGTCAACAACATATTTAATACCATTTTCCTTAGCAACTTCAATTATTTTGCTGAAAAGCTCTTTCTTGCAAAAATAACATCGGTTTTTAGGATTTTTTGCATATTCTTCATTGTCCAATTCTTTGGAATCAATTACTATTTGTTTAATACCTATTTTTTTTGCATAGTCGGCGGCCTCTTTGAATTCTCTTTTCGGATAAGATGACGAACGTGCGGTGACAGCTATCGCCTTATC
Source organism: Clostridia bacterium (assembly GCA_041662985.1). Lineage (GTDB taxonomy): Bacteria > Bacillota > Clostridia > Acetivibrionales > JBAZRJ01 > JBAZRJ01. The sequence continues at coordinate 42,024 of JBAZRJ010000010.1, forward strand.
GCCTAAAATGTCATGTGTATACTTAATTAGAAACGTACTGTCAACACCGCCTGAATAAGCAACGGCAACACTTTCCATATCTTCTATTATTTTTTTCAGCATCTCTGTTTTTAATTCCGGACTCATTATCAATTTTCTCCTGATTTTCATTTAAATTATTTATTTGTATGTTACTAATTATAACAGAATATGACTGTTTTGAAAATCAGTTGATGTATACGACGGTATATATCTGATGTGACTTGTAATGTTTTACAGGGAAATAATTGCGGAATTTTTATCTGCAAAAACAGGAGATATAAAAACCTCCTGTTTAGTAATAATCGTTTATAACCGCAATATCAGTTATTCATCAAACAAATATTGCAATAAGTATATTCAAGTATTTAAATTCAACCGACTTTAAGTTCCAATCTTAATTTGTCTGCAATCATGGCAATAAATTCAGAGTTTGTCGGTTTTCCTTTTCCCGAACCGACCTTATAACCAAATAATGCATTGATATCGTCTTTTTGCCCTCTGCTCCAGGCTACCTCAATAGCGTGTCTCATAGCTCTTTCAACTCTTGTCGGTGTAGTGGAGTATTCTTTTGCAATTGCAGGATAAAGCTGTTTTGTAATCAAATTAATTATTTCAAGATTCTTAACAGCCATAGAGATTCCATCTCTCAGATACTGATATCCTTTAATATGTGCCGGAACTCCTATTTCATGTAAAATATTCGTCACTTCGACTTCAATATTCTTTGGAGAAGGAACATATGTTGTTGGTTTATATCCCGGTGCAAATGCGTGTTTAATTATTGAAGAAGGGCTGTTGTCCTTAAGTTGTCGTATCCTCGATACAAGAATATCCATATCAAATGGCTTTACGACATAATACTCGGCTCCCAGTGCAAGAGCTCTTTGTGTGACTTTATCCTGGCCTAATGCAGACAGAATAATAAAAATTGGTCTCTTACTCATTTGTTTCATATTGATTCTTTCCAGAACTCCCAAGCCGTCCAAATGAGGCATTATAATGTCCAAAATTGCAACATCGGGCATTTTTTCGACAATCATATCGTATGCTTCGAGTCCGTCTCTGGCATTTCCAATAACCTCTATATCATTTTGGCTGTTTATGTAGCTGCAAAGAATGTCGCCAAATTCCTGATTATCATCTGCGATTACAACCTGAATTTTTTTTACACTCAATTTAGTTCCCTCCAATATTTGTAAATTTTGTAATTATTGTTATTATAATCTACTTCAATAAAAATATCAAGTAATATTTACAATATTTTGGACTATTTTATCATATTTTTACACATTTGCAGTATGTTTGTATTGCTTTATGTCGTTTTTCTATTGATTTGTGTTTTCTTTCAATTTTCTTGCCGTCTCCAGCATTTCTTTTGCGTGTTTCAAAGTAATATCGGAAACACTTGCTCCTCCCAAAATTCGTGCAATTTCATCTCTAAGTGCTTCGCCTTCAATCATCTTAACATTAGTTGTCGTAACATTATTATCGACAGACTTTTCAATCAGGTAGTTTATGTCTGCCATACAGGCAATTTGAGCCAAATGCGTGACACAGATAACCTGATGGCTTTTCGAGATGTACGAAAGCTTTTCGCCTACTTTTTGGGCTGTTCTGCCGCTTATTCCAATATCAATCTCGTCAAACAAAAGCGATGGTATCCGGTCGACCTTTGCCAGTATCGTTTTTATTGCAAGCATTATTCTGGACATCTCTCCCCCCGAAGCAATCTTTGACAACGGTTTCAGCGGTTCTCCTACATTTGGCGAAATTAAAAATTCAATTTTATCACTGCCATTTTGAAAATATCTCTTTTTGCCATCTTCGTTTTCGTCATTAAACTCAATGTCAACCTTAAACAAGGATTTCTTCATTTCAAGATCATTTAGCTCAGCGCTGATTTTACTTTCCAAAATTCCCGCTGCTGATATTCTTTCGTTGTGAAGCTCCAGAGATACTGCCTCAAGGCTTTTTTCAGTATTCTTTAATTTTACTGTCAGTTCGGAAATATTTTCCTCGCTCTTATTCAACAAATCAAGTTCAATTTCTACATCTTCCAGATATTTAAGTACTTCCGATATGTTTTCACCGTATTTTCTTTTTAATTTAAAAATCGAATCCATTCTTTCGTCGATTTTTTCAAGCTTGTTTTGGTCAAATTCTATACTGTCCCTTTCGGTTCTGACAACTGAAACAACATCTTCCAGCATATAATGAATCTCTTCGATTGATGATGCAATTTTCGCAAACTTTTCGTCGACTTTCGCAATTGAATTTATCTTTTCAATTGCAATATTAATATCATCGTATGCTGAATTCATTCCTTCTTCGCCATCAAATAGAACTTCATGGCATTCCGAAAGCGCGCCTTTTATTTTTTCGGCATTCAAGAGATAATTTTTCATTTTCAAAAGCGCTTCTTCTTCTCCCTGAATAAGTTCCGCACTTTTTATATCATTTATCTGAAATCTTATCATATCAATGCGTTTTTCACGTTCTGCGGTACTTGCCGATAATTCTTTGATTTTTGATGTCAGCGATTTGTATTCGGAATGAATGTTAGTATAATCCTGCTTGAGGGATTGAATTTTCGCTCCTCCAAAAGCATCAAGAAGCATTATGTGATTTTCTGTTTTAAGAAGTGATTGGCTGTCATATTGCCCATGGATATCCACAAGTCTTTCACCGATAGCACTTAGAACTGATAACGTAACCATTTTCCCGTTAATTCTGCAAATGTTTTTACCGGATACGGAAAATTCTCTTGAAACAATAAGTGTCCCATCTTCCTCAATTTCAATCCCCTGTTCAGAAAATATATCTGAAATTTTATCTGAATCTATATTAAACACTGCCTCTATAACGGCTCTATCGCTTCCTGTTCTGATAATTTCTTTTGATAGCCGCTCCCCTTTAATCGCGTGAAGGGAATCGATTATTACTGATTTACCGGCTCCGGTTTCACCTGATAAAATGTTCAAGCCGCTTCCAAGTCTGAGGCTTACATTATCAATCAACGCCATATTATGAATGTCCAGTTGCAAAAGCATTTTATCCCACCTTATACGCTTATTCGAGAATAAGCTTAAAAATCTTTATTTCGCCATTTTGCCGAATTTGTCGACCAATTCTTCCGCTATTTTCTCTGCACGGCAGACTATCATAATTGTGTCATCACCTGCAATACAGCCCACAATTTCAGGCCAGTTCAAAGAATCAATTGTTGAAGCCGCCGCCTGAGCCATACCCGGAAGTGTTTTTACTATGACTGAATTATTTGCGTAATCGCTTGAAACATAGGATTCCGTGAATATTGTAAGAAGTTTGTGAGAAATCGGTATGTCATATTTTGAGTACGGTGCATATTTATATCTCCCTTTATCCGACAAAACCTTTATGAGTCTTAATTCCTTAATGTCTCTTGATATAGTAGCCTGTGTGATGTCCATACCTATTTCCTTGAGTTTCTCGGTAATTTCATCCTGCGTTTCTATATTGTATTTATCCACTATTTCTAATATTTTCGCATGTCTGTTATATTTCATCTTTTTTCAGATTCTCCCCCCGGAAATAAATTTTATTTCTTAAAATGTTAAAGAAATTCTTCTTTCTCATTTGAATCATTTTTACGGTATTGTCGGATTTATTAATCTCAATAACATAGTCTTCCCGAATCGGAAAACCTATTTGTCCGTCTGCAGTAACCATTGCGTCTGAGCTGGAACCTTCGGACAATAAAATTTTAACTGTGCTGCTCCCCTCGGTTATAAAAGATCTTGAATATAAAATATGAGGGCAAATCGGTGTTATGATAAGCAAATCAATATTTGGCTCAACAATCGGTCCACCCGATGAAAGCGAGTAAGCAGTTGAACCGGTCGGGCTTGAAATAATCAATCCGTCACCCGGGAAAGTATCAACAAATTCATCGTTTATATATGTTTTTAAATGGATTATTCTCGATAATGCTCCCCTTGAAATGACAATGTCGTTTAATGCAACGTCACTGTAAATAATTTTGTTGTCTTTTTTTACTGAAACATCAAGCATCATTCTTTCTTCAACTTCATAGTCATCACTGATAATTCTTGCCATCGCAGTTTCTATTTCACTCTTGTCAACCTCCGCCAAAAAACCAAGACTGCCAAGATTTATCCCCAATACAGGCAATTTTTGTTCGTAAACCTTTCTTGCAACCTTTAAGAAAGAACCGTCGCCGCCAAGGCAGATGACAAGCTCCGCATTTTCAATGAGTTTCTCACTCTCATAGGATTCTGCGCATGTTTCTCCGATTAATTTTGAAACATCGTTTGTAATCAATGCACGACCGCCCAATTCAACAATCGTCTTAATAACTTTTTTGGTGAAAAACAAATCCAGATCCTTATCAATGTTAGGGATAATTCCGATTTTTTTCATTGGATACCTCAATCTTTGATACTGAAATTTATGTGCGACTATAAATTATTATATCAAACTTTATTAACTAAATAAATTAAACTTTTTAAATTTTAGGTAATATTTTACAAATATTTTTCAACTTTAATCCAAATCCTTGTGTGCTGAATTTATTAACTCGCGGATTATGTCATTATAGTCCTTTGGTCCAGATTTAACCTTTGATAAATAAAGAAGAAATTCGATATTGCCCTGAGGGCCTTTTATAGGTGAGAATCCAAGTCCTTTAACTGAAAAGTCATTGTCCTTTGCAAATAGAACAATATCTTTTAAAACCGAGATATGCGTTTCTGCATCTCTCACCACACCATGTTTTCCGACATTTTCCCTGCCGGCTTCAAACTGCGGTTTAACGAGACACAAAATTTCTCCGTCTTCATGTAAAAGATTGTAAACAGCAGGAAGGACCTTTTTCAGTGAAATAAAAGAAACATCTATTGATGCAAAATCAGCCGGTTCGGCAATATCGGCAGGTTTAACATATCTGATATTTGTCCTCTCCATGCATACAACTTTTTCATCTTTTCGCAGCTTCCATGCAAGTTGTCCGTACCCAACATCTATTGCATAAACTTTTTTTGCCCCGTTCATAAGCATGCAATCTGTGAACCCTCCGGTTGAAGCACCTACATCAATCACCACTTTATCTGAAAGGTCAATATCAAATTCTTTAATAGCCTTCTCAATTTTTAAACCGCCCCGACTTACAAATGGATTATTGTTCTCCTTTATTTCAATTTCAACATCATCGGGATAGTTTGTTCCCGGTTTGTCGGCTTTCTGATTTGCTATATAGACATCCCCGGCCATTATTGCACTTTTGGCCTTCTCTCTTGTTTCAAAGAAACCTTTTTTAACAAGGATTACATCCAAACGTTCCTTAGACAAATCATAACCTCCAAATATTTAGACTACTGCTTATTGTTTTTTGTTTACTGTTTACTGTTTACTGTTTATTGTTTTTTTATTTTCAGAATCTCCTCTGAAATGGACTGAGGATCAATGTGATATAAGGTTGCAAGCTCTCTTCTGGAGCCCTGAGTGATAAACTCATCGGGATAAGCAAATATTTTATGCTTAACAATGATATTCTTTTTATCAAGCATTCCGATTATACAGTTTCCAAATCCTCCGATTTCAGTGCTGTTCTCAATTGTAAAGAGCATCCCGGTTTTATTTACGGATTTAATAATCAAATCTTCGTCCAAAGGTTTAATAAACCTTGCATTGATAATTTCGGCATCAATTCCGTTTTCCTTTAAGATTTCCGAAACATCGACTGCTATCTCAACCATGTCGCCGATTGCGGCTATGGTAAGGTCCTTGCCTTCTTTTATACATTCACCTTTCCCGAGTTTGATTCCGGGAAATTCAGATTCGATTTCTTTTGAACTCCCGCCCTTCGGATACCTTATAGCTATCGGACCTGTATGCTTGGTTAATGCATAATCCAGCATCTCTCTTAGTTCATTGAAATCTGCCGGTGCCATGATCGTCATATTGGGAATGTGATTCAAATATGAGATATCGTAGATTCCCTGATGGGTTTCACCGTCTCTGCCGACAATACCGGCTCTGTCTACCGCAAAAACCACATTTAGATTTTGCATCGCAACATCGTGAAGAATCTGATCATATGCTCTTTGCATAAACGATGAATACATAGCAAGGACAGGTTTCAGACCATTGCATGCCAACCCTGCGGAAAAAGTAACAGCATGCTGTTCAGCAATTCCAACATCAAAGAAACGAGTCGGAAAAGCTTTTGCAAACTTGTCTAATCCTGTACCCTGAGGCATAGACGCCGTAATCGCAACAATTCTCTTATCATTTTTTGCCAATTTAATAATTTCATCACCAAAAACACTTGAATAACTTTTACCTTTATTGTTTAAAACCTCTCCTGTTTCGATTTCAAAAGGAGGCATTCCATGGAAAATTTGCGGTTTTTCCTCAGCAAACTGGTATCCCTTGCCTTTTTGTGTGCAAATGTGTATAAAAACAGGGCCCTTTGCCTGTTTTGCCCTATTTAACACATCGGTCAATTCAGGAATACTGTGGCCGTTGATAGGGCCCACATATTTAAATCCAAGCTCTTCAAATATCATTTGCGGCATTATTATGAATTTGATTCCTCGTTTTATTCTGCTTATGAAATTATGCAGTTTATTGCCGACTAATGGAATTTTTTTGACAAAAGAATCTATATCTTCTCTGATTCTTAAATACCTTGGCTGTGTTCTGATTTTTCCCAGATATCTTGACATACCGCCGACATTTTTAGAGATGGACATTTGATTGTCGTTCAGAATTACAATTAGATTATTATTGGATCTGCCTGCGTCATTCAGTGCTTCAAAAGACATTCCTCCGGTCAGCGCGCCATCTCCGATAACGGCAATAACTGAATAATTCTCGCCCTTAATATCTCTTGCGCGCGCAATACCGAGTGCTGCGGAAATCGAAGTACTGCTGTGCCCTGTGTTAAAACAATCGTGTTCGCTTTCGTTTGATTTCGGAAAACCCGAAATGCCGCCAAGTTGCCTTAAGCCATCAAACAAATCTTTTCTGCCTGTAATCAGTTTATGAACATATGATTGATGTCCGACATCCCATATTATTCTGTCTATTGGCGTGCTGAACACTCGGTGCAAAGCAATTGTAAGCTCGACAACCCCGAGGTTCGAAGCAAGATGTCCGCCTGTTTTTGAAACTTTTTTAATTAGAAACATTCTTATTTCCAAAGCCAGTTTTTCGAGCTCCGAAGGAGAAAGTTTTTTTATATATTCAGGTGAAGCAACATTATCCAATAAGCATCCCAATTATTGTTTATCCCTCTTTCAATTTTTATCATTGTTTTTTTCGTTTCTTTTAAATCCAATGTTTCCTGTAAAGAATTTTACCACGACACTGACATTATATACAATATAATTACTGTTTTTTATTGCTATTGTTTTTCCTATTGCCTTGCCTCCTACCGTCAAACCGGCAACGCAAGCTGTAATTACAAGACTTGTAATTGACGTTTCCACATTTATCGATGTCTTCAATATCTTTATCGCAATGTAAGCGCTAGCCGCACCGCTTATTATTCCGCAGATATCACCAACAACGTCATTACAGAAATTTGACACTCTGTCGGCATTTCTTATAAGTTTTATTGACTGCTCAGAAGCATATAGTTTTCTGGATGCCATTCCATGGAAAGGCTTTTCTTCAGCAGCCGTAACAGCTGTACCAATTGTATCAGCAAAAATGTTTAACAGAACGATGGCAAAAACAACAACAAAAGCCACCATAATACTGACATCCTTTAAAATACTTGAAGAAATATATGATAATGAAACTGATAGAATAAAAGATAAAACCGTCATTGATATAATCCAAACAATATTCCCGTTGCTTGATGCTAAAAGATTTGCTCTGAACCTTACCTTCATTTCGTTCGGTTTATTCTTTTTATTGGACTTCATTAAAATCCTCCGATTATAAAAAATGTAGTGGCGGTATATCAAGTCAATCTTGCGGCTTAGGTCAGGTAGGATTTCCCCGGAATCTACTGAAATGTCGCCAAATCAGCGGTTTCCCTTTAAAAATGCCGTCGCCGTGTCGCCACTGACGAGACCTGATTACCACTTAGTCCACACTGCAATCCCTGATATACCTCATTTCGAACAGTCTAGGGGTTTTCCCCAACAGTCTTTCTGATTCCTAGCCTCTTTTGCAAAGTTGGTTTCAAATAGCAATATCACACTCATATTGGCCAATAATCGTATGCCTGATCTACTATCCACCAAATCCACTCAAGGCAGGCTACTCTGTTCGCAGCACCTTTCGATACCGCCTAACAGGTTCAATCCCATCTCGTAGTTGAAAATAAGCGATATAAAGCAGCGAACTGCTCCAAACGCTCATGTTTCTCCCAAAAGGTAGGGTCTCCACGGTAGATGGGTCAACGCCTGTATGCCATTACAGATCGCCCATAAACCTTAACTCCCAGCATCAGCCCACCACTGGGCGTAACAGGCCGACACAAGGAACTTCATCGATGTGCCCTTAAACGGATTTTTAGGCCCGTCCTCAGAATCAGGAGTCCTGACTAGAATACTGCACCACTAAATATGCATACGCAAACATTTTTCATAAAAATGTCACTACAACTAACAATTATAGCACATCCCGGCGTATTACTAAAGGGTGCTTTACGGCAATGTGAGTTCTAATTTGCATAGTTTAGGTTATCACATTATTACAGGTATACAGGTCTCAGCGTCAATCGTCGTATATTGACTAATCTCGCGATTCATCATTTATTTCTTTTCTCAATAAATTCAGTCAGTTCAATAAGAAATGCCGCTTTTTCTCCAAATATATCGAGTGAGGCAATTGCATTTCTGGTCGCTTCTCTCAGTTTAACTTTTGATTGTTCCAAACCATACATTGAAATAAAGGTCGATTTATTCTTTATTTCATCTCCACCCATATTCTTTCCCATACTTTCAAAGTTTCCCACAACATCAAGAATGTCATCTTTAATTTGAAATGCAAGACCGATATTTTCGGAAAACACTTCAAGTTTCGTAAATTGCTCATCAGTGGCAGAGCAAATATATGCGGGTGCTAAGACTGATGCTTTGATTAATGCACCCGTTTTTAATTTATGCATTTGCTTCAGCATACTCTCTGATATTTTCTTTCCTTCTGAATCAATATCCAATATCTGTCCGGCAATCATTCCGTTAATGCCTGAAGCTTTTGCAATAAATTGCATTGCATCAACTTTGCTTTTATATTCAGTTAAATCCGAAGTCGAAATATCACCAATCATTGTCTCAAAGGCAGAATTCAGAAGGGCATCACCTGCCAGAACAGCTTTAGCCTCACCAAAAACCTTGTGGTTCGTCGGAATTCCACGCCTGTAATCATCATTATCCATAACCGGCAAGTCATCATGTATCAAAGAATATGTGTGTATCATTTCAATCGCAGATAAATATGGCAGAATCTTTTCAAAATCACAACCCAGCATCTCTGCAACAGCAAGTCCTACAACAGGTCTGAGGCGCTTTCCGCTTGCCATAAGACTGTACTTAACAGAATTGTACAGCGAAGCCCATGGTATTTCTGCGTCCTTTTTAATACTAATATAATTTTCCAGATTAACATTAATAATATTTGAAAATTTTGCGTATTTCTTGTCAAAATGTGTTATCAATTATCCTTCCTCCTTATCCGAAAAATTCTTTTTCTTAATGTCTCCTTTTTCATCTTCCAGGATGATACTTATCTTTTTTTCAGCTGAATTAAGTTCTTTTGAACAATATCTCGATAATTCGATCCCCTTTTGAAAAGCTGCAATGGATTCATCAAGTGTAAGTTCGCCGTTCTCAAGGTTTTGCACAATTTTTTCGAGATCTGTTAATGCAGATTCAAAGCTTTTCTTCTTCTTTTCCATAACAACCCCCCTCGTTTTGCCGTGTGGTATTTACCGTACATCCGATAAAACCATCTTCAATTATTATTTCCAGCTTATCATTCTTTTTTACGTCTTTATAGGACCTAACAACATTACGTCCTGATTCCATTACTGCAACGCTGTATCCTCTGCTTAATATTGTCAAGGGGCTCAATACATCAAGCTTTCCGGTGATAATCCCTAATTTTGCTTTCATTCTATCCACATTAGTCATAAGTCCTCTATTTAAATATTTCTCAAATGAATCGAGTTTCTGCCTTTCCTGATAAACTTTGTCAAATGGTTGTTTAAAAACATAACTTTCCATTATCTTCTGATACTTTTCTCTTTTTTGCTTAACATCTTTAATCAATAAATTCCTTAATGCTTTTGTATCAGCAGAGATTCTGTCAAGAAGCGCTTGCTTCTCCTGAATCACTATTTCAGCGGCAACGGAGGGGGTCGGTGCCCGAAAATCCGCAACGAAATCGCAAATAGTAAAATCAGTCTCATGTCCGACAGCTGAAATAATAGGTATTGAAGAACTATAAATGCTTCTTGCAACTTTCTCTTCGTTGAACGGCCATAAATCCTCCAACGACCCGCCGCCTCGCGCAACAATAATTACATCAACCTCGTTCAATTCATTAAGTTTTTCTATAGCGTGAACAATCTGACCTGCAGCAGTCTCACCCTGTACAGCGGTTGGAAATATCATCAGTTCAATATTCGGAAATCTTCTGAACAGAACATTCATTATATCTTTAATTACTGCACCTGTAGGCGATGTCACAACAGCAATTTTTTGCGGGAGAAAGGGTAACGATTTTTTACTGCTGACGTCAAAAAGACCTTCTGACGCAAGTTTCGCCTTTAATTGCTCGAAAGCAATATGAAGACTCCCTATACCGTCAGGTTGCATATCCTCAGCATATAACTGATATATTCCATCCCTTTCAAAAACAGAAATATATCCTTTTATAATTACTTTCATACCGCTTTCCGGCTTGAACTTAACATGAGACGCACTTGCTTTGAACATTACGCATTTAATAATTCCTGATTCGTCCTTCAGTGAAAAATACATATGCCCTGAGCTGTGATAAATATAATTTGACAGTTCGCCCCTTACCATGATGTTTCCAAGGATCAGGTCGCGTGAAATGATTTCTTTAATATATCGGTTAACTTCTGAGACAGATAGAATTTGATTCATAGCTATCCTTCTTGGTTCCTTGTTTAAACTTCTTCATCGCTGCTTTCCGATGGTAATATTCTGGCCTTTGAAACCTTTCCGAGTATGCCGTTTACAAAAGAGCCGGCATCTTCGTTGCTGTATTTTTTTGCAAGCTCGACCGCTTCATTTATCGATACGCTAAAAGGTATGTCATTCATAAAACCAATTTCATAAATACTGAGTCTTAATATTGATAAATCAACCTTAGATATCCTGTTTATTTTCCACCCTTTGGAATACTTATCAATTACTTTATCAATATATGACAGGTTCTCGAATACGCCTTTTACTACATCAAGAACATACTTCCTATCGTTTTTTGAAAGTTCATTTTGAGCTAAAGTAATATCAATCTGTTCTTCTTTATCTTCCTTTTGTATTTCCAATTGGTATAAGAGCTTCATCGCTATATCCCTCGACGCTCTTCTTCCCATTTAAAAAACTCCCCTCGACTGAATCGTTTGCTA
>JBAZRJ010000011.1:0-49818 GCA_041662985.1 Clostridia bacterium
CGGCATAATCCGAATTCTCCCTGGTATGATTATAGCTTTTTATTTTATTCAAAAAAGAAAAGGGGGGTGACATAATCGCTGCACAGTTATCACATATTAGGGGTGACATTTTCGCTGACTATTGACACACAGAAAAAACTACTTTACTATTTATATTTGGTTGTTTATATCGGTTTTATATAGAATTGTTCGAATTATCTTCTAACTATTCTTGAATTTTCGATTTTATCTTTTTCCCCTTGTTGTTTCCCGAGTTGTCTTTTGGGACAGAATTGTCATTGGTTTTACTTTTATCTGTCGCGGTTGTGCTCTGATTTGTAGTAGCTGTACCTTGATTTGCTATTGCTTTATCAGATGCAGTGCTTGAATTATTTGTAGCAGAACTATCTTTTGAGTTCTTTTCGTTATTTTTTTTATCGGTACTTGGCGTCCGATCGGGCTTTTGGGCATCCTTAATTTTTTCCATTATTTTTATAACCGGACTTTTTTCAAGATCTTGAATTCTTGCAGATGAGTCCACTTTTCTTAATTCTGCTAGGATTATCTGTCTTCCGACAACTCTACCGCTGTTGACAGCATTATCGTGTGTCTTCATCGTTGCACTTTCGACGTAAATAGCAGCGTTAACATTAATCTTATCCAATTCGTTTTCTGCAAGGTTTTCCAGTTTTTCATTAAGATTTTCGGTACTGTTATTGTCATTATTCGAAACTGTAATCATCACGGCATTGCTTTTTACAGGAGGCAAGTATCCGTGTAATATCGCAAGGTCCAATATTAATTTTACGCACTCATCAACATTGTCGCTGCTATACCTGATTGTTGAAAGAATCTTCTTTCCATCGTCATTTAAAGCTTTAATCCCTATTGTCTTATTAAACATATTTGTTACAACTTCAACGCTCGGGTTAATGTCTATGTTGATATAATTGTATGGCCTGAAATATGCATATGTTGAAATCGAGAGCGCGAAAACAAAAATCAGCGCAGCAGCTACTGAAACAAACTTCGTCTTTGTGTGAAATTTGAAATTCTTTACTGATGATAAATCAACCACAGCCCCTACTGAATAAAATGCTTTCGGCTTAATCTTCTTAAAATCGCCATTTTCGAATATTGCTATGGCGTAATTCTTATTAATCTCTGCAATTATTGCTTTCACGTTTTCACCTCCTGTGCATATTTTAATTTTTATAAATCAAGAAATTCTTTCAAGTATTGATAATCACCAAGAGCAATTATTATCGAGGCTACTATATACCTTCGACCTCGTTCGATTTTTTTACGGGGTATTGCCAATCTTTTCTCAATCTCAGCCGTTGGCAAGCATTTTTTTTGTTTGATTATTTCGATCAAATCATTGTTCTCTAACAAATATTTAATGACGTCTTTATACATTTTTCGGGTTTTGGTGTGTTTTGGAGAAGAGTTTAAAAGATCCTTTAATGTTATATCCCATTTTGCAAGATCAGTTTTTAATTCTTCTATTTCGAGTTTTCGATCGTAATTCTGTTCTTCGCTTCCAAATTTATTAATTGATTCCTGAACAGAAAAATCAAGTTCTTTCGGGTTTTCATCATCATTGAAACAATTTAACGAAATCACATTGCTTTGTTTATTTTCTTTTCTGTAATAATCAATCAGACGTCGTTTTATGACATTTTTGGCGAAAGGCAGGAAATTACCCGCTTTAATATTATATGCATTTATAGCCTCAACAAATGCTATCAAAGCAATACTTAACTCATCGTCTTCCCCATAGCGCATATATCTGCCCGTTGAACTTTTTACGCACGACGCAATAAAGGGTTTATATTCCTCAATTAGTAAATTAACTGCTTCTTTATCGCTTTTAACCTTTTCAACTCTTTCATTGATTGAAAGAATCTCCATAAAGTCACCCTCCAAGGATGTTTCTGTCTGCTTATATTATATCATACGGACGTTTATTATTTAATATTTTTCAACCATTTCCTATTTTTCTTAAGATAGAGTATTTTTCCACTTTTTGCCCCATCGGTATGAAAACAATCATTTGCGGATGCTGTGCAACCTCCGTCTCATCTCCGAACTCATCTTTCATATTACTAATCTTTTGTTTGAAAAACTTACCGTTTGGACTTATTACCTCAATTTCATCTCCCTCAAACATTCTGTTCCTTTGCTCAACCTTTGCAATACATGTGCCTTCATCATATTCAAGAACAATTCCTATAAAATCATATTCGCGAATATATGAGCTTGTATTATATATCTGACCGCCGTTATCCATTTTACCGAAATAGAATCCCGTCGAATATTCCCTGTGGCTTGCTTTCGATATTTCAATCATCCATTCAGGGTCAGGTCTGTAGTTCCCGGGGTTTTCGCAATACTTATCAATAGCCTCACGATATGCTTTTACTATCAACGCCACATAGAATGAACTTTTCATCCTTCCTTCGATTTTAAGGCTTGTAATACCCGATTCAATAATCTCCGGTATATGTTCAATCATACAAAGATCTTTTGAATTATATATAAAAGTACCTCTTTCATTTTCATATACCGGCAAATATTCACCGGGCCGTTTCTCCTCCATAAGATAATATTTCCATCGGCAAGGATGTGCGCATTGTCCCATGTTTGAATCACGTCCGGCCAAATAATTGCTTAGAAGACATCTTCCCGAATAAGAGATACACATCGCACCATGTACGAAAGCTTCCAATTCGAGTTCATTAGGTGTATTGTTTCTGATTTCTTTAATTTCCGAAAGCGATAATTCGCGAGCCAAGACAACCCTTTTGACGCCAAGATTAAACCAGAACAAAGCACTTTTATAATTTGTGTTGTTTGCCTGAGTGCTTAAATGTATCTCCATTTCAGGTGCTGCATGTCTTACAATCGAAAAAACTCCCGGATCTGAAATTAAAATTGCATCGACTTTTAGTTCCACAAGATTCTTAATGTACTCTTCCATCCCGATAAGATCTTCGTTGTGAGGAATTATATTCATTGTTACATAAACTTTTACTCCTTTTTTGTGAGCAAATTCAACTCCTTCTTTCATATCGGCTTCACTGAAATTGTCTGCCGAAGCTCGCAGTCCGAATTCTTCTCCGCCTATATAAACCGCATCTGCGCCATAAATAATCGCCATCTTTAGTTTTTCCAGATTCCCCGCAGGTGCCAATAATTCAACCTTGTTCATTAATTACTCCCTTTTTGTTACCAATTATAATATCGTCTCCGACAGTTTTGTGACTGATTGTAACTCCGTCACCGACAGGTAAAATAGTAGTTTCCAGCTCTTTATTCCGGCAAAGTTCTTCCAAATAGCTTCTCATTTTATAGGCAATGGTTTTCTTTTTGTTTGTAACAAGTTCTTCATTTGCAACCATTCCTTTATAAAGAACATTATCGGAAATCAATATTCCATCCGGGTTTAACATTCTCAGACATTCTTTTAAAAATTCTTTATACTGTGCCTTTGCGGCATCCATAAAAATAATATCATATCCTTTATTAAGGCATTTCAAAACATCATCAGCTTCTCCCGCGATAACATTTACCAATTTTTCTTTATTTGCTTTTTTAATATATTTTTTTGCAAGAACAATCATACTTTCATCTCTCTCAATGGTATCAATAACACCGTTCGCACAAAGCGATTCGGATAATATCAATGCCGAATACCCTATAGCTGTGCCTATTTCAAGAATCCGTTTTGGTTTCTTTATGCTGCAAATTATTCGTATAAGCGAAACAACCTCAGGAGATATTACAGGAACATAATTCTCCTTAGCATACTTTTCCATCTCAGCTAATATACCGCTGTTTTTTCTGATTGTTTTTCGGATATATTCGTTTATATACTCATAATTAATCATTTGGTGTCTCCGCAATGAGAATTTGATATAAACCGCGGTTAATTTTTTTCGGCCTTTTTTATTGCGGCCAAATGTTCCTGATATGTTTTCGAGAAATAATGGCCGCCCGAACCGTCATTTTTTGCAACAAAAAACAAATAATCGGTTTTAACCGGATATAATGCTGCAATAATTGACGGCCTGCCCGGAGAACAAATCGGTCCTATCGGCAGACCCGCATACATATAAGTATTATAGGGACTGACTATTTTCAAATCTTCCAGTGTGACTGTATCGTGAGATGTACCGCCATTTTCCATAAGAATGTATTGTATGGTCGCACAAGACTGAAGTTTATTTAAATATGGTATTTTACTGTGCAATCTGTTATAAAAAACACCGGCAATTAAAGCTCTTTCATCGTCTGTTTCCGCTTCCCTTTCAATAATTGAAGCAAGAGTTATTATCTGATCAACAGTCATATTAAGAGCATTAGCACGATTGCGAAACTCTTCTGTAAACACTTGATTAAATTGTTTTAAAAAAATGTCTATTATCTGCTCTTCGGATAATTTTCCGTCAAAACTATATGTTTCGGGAAACAGATATCCTTCAAGCCTGTGTTTTCTTTCAGGTATGTCTTTAATAAACGGATAGTCAAATTTCCCTTTATTTGCAACAAGTTCAAACCGTTCTTTATTAATCAGTTTTTCCTTATATAGTTTCTCTTCTGTTTCCCTGAATCCAAAGTTTTCAGGGAAAGTCACCATAATCTGCGGATTAAAAACAGATTTTTGCGAAAGTATTTTCAAAACCTCTGTATTATCCAGCTTCTTGCTGAGGAAATGATTTCCCTCTTTTAATTTTCCGTCATAACCGGTTAATTTTGCAATAATTTTGAATATCTCTTTATTTCCTATAATTCCCTTGTTCTGCAATATCTCTGCAATTTCTGACGTTCCTGCACCCTTTGGTACTTCAACATTTATACGGTCTTGCTTATCTATCTGTATTATTTTCTTATCGTTTGGATTGTATCTGTTATTTAAAACAAAGGAAGTCGCTGAAATTCCGCAAACAAGAATTATTAAAACTATTGCTGAAATAATAATTTTTAATCTGATTCTTTTAATTTTTTTAATTTTCTGAATAAATTCCTTAAAATCAATTTTCATTTTGCATCACCGCCGTTTGGCATTATCATGCTTTTTTTGAACGCGATTCGCTTTTTGCGCGTAAGTCTGTATTTAATACTTTCTTTCTTAATCGAATGGACTTTGGTGTAATTTCAACCAATTCATCGTCCGAAATAAACTCGAGTGATTCTTCAAGGCTCAAATTCACGGGTGTTGTAAGTCTTTGAGCTTCATCCGAGCCTGAAGCGCGCATATTTGTAACATGTTTCTTTTTGCAGACATTGACAACAATGTCCCCGGCCCTTGCGTTTTCACCTACTACCATACCTTCGTATACTTTTACCCCTGGTTCGATAAACAGCAATCCTCTTTCCTGCGCATTAAAAAGTCCGTAAGTTATTGCCTCCCCGTTTTCCCAGGCTACAAGAGAACCCCGTTCCCTTCCCGAAAGATCTCCTTTATAAGTTTCAAACCCGTCGAATATGTGGTTCATAATACCATTGCCTTTTGTGTCCGTCAGAAATTCTGTTCTGTATCCGATTAAACCCCTTGCAGGTATTTTAAATTCAAGCCTCATATATCCCTGATTAGCAGAGTGCATATTAACCATCTCAGCTTTTCTTTTTCCCAGCTTTTCCATTACAACGCCCATGAATTCTTCGGGAACATCTATAGTTAAATATTCAATAGGCTCATTTGTTATTCCTTCAATCTCTTTCATAATTACAACAGGCTTCGAAACCTGGAATTCATATCCCTGTCTTCTCATTGTTTCTATTAGAATCGAGAGATGCAATTCTCCTCTTCCCGAAACCTCAAATGAGTCGGGTGTTTCAGTTTCTTTAACTCTTAAACTTAAATTGGTCTCCAGTTCCTTAAAAAGCCTGTCTCTTAAATGTCGGGATGTAACGTACGTTCCTTCGCGTCCGGCAAAAGGACTGTTGTTAACGCTGAAAGTCATGGAAATCGTCGGCTCGTCAATATCAATAAAAGGCAGTGCTTCAGGAAATTCAACATCACAGATTGTTTCTCCGATTGTTATATCGCTTACTCCTGAAACAGATACTATATCACCGATTCCGGCTTCGTCACAGTCCACTCTCTTTAATCCGCTGAATTCATAAAGCTTTGTAAGCTTTATATTCTGAAGGCTTCCGTCTTTTCTGCATATCACGGCTTGCTGTCCGATTCTGATAACTCCTCTTTCAACTCTTCCGATTGCGATTCTTCCAACATATTCATCATAATCTATGCTTGACACCAAAAATTGCAATGGTTTATCAATCTCGCCCTTAGGAGCGGGTACACTGTCTAATATCGCTTCAAACAAGGGCTGTAGGTCTTTTCTTTCTCCGTATAAATCGCATACTGCAAATCCTTCCCTTGAAGATGCGTATACAACGGGAAATTCCAGTTGATTATCATCTGCCCCCAACTCAATAAATAACTCAAGCACCTCATCCAGGACTTCATCGGGACGGGCTTCCGCTCTGTCAATTTTATTAATCACAACTATTGGTTTAAGACTTAATTCAAGCGCTTTCTTCAAAACAAACCTTGTTTGAGGCATGGGTCCCTCAAATGCGTCAACCAAAAGCAATACTCCGTCGACCATCTTCAGGACACGCTCAACTTCACCTCCGAAATCAGCATGTCCCGGAGTATCAACTATATTGATTTTTGTTCCTTTGTAGTTTACTGCTGTATTTTTTGCAAGAATGGTTATTCCTCTTTCGCGTTCGAGGTCATTTGAATCCATAACTCTTTCTTGTACGACTTCATTCACTCTAAAAATTCCGCTTTGCCTTAACATTGCGTCTACTAAAGTAGTTTTGCCATGATCAACATGAGCAATAATTGCGATATTTCTTAAATCATTTCTAATACTTTCCACTATAACTCCCCTTTAATCCTGTACATTATTTAAGTAAATTACCTTTCTCATTCTAAATTATGGGTGTGGTATTGTCAACTTAGCGCTTCATTTCAACAATGGTAACACCGCTGTCTCCTTCTCCGTATGCCCCCAGTCTGAAAGATTTTACATGTTTGTTTAATTTTAAATATTTATGAATTCCGGCACGCAACGCTCCGGTTCCTTTTCCATGGATAATTGTAACCTCATGTAGTCCTGACATCACAATATCGTCCAAATATTTGTCCGTGAGATTTATGGCTTCGTCCTGAAGCAATCCCCTTAAATCAATCTCTGAAGATATACTTTTCGATTTAGTCGCTCCCATTCTGCCCGACAAAGCCTTTTCCGTGACCTTGCCCTGTTCATCTGCAAATTGCAGATTGCTTATATGAACATTAATTTTCATAATCCCAACCTGTACAATGACTTCGTCATTGCTGTCTTTCGGAACAAGCACCGTTCCCTTTTTATCAATGTTCAATAAAATTACACTGTCCCCTTGCTTCAACTCCTTAGTAATTTTATTTTGATTTCGTCTCGGAATTATTGATTCGGAAAGAGAAAATTCAGCGTCCTTAATCTTTCCCTTAAGCTTAACTCTAACTTCTTCGCTCATTTTGTTTCGAAGTTTCGAATCCTCTTCCTTCTCAGCATCTTTAAGCTTTTTTATAAGTTCGTCGGTTTCATCCTTTGCCGAAGAAATTATTTTTTTAGCTTCAAGCCTTGCCTCTTTAAGCATCTGTTCTTTTTGAACCTCAAACTTTTTCTTTTGTTTTTCAATCTCAGCCTTCAAATCCTCTATTTCAGCACTTACTGTCTTTGCTTTCAATTTTTCCTTCAATACATCCGCTCTGCTTTTTTCGATACTCAACAGCATATCTTCAAACTTTATCTCTTCCCCGGATAGAAATTCCTTTGCTCTCTCTATTATTCCTTCTTCCAGACCAAGCCTTTTTGAAATTGCAAAAGCATTGCTCCTTCCGGGGACTCCAATCAGAAGCTTGTATGTTGGTTTTAATGTCTCAACATCAAATTCACAGCAGGCATTCTCCACTCCTTTTGTTGAAAACGCATACACCTTAAGCTCGCTGTAATGAGTAGTGGCAAGCGCTGTTGCGCCTGTTTGGTGAAGACATTCAAGGATTGACATTGCAAGCGCAGCCCCTTCTGTGGGATCGGTTCCTGCACCCAGTTCATCAAACAAAACAAGGGATTTATCATCAGCCCGTTTAATAATCTTCACAATATTCTTCATATGGGACGAAAATGTACTTAGACTCTGTTCAATACTCTGTTCATCCCCGATATCAGCGAAGACATTATCAAATATACTCATTTTTGTTCCGTCGTTTGCCGGAATGTGAAGACCAGATTGTGTCATCAGAGTAAAAAGCCCGACTGTTTTAAGCGTCACCGTCTTCCCGCCGGTATTCGGACCTGTGATAACGAGTGTTTTAAAATCCTCGCCAATCCATAAATCAATCGGAACAACTTCTTTTTCGTCGATAAGCGGATGTCTTCCTTTATTGATTTTAATTTTCCCGATATCGTTGATATCAGGGCTCATAGCATTATATTGAAAACTTAGTTTTGCTTTCGCGAAAATAAAATCAAGCCTTGCAAGAATTGATATATTTGATTCAAGACTGTCTAAAATACCTACAATATCATTCGTCAAATCAATTAAAATTTTTTCGATTTCGACAGTCTCTTTTATCTGAAGCTGTTTGATTTTATTGTTTGCATCAACAACAGCCATCGGTTCGATGAAAATTGTCGCTCCGCTTGACGAAGAATCATGCACAAGTCCCGGAATTTCATTTTTATATTCAGATTTTACGGGGACAACATATCTGTCTTTGCGCATTGTTACAATTGAATCCTGCATAAATTTCTGGTATTTGGATGATTTTATTATACTTTCAAGTTTGTCTTTTATTGAACCCTGTTCTGATTTAATTTGCCTTCTTATAGCCAGAAGTGCAGAACTTGCCGAATCCGCAATCTCCTCCTCGCTTACAATTGAACGCTTTATTTTTTCTTCTAATTTTTTATTGGGAACTAAATTACGTATTAATGCAACGACAATATTTCTTTCTTCGTCAGAATTTCTGCCCTCTTGAGAATACTTTTTTAGATTCTCAGCGGCCCGCAAGGTATCTCCTGCACGCATTATTTCTCCGGGGTTTAAGGTTGATCCTACACCTGCTCTTTTGAGACTTTCTCGAATATCGTGAATTCCGCCAAGAGGCGGATTTCCCTTCCCGACAATAAAGCTCACACCATCGCCAGTCTCCTTCAAAAGTTCCCTTACAGTACCCGGATCGTTCACAGGCTTTAAGTTAGCCGCGATTTCCTTACCAAGTACTGAGGTTGATCTCTCCACAAGCTTATTCACAATTTTATCAAATTCCAATATCTTTAATGTTCTTTCATCCATTTTTGCGCCCTTATCTTTTAATCCCTTTTGTCCTAATTCAACATTATATTTTAATCTTACTTTTTACTTTTTGAATATAGTATCTGATAAATAATGTATATATGTAATCATATACGATAAATACAACCTCAAGAGCCGTAATTACGGCCCACATCGGGAATTTATCAATAGCATTGGAAAAGAATAGCTTTCCACCAAAAAATATCAAAGGTATGAAGAAAATATTGAAGTATAATATTTTCAATATATATTCAACTACAATTTTATTTCTTCTTTCAATATAAAACTTTACAATTCCATAAACCCCGAAGAATAATACATATGGTATGAGCATTAATTTATTTGGGAGAACAATCAGAAGCAATAGCGATGAAGCCAGATAGAAAATCCAACCGTTTAAGATATTAAATTCGATTATTACGAGTGCTATATAAAAAGAGCTTAGAGTAAGCAATGAGGTTTTCAGACCGGGCAGCAAAGACGCCAGATACATCGTTATTACCAACAGAGCCAGCAATATTCCGTTAAACGCTACTCTTTTTGAATTACCGGTACGTACCGTCATTCTAAAAATACCCCATTTCAGTCTTTATATAAGAAATCAACACCCTCCGCCCAAACAATCGCAGCAAAGCTCTGAGCAGCAATAACACTGACAGCAGGTGCATAAATCCGGACCTGCGCCATAACCTCTTCCTGCTGCATTTCCTCTGAATGAGTTATTGGACATATTCATTTTATTTAAAGCTTCTTTATATTCAAAATTCGAAGGGTCCATATTCACAGCGTTTTGAATATTAGAATATGCCTGGTCGTACCAGCCCTTTTTCATAAAAATAATGCCTTTTAAATAAAACCATTCAGCATTTCTGGCATCGGTTTCATCCAGCATCTGTTCAGCCAACACAATATTCCCGCTGCTTATATTCATTCTAACCTTATTATAAAAATCGCTGCTGTTGCTTTTATTATTCCAGCCGTTACTGCCGACGGAATTCGACGAATTCGAGTTTTTCGTAAGATAATCATATGCCTCGTTAATTTCGGCCAGCTTTTGTTCAGCAAGGTCGTATAGTGGATTTTCCTGAAATCGATCGGGATGATATTTTTTTACCAGCTTATAATAAGCTTTCTTAATTTCTTCCTGACTTGCACCCTGCTTTACACCCAGTACTTCATACGGATTACTCAAATGCGATACAACTCCCTGTTCCTAAAATTTGTTCGGTCTTTTTCAACATTCCCATAAAAATTATGTTTTCAACAATACCGGAATTGCTGTTTGTTTTCAACAATTCATATGCTTTTGATATTTCGCTTAATGTATATGTCAAATTAAATTCAATCTTGTCTTTTATGCTTTTCTTAAATTCATCTATATCTCCGCCGTCATAACTATATTGAAGCAGTATGGGATTATAACTTTCATTCTTTATATCCTGTTTTATGTCATCAAAAGCATCTATGATATATACCCATTTGCCGATATTGTATCCAATCCATCTCAAAATCTTTTCAGTGTCTTTATCCGCACATAGCGGCTCATAACACAATATTTCCCCAATAAGCTCCGAGAAGCAATCTGCAACCTTATCCAATATGTCGCACCTGATTGACTCAAGCTCAGATAATTTGCCCAATCTTCCGATTATTATACCACATTTTTTCGGATATTTCTTTTTTAATTTAGTCATCTGATGCTCCAGAGATAGCATTCCGGCTCTTGCTACCAGGGATTTATCATCGTTCCACTTGTCCTTAAGGCTAAAATATGTGAGTATCACATTAATATCGGCAGCATAATCAACAATTTCGCTTTTTCTCACAACAAGACGTTTTTTTATTTGGTGAGCGATACATCTTTCACCTTTTATTTCAGGCATCTCATCCGAAATTGAAGACAGGAGAATTGCAAAAAATGTCGAGTCATAATTTAAAAATAACCGCGGCATTTGTCCAAGTCTTTTACTCATTGACTTGCACATACCACAGTAATATGCCATAAAAAGTTCATATTCCTTAATTTTTAAATCTTGCTTCAATGGAAGAATATATCCGAACATCCTTTATTTTATCTCCTTATGAATTTTCCTATAGGTCAAGAAGTACATAAGAAGCGCAAATAACGAAGCAAGGACCGCAATAACCATAAATGTATTTACAAAGATATCCGTATATGGTGACTTCAGATTATTTATTCTGAAAATAATCGCCATAACTATTGCCAGATAAAACACAACCGTAGCCAATTTACCATACCAATTTGAAGTCACTACAATATCGTCTTTTTCGTATAGCATAATAGATCCGATCGCTATTAAAACCTCTTTTGCGACAACAATAATAATTATTGCAAGCGGAATTATTCCTTTCATTGCCAAAATAACAAGAGCTGTAACCTGCATAAATTTATCTGCCATCGGGTCGGCAAATTTACCCCAGGAAGTTACCATGTTGAACCTTCTGGCAATTAAACCGTCCAATACATCTGTAAAACCGGCTATTATAAATAAAACAACCCCTATAAGATATTGCCCCGTCAAGAGAAAATACCCAAAAATCGGAATCATTACAAATCGTAAAACCGTTAAAATATTCGGAATATTCAACAATTCACCACCTATTAGGAATTTAATGCTCTGAATTTTTGTAATATAAGTCTATCATATTTGTTGGAATCATTGCAATTATATCATTAAATAATGTAACCTATTCAAATTAAAGGTAACTCGTTCAAATTAAAGCCTTTGAAATAATTTCAAATAATTCAGGAGAATGTTTTTTTATATTTATAGGTTTAAGATCCTTATTTGTCCATGTGTGAATTGTATGTCCTAAGGTAATTATTTCGTCCTCATCGTTTTTATAAACCTCGTACCCAAAAGTTATCCTTGTTATTGTTGTCTCTTTAATGAATGTTTTTACTTTAATTGAATCTTCATACTTTGCAAAGCCCTTATATGTGCAGCATAACTCCAAAAGCGGAAGCAATATTCCCGCTTCCTCAATTTTTGAATAGGGCATCCCTGTCTTTCTTATGAAATCAGTTCTTCCTGCTTCAAACCAAATCGGATAATTCGAGTGGTGAACAATTCCCATTTGGTC
This sequence comes from Clostridia bacterium, assembly GCA_041662985.1. GTDB lineage: Bacteria > Bacillota > Clostridia > Acetivibrionales > JBAZRJ01 > JBAZRJ01. The sequence goes on from JBAZRJ010000011.1 coordinate 12,451, forward strand.
AGTCTCCGCATAACGCACAATAAAATTTGTCTGTGACTCAAACATATTGCCCTCCAATGTATTTTATAAACCCCGTGCTATTTGAATATACACGGGGTCTCAATTTTAAAGTAAATATTAATAGCCATTTTCAATAATAACACTGTGCGCCTCTTCAACTTCCGCTTCAGGAACCAGTATTTCAAAATAATTATCATTATTTTCGACATTTTTGCTAATTGGTCTAATCTTAACTAAAATTCCTTCGTTAGCCAGCAAATCTTTCAAAACAAGAACCATTTCTTCATTTTGAGCCATATATACAACAGTCCACATTTAGTCTGACACTTCCTTTTTGAGAGAAATCACGAGTATTAAACACCTGACTGCACTTCTCCATGACGGCAATATATCCTGGCTTTGCCCCTTATTTTAATTGCCGATGTGTTTTTCGTAAATTGAGCCAATAAAACTTCACCTTTATCAAGCTTCTCAGTATGATGAAATTTTGTTTCATTTCCGCGAGTCATGCCAATAACGGTTAATCCGTTTTCCTCAGCTTTTATAACAACATAATCTTCATACACATTCTCATACTCAGCATCCAAAATTCTATCACCTCCGCATTATTCATACACTGTCAATTTCAAGAATTCAGTCAATATTCACTATATATTAATATGTTTAAAAAATCAATATAATTAGAATTCCGTAAGCGGTATTGCAACATTAATCGAGAGGATATCCGGCCTTTACTTGACTTTAACATTGTCTCTCCCAAATCTGTTGTTTAATTCGGAAATAAGCACTTCATTTAGGTTGACCCAACAATCAGCCTCTAAATATTTCTTTTCGTTATTTGCTTCATAATAAAGACATACAGGCGTTTTCCCGTTAAAATATCTCAACATGGACAGCAAAGATTCCAAGTCGAATTTTTCCCCTTCGTCTTTATCGTCAACTATTTTAATATAAAGCCTCTTTATTGATTGTTTAGTGATTGGTTTTATTTCATCACAAATTATTTTTGGAGCCTCATCTTCTTTTAAACTGACTCTCCCGGTTATTAAAACAATATTTTCCTCCGTCGCAATCGATGAATAGCGCTCGTAGACTGTCGGAAAAACAATTATCTCAATGGATCCGAATAAATCTTCAAGTGTTAAAAATGCCATAAGATTATTATTCTTCGTTGTTTTTGTTTTTTTCTCCAGAATAATCCCGCCCACGACAGCATACATTCCGTCCCTGATATTCTTCTGCTCCAATCCGGCTACATCATCTGCCACGTCTACCGTTACATCATTTATATCCGAACTGAATAGTGTGACCTGATTATTTATCTCATTCTCAAATTCAGTCAGCGGATGCCCTGAAATATATAGTCCCAGCATTTCCTTTTCCATTGATAGCAGAATATTTTTGGGAAACTCTTTGATTTCCGGGTAGTCAATTTCAATAGTTTCGTATTGCTCTTTTGCTCCGGGTATTTCGAATATCGAGAGTTGTCCTTTTAAACTGCGTTTCTTCCTTTGCTGAATCCCTTCCATCGTTTTTTCAAAGACGGACATAAGCTTGGCTCTTTCAACTTTAAGAGAATCAAATCCTCCGCATTTAATAAGACTTTCAACAAATCTTTTGCTTATATCCTTACCGTCCATTCTTTCGCAAAAATCCTTGAAGCTCTTAAATCTGCCGTTTGCAGTTCTCTCCCGAATTATTTCCATGACGGCATTTTCACCGACATTTTTAATTGCAACAAGACCAAATCTGATTTTTCCATCTGATACAGTGAACTTCAGATTGCTCTCGTTAATATCGGGAGGTAAAACATCAATCTTGTTTTTTCTGCATTCGTGAACATAAATCGAAATCTTATTTGGGCTTCCGAGAAAACTGTTCAGAATTGATGCCATATATAAATTCGGATAATAAAACTTTAGCCACGCTGTTTGATAAGCTATTATTGCGTAAGCAGCGGCATGTGATTTATTAAAAGCATAACTTGCAAAATCCATCATTTCGTCAAAAATTTTATTGGCGGTGGGATTATCTATTCCATTTCTGATTGCACCATTAACGGTTACATTTCCTTTTTCGTCAGTAATTCCAAAGATAAAATTCTTTCTCTCTTTTTCCATGACACTGACTTTTTTCTTTGACATGGCGCGACGCACTATATCGGCACGTCCAAGTGAATATCCCGCAAGCTCGCGTACTATCTGCATGACTTGCTCCTGATAGACCATACAGCCATAAGTCACGTTCAAAATGTTCTCCAACAATGGATGATCATACTTTACTCCCGACGGATTATTCTTATTTTTTATGTATCTCGGAATTTGGTCCATCGGACCCGGGCGGTATAAAGAAATGCCCGCGATAACATCCTCAATCGATTTCGGCTGCAGGTCTTTCATAAACCTTGTCATTCCGGCACTTTCAATTTGAAAAACGCCTATTGTTTTGCCTTCTCCGATCATTTTATAAACATCCGCATCATCAAGAGGAAGATTGTCAATATCTATTTTTTTACCATGATTTTTTTCAACGAGCAGAAGAGTGTCCTGAATTACTGTCAGTGTCCTCAAACCAAGAAAATCAATCTTAAGCAGTCCCAGTTCCTCAAGGACTTTCATCGGAAATTGTGTTGTAACGCAATCCTCATTTTTTTGGAGAGGAACATATTCAACAATAGGTTCCTTAGAAATCACAACTCCGGCTGCATGTGTCGAAGCATGTCTCGGCATACCTTCAAGCAATTTGGCGGTATCTATAAGTTCCTTTATTGAAGAATCCTCGTCATATCGTTTTTTCAAATCGGGGTTTATTTCCAGAGCGTCTTTAATTTTAATGTCAATTTGGAACGGTACCATTTTAGCTATGCTGTCGACAATGTTATAAGGTAAATCAAGCGCCCTTCCAACGTCTCTTATCGCACCTCTTGCGGCCATTGTTCCGAATGTGATTATTTGTGCAACTCTGTCCTCACCGTATTTTCTGATTACATAATCGATTACCTCGGATCTTCTTTCGAAGCAAAAATCAACGTCAATATCGGGCATGCTTACTCTTTCAGGATTTAGGAATCTTTCAAATAACAGATTGAATTTTAACGGATCGATATTTGTTATCCCAAGACAGTATGAAACAATACTTCCCGCAGCCGATCCTCTTCCGGGTCCGACAATTATTCCGCTGTCTTTCGCATATTTGATAAAATCCCAAACAATCAGAAAGTAATCGACAAATCCCATCTGTTTTATTACTTTTAATTCGTATTCAAGTCTTTCCTTTTTATCATCACCGTAATTCTTTCCATATCTCTTAAAAAGGCCTTCATAGCAAAGAGTACTGAGATAAATAAATGGGTCCGCATTATCAGGCACATCGAATTCCGGAAGGTGCAAATTATTGAATTCAAGTTCAACATTGCACATATCAGAGACCTTGACTGTGTTTTCAATTGCTTCGGGAATGTTTTTAAACAATTCCTTCATCTCTTCCGCAGATTTAAAATAAACCTCGTTTGTACTAAACTTCATTCTATCCTCATCGTTGATAGTCTTTCCGGTTTGAATACAAAGCAGGATATCATGTGCTTTTGCATCCTCCTTCTTTAAAAAGTGTGCATCATTTGTAGCAATCAAGGGTATGCCTGTGTCCGATGAAAGCTGAATTATTTTTTGGTTTACAAGATTTTGTTCACCAATTCCGTTTATTTGGAGTTCCAGATAGAAATTTCCCGCCTTGAAAATATCGTTATATTTTATTGCTATATTTCTTGCAGTTTTATAATCATTGTCCAGCAGTGCTTTCGGTATATCTCCTGAAAGACAAGCACTCATGGCAATTATACCTTCGCTGTATTTTTCAAGCACTTCAATATCAACTCGGGGTTTGTAATAAAAGCCCTCAGTGAATCCGCATGATACTATTTTCATCAAATTTTTGTAACCTGCATTATCTTTTGCTAAAAGGACTAAATGTCCATAATCGGAATCAATATTTGCCTGTTTGTCAAATCTGCTCCGTTTTGCCGTATATACTTCGCAGCCGAGTATCGGTTTGATTCCTTTCTCTTTGGCTTCCCTGTAGAAATCTATTACGCCGTACATAACGCCATGGTCCGTTATGGCAAGAGATTTCATGCCGAGCTCCACAGCACGCGAAACCAATGCCTTTATACGGTTGGCTCCGTCTAAAAGACTATATTCGGTATGCAGATGCAGGTGGACAAATTCCTCTTTGCCGGACATTAAAATTACTCCTTGCCGCTTTTCGCAGCTAAAATTTGAATCTTAGACAAAATATAAATCATCAACCAAGTTTTAAGCTCTTAACAAAGGTTTCTATACGTTTTAACGCTATATGGATGTTTTCAGTTGAATAAGCATAGCAAACTCTTATAAATCCTTCTCCGCTCTCTCCAAATGCCGTTCCGGGAACAACAGCAACCTTTTGCTCCAATAATAGCCGTTCCGCAAATTCCTCAGAAGTGAGTCCTGTGGACTTAATGCTCGGGAAAATATAGAACGCGCCCTTTGCTTCAAAACATTCGAGACCGATTTTTCTGAATCCGTCAATTATTATACGCCTTCTAAAGTCATATTCCTTAACCATCATTGCAACCTCGTCATCACAGCTTTTCAATGCCTCTATGGCAGCATATTGAGCAGTTGTCGGGGATGACATGATTGCAAACTGATGTATTTTATACATTGCGGAAATAAGGTCCTGATGACCGCACGCATAACCCAGTCTCCATCCTGTCATTGCAAATGCTTTCGAAAATCCGTTTATGACTAGAGTTCTATCCTTCATCCCCGGAAAACTAGCGATTGATTCATGTTTACCTTCGAATGTCAACTCAGCATAAATCTCATCGGAAATAACAATAATATTTTTGTCCTTTATGACTTCAACTATACCCTCAATGTCCACGCGTGACATCACAGCACCTGTCGGATTATTTGGAAAAGGAAATATGAGCACCTTTGTTTTATCTGTAATAGCTGCGGATAAAAGTTCCGGTGTAAGTCTGAACTGATCCTCAACCCTTAGTTTAATTGAAACCACTGTTGCTCCTGTGAATATTGCGCATGGAGAATATGCTACAAAACTTGGTTCCGGAACAATAACCTCATCACCGGGACCCACTAAAGCTCTTAGTGCAATATCAATTCCTTCGCTGCCGCCTACTGTAACAAGAATTTCATCCTCAGGGTTATATATAACTTTATATTTTCTATCAACATATTTAGAAATTTCTCTTCTGAGTTCAATAAACCCGGCATTTGGAGAATAATGAGTATGTCCCTGTTCAAGAGAATTGATTCCCGCTTCTCTTATTTTCCAGGGCGTAATAAAATCAGGTTCACCGATACTCAATGATAAAGCGTCCTTCATTTCATTTACAAGGTCAAAAAATTTTCTTATTCCGGACGGCTTTATATTTCTTACCACCGGAGTAATCATATCCTTCATTTTCATAGAATTATTGCCTCCCTGTCGTCTCCCACTGTCTTATCAAATATAATATCCTCATCTTTATATTTTTTCAGAACGAAATGTGTTGATGTACTCAAAACACATCCCAGCGGTGAAAGCTTTTCTGCCACAAATAGAGCCACTTCCTTCATTGAGTTACCCTGAACAATCACAGTCAGGTCAAAACCACCGGACATCAGGTAACACGCCCTTACTTCCTTAAATTTATATATTCTTTCCGCAACTTTGTCGAATCCTTCTCCGTTCTGAGGTGTAACCTTTACCTCTATCAATGCGGTTACATATTCTCGGTCGGTCTTCTCCCAATTAATCAAAGTGCTGTATTTCAAAATAATATTTTTATCTTCGAGTTCTTTTATCGCTTTCTCAACCTCAGCAGTTGTTTTCCCAATCATAATTGCTATTTCTTCGTTTGATATTCTGTTGTTCTTTTCTAAAATCTCCAGAATTTTCTTTAACATAATAATAGCCCCCCATCGTTTTTAATTTGTCTTTTATTGCAAAACAAAACTCTTCCATCCATAAGGGACGAAAGAGTAATCCGCGGTACCACCCTAGTTAACACATTTTACTGTGTTCTCTCAAGTCAGCATAACTAAATGCTGTACCTCTGTAACATGAGGTCTTCGTCCTTTTCTATTTAAAATCCTTATAACGGATTTCAAACTCTCGAAAAAGAAACTCAATGGTTGCTTTCAATATGGTTCCTTACCCTTTCGCACCAATCAAGGCTCTCTTCGAAGTTTCCATATTTACTCTTCCACATCATAGTTAATATTATTTATTAAAATATACTATCATTATATACATTCAATAAGGTTTATGCAATATATTACTTTATATGATAATCTTTTTCTTCTGATGTATAAAACTCCAATATTTCTTTTAATTCATCGATTTTATCGATTTCGTCAATATCATCAATTTCATCGATTTCTTTCATTTCATCCGGTTTATCAGTTTTGCTGTCCTTTTCTTCTTCCTTTTTTTCTTCTTTTTCTTCTTCTTTTTCTTCTTCTTTTTCTTCTTCTTTTTCTTCTTCCGGTACTTCTCCCTCTTGCTCCTCATCGGTTTTTATTTCGTCCCCTATTTGTATTTCTTGTATTTCTTGTATTTCGTTCATAACTTCAATTATATTTTTTGACCCTTCGTTCTCATCACGGTCTTCAGTATCCTCCGGAAAACTTTTCTCATCGATATTCTCTGTGACGTCAATCTCGTCAGCATCATTTTCTCTGTATATTCTGAATATATCCTCATCCTCATTATACGCTTCGTTGATTTCTGATTCATCCTCCGGTTCTTCGTCAAACGACTTTAATTCCTCATCTGAATCGGAATCGGAATCAATCATACGGTCAAGCTGGGTTTGATAACCTTTTAATACAATTGCTACATCTTCTTTCAAATCTTTAATCTCTCTTTTTAAATCGACGAGTTTTTCTTTTTCCTTCTCAGTAAGTGCTTCAATATCCTTTTTTTCTTCTATCGCTTGTATTTTAGCATCCTGAATAATCATATCAGCCTGACCCTGAGCTTTTTCAAAAATTTCGTTGATTCTATCCCTGTCTTGCTTTATTTCATCGGCCATTTTTGAAATTTCTTCGTATTTTGAACTCACTTCATCCAACTGATTCTTTGTTTCCAAAAGTTCTTTGTCCTTTTCGCTAACCTTTTGGACAAATTCCTCAAGCATTTTTTCAATATATTCATTCACATTTGTCTTATTAAAACCAAATAAAGAAGAGTTAAAACGTTTTTTACCGGCCATTTATCATCACCCCTGAGCGCAAATTAAACACATCTTATTATACTTCAATACATATTATTAAAAATCCTTCTTTTCCATTAGATGCTCTCATCATAAAATCTTATTATCATCTGGATTTTTATAACCGCATTTCAGACTAAGCTTTTATTTAAGCGTTTAGCGAAGTATTATTTGATATTATTGTTTAAAATTTCGGTAAACTCCTCTTTTGATCTCGCCCCGACAACTTTTTCAGCAATTACTCCGTCTTTGAAAAGCATTACTGTAGGTATACTCATTATTCTAAATTTTGTCGAAAGTTCAGATTCTTCGTCAACGTTTACTTTTGCTACGGTAACTTTTCCATAAAAATCTTCAGCAAGCTGCTCCATAATAGGACCAACCATTCTGCATGGTCCGCACCAAGATGCCCAGAAATCAACCAACACAGGCTTCGCCGATTTTAATACAATCTCATCAAAATTTGCATTGCTCACTGCTACTGTTTTTGCGTCCGCCATAAAATACCTCCATGTTAAATTATTATATTTCAATATCCTGTTAAATTACAAATTATTACCATCTGCTTCAAAAAACAATTTACTTTTTCATGTTTATATTATCTTAAAATTACCACATTAAATATATAATAAACAAATCAATTTCAATTATTTTAATAAAAATGTAATTCCTTGACATAGGTAAGTTTAATGATATAATTATTTCGGAGAAAAAATATATTTTTTTGAACCATTTTATTATATCGCAAAATCGAAATTTATAATATAATAAGATTTAAATTATTAAATACATTAGATAACGAAAGGGATAATATGGATGAACTTAATCTGAGAGATATCGTTAGAATCATTTTCAAAAGATGGTGGATTATAGTAGTCAGTGTTCTAATTTGCGTCACAGCTTCCGTTATAATCAGTTATTTTGTGCAAACTCCTTTATATCAGTCGAGCTCAACTCTTTACGTCGGTAAAAAGGATGCTTTAAGCACAGAGCAGGGATATAATGATGTTATGCTCGGAAACCAGCTTGTTAAGGACTATCGCGAATTGATTCTCAGCAGAACTGTTGCAACTAAAGTATTAACCGACTTAAAAATTACATATTTAAATGCAGACCAATTGTCTTCTAAAATAACGGTTTCTCTAAAGAACGACACACGTGTAATCGAAATTTCCGCAACTGACCACGACAAAGATTTGGCAAAAAAAATCGCGGATGGTGTTGCCACTGTTTTTAAAGATAAAGTTTTTGAAATCATGCAGGTTAAAAATGTAAATGTCATAGATACCGCAGAAATTGCAAAATCACCTATTTCGCCTAACAAAAGATTGAATATTATAGTTTCAATTATGCTTGGGCTTATTCTCGGAATAGGTATGAATTTTCTTATTGAGTATTTGGATAATACAATTAAAACACCTGATGATATTAAAAAATACCTCGACCTTCCGGTCATAGGCGTAATACCAATTATCTACGATTAGTTAACTCAAATAAAGGAGCGTGTATATATTTTGTTAAGGGAAAAAATGCTTATTGCTCAGTCAAATCCTAAATCTCCTATTTCAGAAGCCTTCAGGGTTTTGAGAACAAATATTGAATTTTCAAGTGTTGATAACCCGATCAAATCTTTGGTTTTTACCAGTGCACTGCCGGGTGAAGGCAAAACTACAGTAATATCTAATTTGGCTGTTACCTTTGCCCTCCAGGAAAAGCGTGTATTACTGGTTGACGGTGACTTGAGAAAGCCAAAAATTCACAAAATTTTTAAGGTTGAAAACGACAGGGGCCTTACAAGCTTTCTTTCAGTTAAGGATGATTTCAGACTTTATTTAAAGAAAACGAATTTAAAAAACCTGGATATTATGCCATGTGGAATAATACCTCCGAATCCTTCTGAATTATTAAGCTCAAATATCATGAAACAATTTATCAAACAGGTAACCAATGAATATGATGTAATTTTAATAGATACTCCTCCGATAGGCACTGTAACCGATGCGGCTCTTCTATCGACAGTTGTTGACGGAACTATTCTTATCGCATCATCCGGAACAGTTGAAATTGATTCTATCGTTAGGGCAAAAGAACTTTTGGACCAGGTAAATGCAAATATTATCGGAGTTGTAATAAACAAGATTGACAAAAGCAATGCCGGAAAATATCATTATTACTACTATAACCGATATTATGATGAAAACGATATACAAATATCCCGTAGAAAAGCAAGTAAGAAAAGAAGAGAAAAAAAGATATAGATAAATTTGAAAATAGATTCAGGGAGGCGGACGCTTTATGTTCGTAGACATTCATTCTCACATTTTGCCTAAACTTGACGATGGTGCCGCAAACATGGAAACCTCTCTTTCAATGCTTGAAATAGCAAGTTTAAGTAATATTCAAAATATAATTGCGACCCCTCATTTCATAGTTGATTCACTGGAAACAAGCATAGAAACAATTGACAGGAAGTGTTCTGAGCTAAATGAAAATGCAAAGCTGAATGGAATTAATATAAAAACTTTGCCGGGATGCGAAGTTTTTATTAGTCCTGAAATTGTCAAACTTATAGAAAACGGTACAATAGCAACACTGAATAATTCAAAATATGTCTTAATAGAATTTCCGTTAATCAGTATCCCGCCCTATTCGGGTGAACTTCTCTATTCATTGCAAATCAAAGGCTTTAAACCAATAATCGCACATCCCGAGCGGAATAAAGAGATTATAAAAAATCCCGGTATTTTATATGAATTCGTTCAACGCGGAATTTATGCACAAATGAATGCAAACAGTCTTACCGGGGTTTTTGGAAATGAAATCGCAAAAATATCATTGAAATTACTGGAACACAAATTAATACATTTTATCTCATCAGATGCACATACTTTAAAAACACGTTCGCCAAATCTTACGGATGCTGCAAACATTGTGCGAAAAAAATTCGGAAATAATATGGTAGATTTGTTGTTTAGCATAAACGGAATGAATGTAATAAATGACATGCCAATCGATATGGACGTTCCAAAACAATTCTAGATGATCTTTTTCATGAGAAACACACCATATAAACCATAATGGCATCTTAAACATTTATTTATAACCACTAACCGGAAATTCTTTTATCATCGGCAGTAAAGGTAGATACAACCTTACCCAAACAATCAACTGCATCTTCCGAATTTTCCAGACAATTCTTCAGTGATTCCAGGCAAAGAGTAACTTCTTTATATGTCATATTCAAAGGTTTGGCTACAAAAATACTCTTATGGCCTGTATTTTCAACTCCCTCATCTTCTAAAAGCAATTCTTCATAAAGCTTTTCGCCCGGTCTTAACCCAATATATTTTATCTCAATATCGCTTTCCAGCTTATAGCCCGACAATCTTATTAAGCCCTTGACAAGATCGACAATTTTCATAGGCTTACCCATATCAAGAATGAATATCTCGCCGCCCTTAGCCATTGCTCCCGCTTGTATAACAAGTCTTGATGCTTCCGGAATAGTCATAAAAAATCTTGTGATTTCAGGATGTGTGACTGTTACGGGACCACCGGCATCAATTTGTTTCTTAAATAATGGTAAAGCGCTTCCGTTTGAACCAAGAACGTTACCGAATCTTACAGCAACAAACTCGGTTTTGCTTTGCTTGTCAAGAGTTTGAATAATCATTTCGGCCATTCTCTTTGTTGCACCCATTACATTTGTTGGATTTACAGCTTTGTCCGTTGAAATCATTACGAATCGTTTAACATTAAATTTATCAGAACATTGTGCAACATTTAAAGTCCCAAAAATATTATTTTTTATTGCTTCAGTCGGGTTTGATTCCATCAGAGGCACATGCTTATGAGCAGCCGCATGAAAAACAACAGTCGGTCTGTATTTTGTAAAAACCTCTTCGACTCTCTCCTCGTCGCGTACAGAACCAATGATAACATCAAAATTTAATTTGTTTTTAAAAGTTCTGTTTAATTCATTCTGTAGATCAAATGCATTATTCTCATAAATATCAAAAATAAGCATCTTTTTAGGTTTAAAAACAGCGATTTGTCTGCATAACTCAGAACCAATTGAACCACCTGCTCCTGTAATCAGTACTACTTCTCCCTCCAGATAACCTGAAATTTCTCCTGTATTCAGTTGTACTTCTTCTCTCCCGAGAAGATCTTCAATGCTGACATCACGAACATTTTTAATCGTGACTCTGTCTCCGATCAATTCATAAAATCCCGGAAGAGTTTTAAGTTTACATGGGGTTTCTTTGCATATTTTCAATATTTCAGAGACATTTTCTCTTGTCGCAGACGGAAGAGCAATTATTATTTCATCAACTTTCATATCCTCTGCGACTTTTTTTATTTTATCTCTTCCCCCCATCACTGGAATACCATGTATACTGAAATTATGTTTGGAATGGTCATCATCTATAACGCATACCGGTTCGCTAACCAGCTCGTCATGTCGTTTAAGTTCCTTAATAATCATCGATCCCGCGCTTCCGGCACCAATTATCATTATCCTGTTCTTTATACACGATTTAACATTATTATTTATGTCATAGCGTTTGTTTATAAAATGCCTGTACATTCTAAAGCTTATTCTGCTTCCTCCTATCAATACAAGCATTACTATATAAACAAAAAGGTAGACAGATCTCGGGAGCTGCATTCTGACCAGAAACCCGAATATAGGAGAGATTATACTTCCGGCCGTAACAGCGATGAATACTTGCAGAAGTTCATCAATGCTTGCATATCTCCATAAGCTTTTATATAGTCCGGAAAAGTAAAATATCAACAGATTAAACAATGTAATAAATACAAAAGTTCGAATAAAAATATCTAAATATTCAGTTGGAATCGAATAGTCAAACCTCAGTAATAATCCAATTAATATCGAAGCATTAATCAATACAATATCTGCAAGTACCAGAATTATTTTTTTTGAATAGGTTTTAATAATTACACCTTCTTTGTTTATTTTTGTAATTCTTTTATTACCATTATATTCTAAATCATGCTGCTCTAAAAATCAAATTTGTCGCTGAAGTAAGAACTCAGTTCATCTGTTTTGATCCGCACCTGTTTCATCGAATCTCTCTCTCTTACTGTTACAGCTGAATCCTCCAATGAATCAAAATCAAATGTGACACAAAATGGTGTACCTATTTCGTCCTGACGTCTGTAGCGTTTTCCTATGCTTCCCGTATCATCGTACTCACAGGTATATTTGTTCAGCAGTTTTTCATAAAGTTTGTACGATTCTTCTCCGAGTTTCTTGGACAAAGGTAATATCGCAATTTTTATCGGTGCAATAGCAGGATGAAAATGCATAACGGTTCTAATGTCATCTTCTGCGATTTCTTCCTCATCATAGGCATCGCAAATAAACGCAAGTGTGGCCCTGTCAACGCCAAGCGATGGCTCAATGCAATAAGGCACATATACTTCGCCTGTAACCAGATCGTGATAATTTAAATCATCGTTGGAAGATTTGGAATGCTGTTTCAGATCGAAATCAGTCCTGTCTGCAATGCCCCAAAGCTCGCCCCATCCAAACGGAAACATAAACTCAATATCTGTTGTTGCATTACTGTAAAATGACAGCTCTTTTTCGTCATGATTGCGAAGTTTGAGGTTTTCTTCTTTAATTCCAAGTTTTAATAACCAATTATGGCAGAAATCTTTCCAATAATTGAACCATTCCAGATCTTTGCCCGGTTCGCAAAAAAATTCAAGTTCCATTTGTTCAAATTCCCGCGTTCTGAATATAAAATTGCCGGGAGTTATTTCGTTTCTGAAGGCTTTGCCAATTTGCCCTATCCCAAAAGGGATTTTCTTTCTTGAAGTTCGCTGGACATTTTTAAAGTTGACAAATATTCCCTGAGCGGTTTCCGGACGAAGGAATATTTCTGCCTTTGAATCCTCTGTAACACCCTGAAATGTTTTAAACATAAGGTTAAATTTTCTTATTTCGGTAAAATTATTTGACCCGCAATTGCTGCATTTAATTTCGTTCTTTCTCATGTATTCCATCAGCTTTTCGTTCGTCCATCCTTCAACCGAAAGGCTTATATTGTTTTCTCCATTCCATTCATCAATCAGATTATCCGCCCTGTGCCTTGTTTTGCATTCTTTGCAATCCACCAAAGGGTCGGAAAAGCCGCCAACATGTCCCGAGGCAACCCAAACTTGCGGATTCATAAGTATTGCACAGTCAACCCCAACATTATATGGATTTTCCTGAATGAATTTTTTCCACCATGCCCTTTTAACATTATTTTTCAGCTCAACACCCAAAGGGCCATAATCCCAAGAATTTGCAAGCCCTCCGTAAATCTCCGAACCGGGAAAAACAAATCCTCTGTTTCTGCAATGAGCTGTTATTTTTTCCATAGTTTTTCCGACAGTCATTCTATATTTCTCCTTTCACTTGTTGTCGTCTTTTGTCGCCATGAGCTTTAACACTTCATCCAATATAATATCTGCAGCTCTGTCTTTTGTCATTAAAGGCAAGTCAATAATACCGCCATTTTTATTAATCAATTTGATAATATTTGTATCGCAACCAAAACCTGCGCCGTCAAGGGTTAAATCATTTGCTGCAATCATATCGAAGTTCTTTTCTTCAAGCTTGGATTTTGCATTTCTGATTAAATCGTCTGTTTCAGCAGCAAAACCGACATGGATTCTATGATCTTTAATTTTACCTATTTCGGCTGCTATATCTTTGTTTTTTACCAGCTCAACCAAAATATTTTCGTCATTTTTTTTCATTTTGCTTTGCTTTATTTCGCTGCTCTTATAGTCCGCAACTGCCGCACTCATTATGATAACATCTGCAATTGCGTAATTTTTTAAAACTTCATCGTACATTTCGTCAGCTGAAATTACATCAATAACTTTTAGTCCAAATGGGGCAGTCAAGTCAACAGGCCCGGAAACAAGAACAACATTCGCGCCTCTCTTTGCCGCAGCGCCTGCAATAGAATAGCCCATCTTCCCCGAAGAGTTGTTTGAAATAAATCTGACCGGATCAATTGCTTCCTTTGTGGGTCCGGCTGTTATAAGAACATTAAGATCTTTCATGTTTTTTTTTTGATTCAGGATTTCAGTCAAAGCATCCACAATTTTCGAAGGTTCCGGAAGTCTTCCCTTCCCTTCTGATCCCTCTGCCATTTTTCCAACTTCAGGTTCGAGAATATAGAATCCACTGTTTTTCAGTTTAGAGATATTTTCCTGCACAATGTCATTATCATACATATTGTAATTCATTGCAGGTGCAAGCACGACAGGCGCCTTAGTTGCCAGCAAAGTTGTTGTCAGCATATCATCCGCAATTCCGTTTGCAATCTTCCCGATTACATTTGCGGTTGCCGGTGCTATAAGCACTATATCCGCTCTATTTGCCAGTGAAATATGTTCGATATCCCATTCATCCGGCACTGCAAACATATCTGTATAAACCGGGTTGTGTGAAATCGACTGAAAGGTAAGCGGAGTAACAAATTTTGTTCCGTGTTCGGTCATAACAACAAAAACATTTGCGCTTAGCTTCCGCAATCTGCTAACTACCTCAACAACCTTATATGCAGCAATACCGCCGCAAACTCCTATAACAACGTTTTTTCCTTTCAGCATTTCACCACCGCCTTACCGGTTCACAGTCGATTATTTAATCCCGCTTTTTGTTTTCACATAAGTTATTTTATCTTCGTGAATTTCATTTGCCGCAATTGATACCGGCTTTTTTGATTTGCATCCGGAGAGCGAAGTTGCTCCCTCTGTCAATTGTCTGGCTCTTTTTGCCGTTTCTATTACCAAAGAAAATTTGCAGTCTGCTTTTTTCATTAAATCTTCAATTGCTGGTTGAATCATTTATATCACCTCCGGCAAATTTAAATTTCAGTTGAATTTTTCTATCAAATCCGAATTTCTTTCAACTTTCAGTTTTTCGGACAAAATGATGCTCTTTATTTCATTTATTGCCTCGCCTTTATCATCGTTTATAACAACATAATCGTATTTCTTTACATACGACAACTCTACTTTTGCTCTTATAAGACGCTTTTCTATTTCTCCCACGTTTTCTGTGCCTCTTTTTTCGATTCTTTTTTTCAGTTCTTCGAGCGATGGGGGAAATATAAAAATTAAGACGCTATCCGGATATTTTTTCTTGATATGCTGTGCACCTTCAACTTCGATATCAAGAACAATATCAGTTCCGGAAGAAATTGAAGCTTCAATCGGTTTTCCGGGTGTTCCGTAATAATTGTCCACATATTTTACCCACTCAACAAGTTCATCATCATTTATCATTTTTTCAAATTCTGCATGAGTTTTAAAAAAGTAATCTACACCTTCAATTTCTCCTTCTCTCGGAGCCCTTGTGGTTGCGGAAACAGAAAATCTCATATTTTCGGAACTGTCTAGGACCTCCGATAAAAGAGTCCCTTTTCCGACACCTGAAGGTCCGCATACAACAATTATCAGTCCTTTGCGAAACATTTAAATCCTCCCTTAAACTTATTCATCAACGTCAATTTCGTCAGCTTCGTCTTCTGAGTCCTTTACATTTAGTCTGTGGGCAACTGTTTCGGGTTGAACAGCAGATAATATTATATGGTCGCTATCTGTTATAATCACAGCTCTGGTTCTTCTTCCGTAGGTAGCATCAATAAGCATGCCTCTGTCTCTGGCTTCCTGAATTATCCTCTTTATCGGAGCTGATTCGGGACTCACGATCGCAACAAGCCTGTTTGCTGAAACAATATTGCCAAATCCTATGTTTATGAGTTTCATAACTCATCCTCCCATCTATTATCTATTCAATATTTTGTATTTGCTCTCTGACCTTTTCAAGTTCACATTTGATATCTACAACATCTTTGGTTATTGTAAGATTGTTCGCTTTTGAACCAATAGTGTTTACTTCCCTGTTCATTTCCTGAATCAAAAAATCGAGTTTCCGACCAACAGGTTCTACCAAATTTAATGTTTGACGCACCTGGTTGATGTGGCTTGAAAGTCTGACAATTTCTTCGTCAACGCTGCACCTGTCAGCAAATATTGCAACCTCCATCGCAAGTCTGGTTTCATCAGGTACTCTTTGGTCCAAAATTTCGGTTATCCTTGTCGTTAATTTTTGCTTGTAGTCCTTTACGACTTCCGGAGAATGTGTTTTAACATTCGAGAGAGTGTTCTCGATTGTATCTATTTTTTCAATTATATTTTCCTTTAATTTCTTGCCTTCATTCTCTCTCATGGCAACAAGAGTGGTCATTGCATTATCCAGAGCTTTTTTTAGAACCTTCCAAAGCTCATCTTCGTCCTGATCTGCTTTTTGAATCTTGAGGACATTCGGAAAACCCGAAAGCAATGACACCGTTATATCATCTTTAAGCGAATATTCGTCCCTCAAAGTAATCAGCGCTTCTTTATAGGCATTAACAAGGGTTTCGTCAAAAACAACCTCTCTAGAATCTTCCGACGAATTTTCATAGGAGATATAAACATCAATTTTCCCTCTTGAAATGCTGCCGGTTATAAAATCCCTTACCTTATCCTCGAGAAAAGTCATTTGTTTTGGAATTTTAATAAAAACATCGCAATAGCGATGATTTACTGTTTTTAACTCTACGGTAAAATTGTTTCCGTCCAGAAGGCAATCTCCTCTGCCAAATCCCGTCATACTCTTAATCATATATGCATTTCACCCTTTATAATTTTTCTTGAGGTAATATTAGTATTATAACATAATTTATTTAATTTTAAAGGGATTTTCTCCGTTTTAATTAATTTTTCTCTCATTTTCTCTGTTTCTCATAAATTAATGAAATTTTTACAACAAAAAAACAGATTCTAAAACCTGTTTTATTATTTATTTCAGTCTTTAACTATTTTCTTGAGTACATCTAATATCTGCAATTCTTCGAACGGTTTGACAATAAATTCTCTGGCACCCGCTTTAATTGCTTCAATCATCATGGATTGCTGTCCCATTGCGGAAATCATGAGAATCCGTGTTTTTGGACTTGCCCTTAAAATACCTTTGATTGAATTAATTCCATCCATCTTTGGCATAGTGATATCAAGCGTCATTAAATCAGGCTTTAATTTTTTTGCAAGATCGATTGCCTCAATTCCATTTTCGCCTTCTCCGATTACATCAAAATCATTGCTTTCATTGACAATCCTTTTAATCATTGCCCTCATAAAGGTTGCATCATCGATAATTACAAGAGTGTGCTTTCCCATTTTAGTTAGTCTCCAAGTTCATACATCAATATTGATAGTACATTTACTCCTGCAGTCTCTGTTCTGAGTATCCGGGGTCCTAATGTTACACTTTGAACTCCCTTTTCTTTTGCTTTCTCTACCTCTTCTTCTGTGAACCCCCCCTCTGGTCCAATTATAACGGATACATCCAACCCTTTATTTTCTGATACATTAATAATATATTCATTTAGGACTGATTTCAAGTCAATTTTATTTTCCTTCTCATACGGAATAATTTTTAGCTGATAATTATTAATCTGTTCCAGCGCTTTGCTGAATGCAATCGGCAACTCCACTTTTGGGATAATACCCCTGTTGCTTTGCTTGGCAGCCTCGTAAGCGATTTTCTGCCACCTCGCAGCCTTTTTAATTCCATCACTCTCATTTTCAATTTTGACAACAGTTCTCTCCGTAATTATTGGTACAATTGATTTCACTCCCAGTTCAACACTCTTCTGAATTATGTAATCAAACTTGTCCGATTTTGGGATACCCTGATATAAAGTTACATTGATTTTCGGTTCGGTATCCGAAAATGAAGTACACATTATTCTTAATGTTACAGCTTTTTCGTCTATTTTCTCTATTACACAGTTATAATCCATACTATTTCCGTCACAAAGGGTCAGATTGTTTCCAACCTTAAGCCTTAAGACCTTTTTTATATGGCTTACGTCTTCTCCTGCAATAATAATAATGTTACCGGTAATATCGGACTTGTTAATAAAAAATTTTGACATTTAGCGTAATCGCCACCCAACTGATTATTTGCCAAGAACTTCTTTCATTTTATCAAAAAAGCTTTTTCTTTGCGCATGATTGTCGGCAGTTAGTTCGGCGAATTCCCTCAGCAATGCTTTTTGTTTTTCCGTAAGCTTTTTAGGGACTTCTACGGTGACTTTTACAAACTGATCTCCGCGTCCGTTTCCTCTTAAAAACATTACACCTTTGTTCTTAAGCCTGAAAATCGACCCGGTCTGGGTTCCTTCGGGAATCGAATATTTAACTCTGCCGTCTAAAGTCGGCACCTCAATTTCAGCGCCAAGCGTTGCCTGCATAAATGTAATGGGAATCTCGCATATTACATTGTTCCCCTGTCTCGAAAATAATTGATGCTGTTTTACACGCACAGTTATAAACAGGTCACCTGAAGGTCCGCCTTTTGAACCGGGTTCTCCTTCTCCTCTCAATGATACAACCTGTCCGTCATCAATTCCGTGAGGAACGCTGAATTTAATTTTACGTGATTTTCTGACTTTGCCTTTTCCGTTGCAATCAGCACAAGGTGAAATATTAATTTTTCCTTCTCCATGACAAACATCGCAGGTTCTCGAATTAACAAACTGTCCGAAAGGTGTGCTTTGCCTGTATTGAATCTGACCCGTGCCATTGCATTTTTTACAGGTTGTCGGCGATGTGCCTGGTTTTGCACCTGTTCCTTTGCAGGTTTCACAGTTGTCCATCCGATTGATTGTAATTTCCTTCTCAGTGCCAAATGCAGACTGCTCAAAAGTAACTTCGCATGTATATTTAAGGTCCGCTCCTCTTTGCGGTCCATTTCTCGTTCTGCTTGTTCTTCCGCCAAAACCGGTCCCGCCAAAAAAACTTTCGAATATATCCCCAAAACCTCCAAAATCATAACCTGCTCCGCCAAATCCACTTCCAAACCCATTCGGATTGGTTCCGGCATGACCAAATTGGTCATACCTCGATTTCTTTTCCGGGTCGCTTAATACCTCATATGCTTCACTTATCTCTTTAAATTTTGATTCGGAAATTTTATCACCTGAATTCATATCCGGGTGATGCTTCTTTGCAAGCTTTCTATACGCTTTTTTTATATCAGCGTCTACCGCGCCTTTGTTTAAGCCAAGGACTTCGTAATAGTCCCTCTTTTCTGCCATTAAACCACTCCGTTCTGACCTTTTGTGTCAACCGATGCCGAATTTATCTAAGCCATTATAGCATATTGGAAGCACGTTCACAAATAGAAGCCAAAGTCAATTTGATGACCTTGGCCTCTATTTTCCATCTTTAAACTATTTTTTCTCTTCGTTTTTCTTTTCTTCATCCTTGTTTTCATCGTCAACAACTTTATAATCCGCATCATATACATTATCCTGTTCAGAATTCTGACCTTCCGAACTTTGTGATGATTCTTCACCCGGGCCCGCATTAGGTCCTTCAGCGCCCGAACTCCCAGGTCCGCCTTGCGCTCCCGGATTCTGCTGATATATCTTTGATGAAACATCATAGAAACTCTGAGTCAAAGTCTCGGTAGAAGTCTTAATTGCTTCATTGTCTGTTCCCTTTAGTGCTTCTTTAACCTTGTCTATTTCTCCCTGAATCTTTGATTTATCGTCTTCCCCTAACTTATCTCCGATATCTTTTAATGTTTTTTCGGACTGGTAAACCATAGAATCAGCATTATTTCTGAGTTCTATCTCTTCCTTTTTCTTCTTATCCTCATCAGCAAATTTCTCAGCCTCTTTAACTGCTTTATCTATATCAGAATCAGAAAGATTTGTTGAAGCGGTTATTGTTATTTTCTGTTCATTCCCCGTTCCAAGGTCCTTAGCTGAAACATGGACAATACCGTTTGCATCAATATCAAATGTAACCTCAATCTGAGGTACACCTCTTGGTGCAGGAGGAATCCCCGTCAATTGGAATGTCCCGAGAGTCTTGTTATATTGAGCCATTTCTCTTTCACCTTGCAGCACATGAACATCTACGCTTGTCTGGCCATCTGCTGCCGTAGAAAATATCTGGCTCTTCTTTGTCGGAATAGTCGTATTTCTTTCAATTAACCTTGTGCATACACCGCCAACTGTCTCAATACCAAGTGACAATGGCGTAACATCGAGCAGTAATAAATCTTTAACTTCTCCGGTTAAAACACCTGCCTGAATTGCTGCGCCTATTGCAACGCACTCGTCAGGATTGATTCCTTTAAAAGGCTCTTTTCCCGTGAATTTATTTACTGCATCCTGAACGGCCGGAGTTCTTGTAGAACCGCCAACCAAAAGGATTTTATCAAGCTTGTCCGGTGTAAGATTTGCATCGCTCATTGCCTGCTTCATTGGTCCTATCGTCTTTTCAACAAGATCTGCTGTCAGCTCATCAAACTTTGCCCTCGTGAGCGTTACATCAAAGTGTTTAGGTCCGGATGCATCTGCGGTAATGAACGGCAGATTAACATTTGACGTATTCACACCCGATAATTCAATTTTTGCTTTTTCTGCAGCTTCTTTCAGTCTCTGCATTGCCATCTTGTCATTTCTTAAGTCTATTCCGCTGTCCTTTTTGAATGTTTCGGCAAGATAATCCATTACCCTGACATCAAAATCGTCTCCGCCAAGCCTTGTATTTCCGTTGGTAGCCAAAACTTCGAAAACTCCGTCGCCAATCTCAAGTATTGAAACATCAAATGTTCCTCCGCCTAAGTCATAAACCATAATTTTCTGATCATGTTCCTTGTCAAGTCCATAGGCTAAAGCTGCGGCTGTAGGCTCATTTACAATTCTCAGCACTTCAATTCCGGCAATCTTACCTGCATCCTTTGTTGCCTGTCTTTGTGAATCGCTGAAGTATGCCGGAACGGTTATAACCGCCTGAGATATAGTTTCGCCAAGATATGCCTCGGCGTCGGCTTTGAGTTTCTGTAGAATCATCGCAGAGATCTCTTGCGGTGTGTACTGTTTACTGTCAATCTTAATTTTTCTGTCAGTACCCATGTCTCTTTTTATTGAACTTACGGTTCTTTCCGGGTTTGTTATGGCTTGTCTCTTTGCTACCTGTCCGACAAGTCTTTCCCCTGTCTTTGAAAACGCCACAACCGACGGTGTTGTCCGGTTTCCTTCCGGATTAGGTATAACGACCGGTTCCCCGCCCTCCATAACAGCTACGCACGAATTCGTGGTGCCTAAATCAATTCCTATTACTTTTGCCATATTATTACCTCCAATATTTTTATTGTTTTATTGTTTTATTTTTTAATTTTTTAATTTCTTTAATTTGCGACTTTCACCATGCTGTGTCTAATTACCTTGTCCTTAATTTTATAACCCTTGCAAAATTCTTCCTTTACAACATTTTCTCCCAGATTCTCATCTTCTTCATGCAGTACAGCATTATGCAACTGCGGATCGAATTTCTGTCCTACACAGTCGATTTCCTCAACTCCGAAATCCTTTAAAATCTCTTTAAACTGCTTATATACAAGTGTTACGCCCTCTTTGAACGATTTCAAATTTTCACTTTTGTCGTCAGTCACTATAGCTCTTTCAAGGTTGTCTAAAACCGGTAACAATGCAGCCAATATTTCTCCGGTCGTATCTGAATATAAACACTGCTTTTCACGTACCGTTCTTTTTTTATAATTGTCAAATTCCGCAACCGACCTCTGCAAACCATCTAAGTATTCTTTGCTCTTTATTGTAATTTCGTGTATCTGTTGCTTCAGTTTTTCAATCTCTTTTTCGTCCTTATGTTTCTTTTCGTTCTCATGCTTCTTTTCATCATGCTTCTTTTCATCATGCTTCTTTTCATCGTGCTTTTTGCCTTCACGCTCTTTGCTTCCGTGATTTTTACCCCCGTCAGCTTTCTCTTGTATTTCATCTTCTAAGATTTCTTCGCTAAAATCCTTTTTACCATCCATTTTGTTTATCTGCCTCCTTTGCTGAAATTTTCTCCTATGACATTCTCTATCTCTTCTTTAACTCTTTCTCTCAGATAATTCATTGATGAAATAACTTTCCCATATTCCATCCTCGTTGGTCCGATTACTCCAATCGAACCTATGACAACATCTCCAAGGCTATATGTTGTTTTAATTATACTGCAGTCCTTAATACCTTCATTGTTATTTCCCAACCCTATCTGAATTGAAACATCATTCTCATCATCAAATGACCAGAATAAAGTTCTCAATACATCCTTTTCGTCAAGCTTGCTTAAAAACTCGCGCGCTTTAACCGTATCTCTAAACTCAGGATATTCAAATATATTAGATGCACCGTCCAGAAATATCTCCGGCGTGTCAATCTTAGTTATGCATTCTTCCACACCTCTTAATACAGGCATCAATATCTCGTTTGAAGTACCGATTTTATTTTCAATTGACCTGATTACCGGTATATTTATTTCATCTAATGTTAGCCCGCTAAGTCTTTCGTTAAAAATATTTGAAATGTGAATCAAAATATCAGGCGACATTTTTTCCGATATTTTAATAGGAGAATTACGTATTACTCCGGAGTTCGTAACGACTATAACAAGAGCTTTTCCGGCTTCAATAGGAACAACCTGAATCGCTTTGAGCCTGATTCTGCTTGTTTGCGGAGTCATTGACACCGCTGTATATTTTGTTATTTTTGATATTGCAATTGATGCCTGTCTTATTATTTGTCCCAGCTCGCTTATATGGAGGCTCATTGAATTTTGAATATAGTCAATTTCTTCGTCTGTAAGTTCCCTGAGCTTCATCAGGTGGTCGACATATAGCCTATATCCTTTATCTGACGGTATTCTTCCGGCAGAAGTATGCGGCTGTTCAAGGTATCCCATTTCTTCCAAATCAGCCATCTCATTTCTGATTGTGGCTGAACTCAAACCGATTTCATGTTTTCGGGCAATAGTTCTGGAACCGACAGGTTCTGCTGTGTCTATATAATTATCGATTATTGCCTGAAGTATCTTTCTTTTTCTTTCATCCAGTATAATCATACTTTGGCTCCTTCATTCACAGAAAACATTTTTACATTTTATTAGCACTCATCGACGTTGAGTGCTAACCACATTTTAAAAATACCACCCCTTCTTTTTTTTGTCAAGAGGTTTGCATAAATTATTAATAATTTGTTCATATAAATTCCGTAAAAACCTGATTTGCAACATCCAAACCTAATTTTGTAAGTTTCACACACTTGTCGTCAGCAATAATTAATTTTTTCATGAATAATTTTTCTATCTGTTTTTTATAGGTATCAAACATATTTTTACTATATCTTTTTTGGAAATTTTCATTGCAAACCCCGTCAATAAGCCTTAAACCAAGAATCATATATTCGGCCATGCTTTCTTCCCTGCTTATTTTGCAAACGTTTTCTTTATGGTCAGCTCCCGTCTTTATGGCAGTTAAATATTCATCAATACCGTTTGGATTGTTGAATCTTTCGTCTTTAATATAAGAATGTGCTCCCGCACCGAATCCCAAATACTCCTCGGCGTTCCAATAAATAAGGTTGTGTTTGCATTGAAAACCTTCCCCGGCAAAATTCGAAATTTCATAATGCCTGTATCCCTTATTTTTAAAGGCTTCTATCGCCGCATGATACATGTTTCTGTCAGTTTCATCTGAAACCTTCTGCAACTTTCTTTTCTCCAGCATTTTGTGGAATATGGTTTCTTTCTCAATACTCAGACTGTAACACGAAATATGCTCGCAATCAAGACTTAAAACACCGTTAAGGGTCTCGTTCCAATCATCTTCAGTCTGTGTCGGAAGTCCGAAAATAATATCCGTATTTATATTTTTAAATCCTGCGGATCTTGCCTGCTCGAAATTATCAAGGAACTGCTCTTTGTTATGAATCCTTCCAATGCTCTTTAAAAGTCTGTCCTGCCACGCCTGCAGCCCGATACTGAGTCTGTTGATTCCCGCATTGTTATATGCGGAAAGCTTTTCAAACGATAGGGTACCGGGATTTGACTCTATGCTTATTTCAGCATTTTTCTCTATTTCAAAACTTTTATTTATCGTTTCCATGACTTCTGATATAAAGGAAGAGTCGGGCAGTGATGGAGTTCCTCCTCCGATAAAAACAGACTTGACGGTTTGTTTCTCTTTATCCTCTGCAAATGTTTGAATTTCGTGTTTTAGAGCACTGAAATACTCATCGTATCTGGTTTCCATTCCCGCATACGAATTAAAATCACAATAGAAACACTTTGCTTTGCAGAAAGGAATATGAACATATAACCCGATTGAATTTTTCATTTTTTGACACACCTTATTTATGAGTCCAATTTTAAAACAGTCATAAACGCTTCCTGCGGAACCTCGACGCTTCCGACCTGTCTCATACGTTTTTTGCCTTCTTTTTGTTTTTCAAGAAGCTTTTTCTTTCTTGTTATGTCTCCGCCGTAACACTTTGCAAGAACATCTTTTCTGTAGGCACTCACTGTTTCTCTTGCAATTATTTTACCGCCTATGCAAGCCTGTATCGGTATTTCGAATTGTTGTCTCGGAATAGCTGTTTTGAGCTTCTCTGCGATTCTTCTTCCCCTTGTGTAAGCTTTTTCAGTATGCACGATAAATGAAAGAGCATCAACGATTTCACCGTTTAACATAATGTCAAGTTTTACAAGGTCGGACTTTTGATAGCCGATTAACTCATAGTCAAGCGATGCATATCCTTTTGTCCTTGATTTCAGTGCATCAAAAAACTCATATATAATCTCATTCAGCGGCAATTCATAGGTTAAAATTACCCTTTTTTCGTCAATATACGACATGTCTTTAAAAGTACCGCGCCTCTCCTGTGAAAGTTCCATAATGCTTCCGACATAATCGGTCGGCGTCATAATTGTTGCTTTTACAACAGGCTCCTCCATCTTTGAAATTTCGGTCAGCGGCGGTAGGTTTGTTGGGTTGTCTATAGAAACCTTTTCTCCGTTTGTCTTTGTTATTTTATAAATAACGCTTGGCGCCGTTGTTACAAGGTCGAGATTATATTCCCTTTCAAGTCTCTCCTGGATTATTTCCATATGCAGCAATCCCAAGAATCCGCATCTGAATCCGAATCCAAGAGCAATTGAAGTCTCCGGTTCAAAAGTAAGCGATGCATCGTTTAACTGGAGTTTTTCCAATGCCTCTCTTACGTCTCCGTATTTAGCGCCGTCAGCAGGATAAATACCGCAAAAAACCATTGAATTTATTTTCTTGTATCCCGGCAGCATCTCCTTTGCGGGATTTTGTGATAATGTTACGGTATCCCCAACCCTTGCGTCCCTTACATTTTTGATACTTGCAGCTATATATCCAACATCTCCTGCCAAAAGTTCATCGCATGGCGTAAATGCGCCGGGTCTAAAATACCCAATTTCAATCACTGTCATTTCCTTATTTGTATACATCATTTTAATTAAATCGCCGGTTTTCAATCTGCCTTCCATTATCCTGACATAAACAATAACACCTTTATAAGTGTCATAATATGAGTCGAAAATCAGCGCTCTTAAGAGACTGTTTTCGTCTCCCGAAGGATAAGGTATTTTTTTCGCAACGGCTTCCAAAACAGCGTTGATATTAACACCGTTTTTTGCTGAGATAAGCGGAGCATCTGATGCATCAAGACCAATTACATCTTCGATTTCCTTTTTGACATGCTCCGGCTGAGCGCTCGGAAGGTCAATTTTATTTATTACAGGAATGATTTCCAGATTATGTTCAAGGGCTAGATATACATTCGCAAGAGTCTGAGCTTCTATTCCCTGCGCGGCATCAACTACAAGTATCGCACCCTCGCATGCGGCAAGGCTTCTTGAAACTTCATAATTGAAATCGACATGTCCCGGCGTATCAATTAAATTATAAGTGTAGTCAACCCCGTCAGAAGCCTTATAATTCATCCTTACTGCCTGAGACTTTATGGTTATCCCGCGCTCCCTCTCGATATCCATGTTGTCCAGTATCTGATTTTCCATGTCACGCAAAGCAATAACGCCCGTCTCTTCTATCATTCTGTCAGCAAGAGTCGATTTGCCGTGATCGATATGCGCAATAATACAAAAATTTCTTATTTTCTTTTGTCTTTCACTATCCATATTATAAATTACCTCTTTGTTTTTAATTTTATAAAATATTAATTTTACAAAAGCTTTTCTTACCCTTTTGAAGCATAATTCCGTTATTTTTGATATCACTTTCCACTATGATTCTGTCGATATTTGTTATCTTTTCTTCATTAACGCTTATACCGCCCTGTTCAATTGCCCTTCTGGCTTCGCTTTTTGAGGATGTAAGATTTGAACGGGCAATAAGATCAATAAGCTTGATTCCGTCTGAGAGTTCCGGGAATTCAATATCAATATGCGGAACAGTTTCCGAATTTCCATCTCCGCTAAACAGTGATTCAGCAGCTCTTTTAGCATTTTCGGCTTCAGTTTCGCCGTGTACAAGCTTTGTAACCTCGTATGCAAGAACCTTTTTGGCTTTATTTATTTCTTTATCTTTAAGCGAAGACAAGCGTTTTACCTCGTCCATTGGTATAAAAGTCAGCAGTGAGAGGCATTTTAAAACATCGCCGTCTTGTACATTGCGCCAATATTGATAAAATTCGTATGGCGTGGTTTTATCTGCATCAAGCCATAATGCACCGCTCTCGGTCTTTCCCATTTTCTTTCCTTCGCTTGTTTCCAAAAGTGAAAATGTCATCCCAAAAGCTTCACGTCCTTCAACCTTTCTTACAAGTTCTATTCCGCCCAATATGTTTGCCCATTGGTCGTCCCCGCCGAGCTGTAATATACAGTCAAACTTTTTCCTTAACTCAAGGAAATCATATCCTTGCATCAGCATATAATTAAACTCGATAAATGTCAGTCCTTTTCCTTCAAGCCTGCTTTTAAAACATTCTGCGGCTATCATCCTGTTAACGGAAAAATGAACTCCGATATTTCTTAAAAAGTCCACATAATTTAGATTCATTAACCAATCAGCATTGTTTACCATCACAGCTTTTTCATTCTCAAAATCAATAAACTTTGAAATCTGCTTTTTAAAACAATCAGAATTATGCTGAATTTGTTCCTGTGTGAGCATTTTCCTCATATCAGTCTTGCCTGTCGGATCACCTATAAGAGCTGTAGCCCCTCCAACTAAAGCAATCGGTCTGTGTCCGGCTCTCTGCATATGCGCCATCGCCATAAGGGGAATAAAATGTCCGATATGAAGACTGTCCCCGGTAGGGTCAAAACCCGTATAAAATGTCACTCTATTTTTTCCGAGAAGGTCTCTGATCTCCTCCTCGTGAGTTGTTTGTTTAACAAATCCCCGTTCCTTCAAAACATCAAATACATTTTCCATAAGAAATTCTCCTTTGAAGTTCATCTTATCTAATATATTCTAACACAAAATCTATTTTACATAAATTAAGTACAAAATGAAAATTATATAGAATACCCCGCCTGCAAGCAAAGGTATAGGGTTTAGATTTTTTCGCGTCTTTATCCACAAAAACGTGAAACCTGCTGAAAGTACTGCAATTACTGCACTTACAAGAGTAATTCTGTCAAGTTTCCATGGTGTTGCCAATATCCCTATTGAAACAGGTATACAGCTTTGGAAAACCATTGCACCTGAGACATTTCCGAGTGCGAGCGTGTCTTTTTTTCTGCTGATCCAAAGAATACTATTGAATTTCTCCGGAAGCTCGGTTGCAATAGGTGTGATTATCAATGACAGAATCAATGCCGGAACTCCAAACAATGCTGAAACATCATTTAAATTCCTTACAAAAAGCTGCGCTCCAACAAGTATTCCGGTCAATGCGATAAAAATTTGAAAGCAAATATAAATTAAATACGGGTTCGTTCTTAACAATCGTGCAATATACAGTCTTGCTATATCTCCTTCGCAGGCATTGTCGCATTTTACTGTTCTGTAGATATAAAATACATAGCAGGCTAAAAGGAAGAATGCAACTATAATTTTTACAATGTGTAAATCAACAAATGAAACGCCAACCCCTAATATATAAACAAGTATAAAGAATCCAAGATCCCGTCCAAGCACCTTATTATTTGCCGACATTTTCATTCCGGTTTTTCTTCGTTTCCAGAAAATCAGCACGCTTAAACCCGTAACAAAAAAGGCAAGTGTACTTAGCATAAACGGTGCTCCAAGAATAGCACCAATACCAATATCCTCATTATCCTTCAATCCCTTTGAAAAAAGAATGGCAATAACGGGAATAATTGTTTCAGGCAAACAGGTCCCAACAGCAGAGAATATGCTGCCTACAACACCTTCTCCCAAATTTAGTTTTTTCCCAAGCCATTCAATGCCGTTTGTGAAAAAATCACAGCTTATAAGAATTATAATCAGACTTACCGCAAGACCTATTATTGCGCTCAACATATGTATTCGTTCCTTTCAAGCAGTATTATATATCAGTTTTTTTGTTTGTTCTACAAGATATTTCATTTTTATTGTTTAAATTCTTTTTATCGCTGTTCTTTATAATAATCATTGCAAAAATAGCTGTGAGAATTAATAATAAGGCGGTTGTTAATACTACCGTGCCAAAATCCGCCAGTTTATTTACAACTTCTATATATCCGAATACACCGAAGAGAACGAAAAGACCGGCTGAAACCCATTTAAGAAACTTTTCGTTAATCTTTTTGTTCATAATAACACCAAAGATAATTCCTATTCCGTCTGCAATAAGCATACCGATGGTCGTTCCAATCAATACAAAGACAGGATTGCCAAACTTTGCCGCAAGTGCAACAGTTGCAAGTTGGGTTTTATCTCCCATTTCCGCAATAAAGAATGCAATGGCAACTGTAATAATCACTCCGAGTTTAAGCTTTCCTTTGGATTTATCATCAATAGTGTCACCTCTGATTGTCCATAAAGCAAATCCAATAAATGAAATTGATGCAATTAGCTGAATTAAATTTGAATATCTCGCTAAAACTTCTTTTAAGAAATATCCTGCGGTAACGGCCAGTGCGTGATTAATAACGGTGGCTATTAAAACTCCAGCCAGAACCTTCCACGCTTTATATTTTGTTGCAAAGCACATAGCCAGCAGTTGAGTCTTATCGCCCATTTCAGCTAAAACCACTGCAATTGCCGATGTTATAAATGCCACCATGCTTGTCGTCAATACATTCAATCCTTCCAAATTCAACTTAACATCTGCTATAAAAAAAACTCTCAACACAGCCATAATGAATGGAATGTGTCAAAAGTCTCGTTACCTCTTAAGGTTACAATGCCAGATTGAATGTATCAATTCAATCAGTATGTTGACAATGTAATAAAAACTACTCCCCTTTAACGCATAAATGTTATATTATAATAGTGTAAATGTCAATATCATTCAAAAGTTAAGGAGACCAACTATGAGTTTGTTGAAAAACAAAAATATTTTGATAATGGGAGTTCGAAATAAATGGAGCATTGCCTGGGGAATAGCAAAATCCGCACATAACGCAGGCGCAAATCTTATTTTCACATATCAGGGAGAAAGGGAGCGGGAAGGTGCGGAAGCATTGATATCAGGTCTCGGGCATTCTTCGATATTTCAATGCGATATTTCTTCAGATGAAGATATTGATTCTCTCTTTGACAATCTTAAATCAAAATACGGAATAATCCATGGAGTCGTGCATGCTGTAGCACACGCAAAAAGAGAGGATATCCAAAACGATTTTATAAATACAACAAGAGATGGCTTTTCACACGCGCTTGACGTCAGTGCCTATTCACTTATTGCAGTTTCTAAAAGAGCCGAAAAAATCATGACTGAAGGCGGCAGTATTATAACACTTACGTATATGGGCTCTGAAAAAGTATTCCGCGGATATAATGTTATGGGTGTTGCCAAAGCAGCTCTTGAAGCAAGTGTCAGGTATCTTGCGAATGACCTTGGAAGCAGCAATATAAGGATAAATGCAATATCCGCCGGACCAATTAAAACAATATCAGCTAAAGGTGTTAAGGATTTCGGAAATATTCTTGACGAGTTCGAAAAAAAGGCACCGCTGAAAAGAAGAGTGACTCAGGATGATATCGGCGATACGGCATTATATTTGTTGAGTGACCTTTCAAAAGGCATGACGGGTGAGATTTTACACGTCGATTGCGGTTTCAACATTATGGGAGTGTAACAGCGTTTTTTGTTTTCTCCTTTATATTCAGTTATACCCTTTATTTCCGTAGGGCTGTAGTTTTTCAAGCCACTTATCTTTCATTCTTTTTAAATCATCATTTTTATTATAGTATCCGCCTTCTTTTTCCTTTAGTTCCTCCAGAACTTCGAAAACAAATGCTTCTTCACCGTATTCGTTCCATTCCTTCTGAAGCACTTCATTTCTGAATGAGCCATGTCCCAGTTCGAGCCGTTTTCCTGTCATTGTTTTAAGATTCGGAGTAGATGCTACAAAAATCTTTTGATTTATAGTATTTCTGATTTGAAATATCCCGCTTACTGTTTTTATTTCTTTGAATTGCTCTTTTAATTCCTTTTTCCTCTCTGCATCCATTTTTAATTTCATCCTTTCCAAATTTAAATTATAAATTCGTGTTTTCATTATATAATATTTTCATATGGAACATAAGTATAAATGCTTATTTATGGCTTTTTGGTAACTAAATATCACTTGACAAAAGGGTGTAACTGACTTAAAATACTTTTGTGTCTTTTTTGACATATACGGTGAGTATAGCGCAGTTGGTTAGAGCGCCAGATTGTGGTTCTGGAGGTCGTGGGTTCAAATCCCATTACTCACCCCAAAATTATAGGAATTTGGAATCATTAAGTTAGATTTTCAATAAATAAATCTAACTTTCGGTTTCAAAAGGCAGAATTTTAAATGTTGGGATGTAGCCAAGCCGGTAAGGCACCAGACTTTGACTCTGGCATTTCGTAGGTTCGAGTCCTGCCATCCCAGCCATTTTCTTTCGAAAACAATTCGGACCATTAGCTCAGGTGGTAGAGCACTTGACTTTTAATCAAGTTGTCCGGGGTTCGAGCCCCCGATGGTTCACCAAATTCGAATTATAATTTTTATTATAAATGACCGGAGTAATTATGATTTATGCTGTGTTAATAATATTGTGTCTCATAATAGCAATGATTTTATATATGTTTCTCGAAACCTTCTTGTTAAAGGTCAGCAGAGTTTCATTTTCTTCAGGTAAAAGTGGTTTGAAAATACTTCACATCTCTGACATTCACATTAAATATATGAATGTTTCGGTAAAAAAGATACAAAGAGTAATAAAATTCGAGAATCCGGATTTAATATTGCTCTCAGGCGATTATATAAACTCTGCGAAAAATACAGTTTCATTTTTAAACTTTTTAGATAAAATCACCGGTTTCTGCAAAATCGTTGCCAGTCTTGGGAACCATGAATATGAAGCGTTTCCGAATAATGAAGAAGGTCTTAATGGGTTTATCGGGCAAATAAAGGATAGAAATGTTGAAGTACTTCAGAACCAAACTCTCACCTTCGAAATAGATAATAAGAAATATAAAATAATTGGGTTAAAAGGGAAAAGAAATGTTGACATCGATCCTTCGGAATTTAATGATTCGGATAAGAATACAACGGTAATCGTATTGTCTCATAATCCCGATACTATATTACAGGTACCAAAAAACACTGTAGACTATATGTTCTGCGGACATTTTCATGGCGGTCAGATCTGGATGCCTTTTAATCTTGAATATTTACTGTTGAGAAACGACAAACTTTGCAGAATGGGTATGAAACGCGGTCTACATGAGTATAATGGTATTAAGTTGTACATAAGCAGGGGTTTGGGCTGTGTTTGCGTACCATTCAGATTTTTATCAATACCTGAAATATCGGTATACACACTATAACTTGTTTACAGTATATCTGAAAATAATTTTCATTTAAATTAAACCCAATTATTTTTTAAGACGTCCCTCGAGAATTTTCTTGTTTTCTTCATATCCCGGTCTTCCCAAAAGAGCAAACATATTATTCTTGTATTGTTCGACACCCGGTTGGTTAAATGGGTTTATCCCGGCTATATACCCGCTTATCGCACATGATTTTTCAAAGAAATATACCAAACTCCCGAAGTTAAATTCATCAATTACGGGGAGTCTTATAATTATATTCGGAACTCCTCCGTCGGTATGTGCAAGCAAAGCACCTTCAAAAGCCTTTCTGTTTACGAAATCGATTTCTTTATCGGCCAAATAATTCAGGCCGTCTTTGTTTTCATTGCAATTGATGATTTTCAGTTTTTTCTTGGGTTCATCAACCCAAATTACCGTTTCAAAAATATTTCGTAACCCGTCCTGGATATACTGTCCCATAGAATGCAAATCTGTTGAATAATCAACGCCTGCAGGGAATATTCCTTTTTGATTTTTGCCCTCGCTTTCACTGAACAATTGTTTCCACCACTCAGTAAAAGCATTTAAAGCGGGTTCATAGTTTGCCAGTATTTCGATTGTTTTATTTTTTCTATAAAGAATGTTTCTGATTACAGCATATAAATAGCAATCATTGTCCAATAGACTTCTTTTTCCGTATTTGGTGTAAGCTGCTGCCGCGCCTTCAATAACTTTGTCGATATCAGCACCGCATACTGCAATTGGTAACAATCCGACCGCAGTCAATACTGAAAATCTTCCGCCAATATCATCAGGTATTACAAATGTTTCATACCCTTCTTCTTTTGCAAGGTTTATTAATGAACCCTTTTCCTTGTCAGTTGTTATATATATTCTCTTTGAAGCCTCTATTCTTCCGTATTTCTTTTCCATGAACTTTTTCAATAATCTGAATGCAATAGCGGGTTCAGTAGTTGTTCCGGATTTTGATACAACATTCAGCGAAATATCTTTATCCTCAATAATTTCAAGCAGGTCAGAAATATAAGCTGAACTGCAATTATGTCCGGCAAAATATATTTCAGGCGCTTTTCTCTTTGATTTCGGCAAAGTGTTATGAAAAGAATGCGAAAGCATTTCAATTGCCGCTCTTGCTCCTAAAAATGAGCCTCCCACGCCGATGACAATAAAAACATCTGAATTGGATTTAATTTTGTTTGCTGAACGTTTAATTTTTTCGAATTCTGATCTGTCGAAATTCATTGGAAGGTCGACCCAGCCAAGACAGCCAGACCCTTCACCGGTTTTATTATGCAGCATATCATGTGCGTTTAAAACTGAATTTTCAAGGCTTTTAAGATTATCTATATCAATAAAATCATTTGTCTTCGAATAATCAAGTGCCAACATTTGCATTTTATTCCTCCAGTGAATTTTTATCTTTTTGATAAAGTCAGTATAACATTTATTTGCCCGTATTAAAACAACATTATCCCGTTATCTTAATTCTGAATCCAACGAATTTTTAAGGCCGTCCACAACCTTCTTCATAGCCGTGTCAACTTCAGTATCAGTCAATGTTTTTTCATTGTCTCTGAAAGTTATCGAATAAGCTACGCTTTTCATTCCTTCAGGTACTTGTTTGCCTTTATATATATCAAACAATTTTATATCTTCCAATATTCTTCCGGCTCTCTTTTTGATTTCTGTTTCTATTTCCTTAACCATTATATCTTCCTTTACGAGTATTGCAATATCCCTTGTTACCGCCGGAAATTTCGGCAGGTGTTTGAATTGAATATCCATGTTAGAATTTTTAATCAGCAATTCAACATCAAGTATCGCAACATACGTTCTTTCGGGTCCTTCAAACTGTTCGCAAACATCGGGATGAATCTCCCCCAAAATCCCTGCAATATCATTGTTTGTCATTATATTTGCAGTTCTGCCGGGATGGAATGTTAAATTTTCTTTTTCCGGCTCAAAATCATACTTTTCGATGCCAAGCTGCAATAAAAGCTCCTCAA
Organism: Clostridia bacterium; assembly: GCA_041662985.1. Taxonomy (GTDB): domain Bacteria; phylum Bacillota; class Clostridia; order Acetivibrionales; family JBAZRJ01; genus JBAZRJ01. The sequence goes on from JBAZRJ010000011.1 coordinate 46,632, forward strand.
TAATTCCTTTTAGGTCATAAAAATCAGTTTCGCCAAACATACCGATTGTCAAAACTTCTTTTTCCTTTGGAAGTTTATCCAAAGGGAGCTTCTCCGGAATATAAACATAAGAGATTTCGAACAGTCCGGCTTTTTCAGCTCTTCTGTTATAGTTTCTCGCAATGACGTCCATAATGCTTGGGATAGTGGTTGTTCTCATTATACTGAAATCTTCACCCAATGGATTCTGAATCTTTATTGCATTTCTAAGATCACTGTCTTTTGGAAGTCTTATCATATCAAATACTTTCGGACTTGCAAAAGAATAAGTAAATATTTCATTCAGACCGCTTGCGATCATCGTATTCTTTATTAAATCCTTCATCTTTTGCTTATATGTTTTTTCCCCCAAAGCAGTTGCTTTACCCGATAAAAGAGTAGCTTCAATTTTATTGTATCCGTATATTCTGGCAATCTCTTCAGCTAAATCAGCTTTAACCTCAATATCCTGTCTAAAGCTTGGAATACTTACCCTCATTGTCTTTTCGTCAACATTTATATACAAACTGTTTAAAATACCAATCATTTTTGAATCGCTTATTTTTGTCCCAAGTAATTCATTTATCTTGTCCGGTTCTAATTTTATTGTTCTTTTTTCCTGTTTTCTTACGTAGCAATCGATAACTCCTTTGCAAACGATTCCGGCATTTAGCGCCTCAACTAACTGTGCAGCTCTGTCAACTGCTGTCACTACACCCTCAACATCAAGTCCCTTTTCGAAACGTGAGGAAGATTCTGTCCTCAAGCCGATCTTATTTGCAGTTGCTCTCACAGAAACCGCATCAAAGTTGGCGGATTCAAATAGAATAATTTTAGTTTTTTCTGTAATTTCGGAATTTGCTCCGCCCATTACACCGGCAACAGCTACAGGTCTTTTTGCATCGGCAATTACAAGCATTGACGAGTCAAGTTTCCTTGGCTGATCATCCAAAGTTTCCATTTTCTCACCGCTGGCTGCTCTTCTAACAATAATTTTGCTTTCGGAAAGATTCGATAAATCAAATGCGTGCATCGGCTGTCCAAATTCCAACATAACATAGTTTGTTATATCAACCATATTGTTTACAGGTCTTATTCCCGCTGCTTTTAGACGATCCCTCATCCATTTGGGCGATGGTTCGATTTTAACATCAGTAATTATTCTTGCTGCATACCTGGGACATAAATCAGCACTTTTTATCTCAACCGAAGCGTATTTTTCTGCCCGTTCCCCTTCTTCTTTTAATTTGATCGCAGGAAGTTTTAGGGGTTTGTTAAAGGTAGCTGCCGCTTCTCTCGCAATTCCTGTAACACTTAAGCAATCAGGTCTGTTGGACGTAATCTCAAAATCTATAACTGTTTCTTTGATTTTCAATGCTTCTTTAACATCCATCCCGAGGTGAAATCCCTTTGGAAGTATAAAAATCCCTTCTTCTGAAGCATCAGGATAATCATCGGTCGTGACATTTAATTCGTTGATTGAACACATCATGCCACAAGATTCGACTCCCCTTAACTTTCCTCTTTTAATATTTAATCCATTCGGCAAATGCGCACCGACAAGAGCAACCGGAATTTCATCTCCGACACTTACGTTCTGCGCTGCCGTTACAACCTGAATCGGTTCTCCGTTTCCGATATCAATCTTCGATACCTGCAGTCTGTCAGCATCAGGATGTTTTTCAAGTGAAATGATTTTTCCGACAACAACACTCGAAATATCGTTTCCTGCAACATCTATCGCCTCAACCTTTGAACCCGACATTGTCATTTCATCCGCAAACTCTTTAGAATCTATATCTATATCAACATACTCACTTAACCAGCTCATAGGAACTTTCATTTTTTTATACTCCCTTTATTATATTTTAAAACTGTTTCAGGAATCGTACGTCGTTTTCATATAAAAGTCTCAAATCGTCTATGTTAAAACGCCCCATTGTGGTTCTTTCAACACCAAGGCCAAAAGCGAATCCACTGTACACTTCAGAGTCGATTCCGCAAATTTCAAGTACCTTCGGATGAACCATTCCTGCTCCCAGAATTTCTATCCACCCTTCTCCCTTACACATTCTGCACCCTTTTCCCCCGCATGACCAACACGAAGCATCAACTTCCGCGCTCGGTTCGGTAAAAGGAAAATGATGTGGCCTGAGCCGGATTTTAACGTTTTCTCCAAATAAGCTCTTTGCGAACATCTGCAGAGTTCCGACTAAATCACCCATAGTAATTCCTTTATCAACAACCAAACCTTCAACCTGGTTAAAAACAGGCGAATGCGTCGCATCAACATTATCAGAGCGATATACCCTTCCAGGACAAATTATCCTGATAGGAGGTTTTTTGTTTTCCATTGTTCTTATTTGAACGGGAGAAGTTTGAGTTCTCAATAGAATGTTTTCCGTAATATAGAAAGTGTCCTGCGTATCCCTTGCAGGATGTCCTTTTGGGAGGTTAAGCGCTTCAAAATTATAATAATCAAGTTCTATTTCAGGTCCCTCAGCTATTTGATAGCCCATACCAATGAAAACCTCTTTGATTTCATCCAAAACAATAGTCAAAGGGTGCTTTGTACCTATTTCATTTCTTTTTCCCGGGATTGTTACATCAATAACCTCTTCATTAATCTTTTTAATCCGTTCTTTTTTGTTAAGTTCCTTCTTAACTTCTTCTATTTTATTTTCAATATGTTCCCTGACGTCATTTGCAAGCTGTCCAATAACAGGTCTCTCCTCATTTGAGAGGGCACCCATACCTCTTAATACAGATGTAAGTTCTCCCTTTTTCCCTAAAAACTTTAATCTTATATTCTCAAGCTCGTCTTGTGATACAGTTTTGTTTAATTCACCTCTCGCTTGCTCCTTTATACGATTCAACTGTTCCTTCATATTTAAACAATTCCCCCTAACAAATAAATAAAACTTTCATCCCAAAGGGGATGAAAGCATTTCCGCAGTATCTTCTCTCTTTTAGGTACTTATAGTTTACTTTTCTCATCATTGTTATTAAAATATAATTTTGTTAATTATACCATAAACAAAGCGCGTTAACAACTTTAACTCGAATTGTATGTTGTTCGTCAGCGATAATGTCATGGTATAACTCGTCAGCGAAAATGTCACCCCTTCAAAATCATATATACTGAGAGGATGAGAATAGAGATGAGTTT
>JBAZRJ010000012.1:0-48379 GCA_041662985.1 Clostridia bacterium
ATAATATAATGTACACTGTTTTAGAAAAAGTGTATAATTATTCTTATAATATTATCGAAAAAGAGGGAGATACGATGAAAAAATTCTTATCAATTATTTTATCTTTGGCGCTTATTATAAGTGTTGCGAATTTTACTGCCCCTGCATCGCTCAAAACAAAAGCGGCTGAGGCGGATTTAGTTATTCCTGTTCTAACGTCTTTATCAACGGTTTATTCAGGGGTTGTTGTCGGAGACAGTATTGCAGAAGGCCACCCATTCAGTCATGGCAGACTTCATACTAATGGTGTGGTTAATCTGACAGCTCCAAATTCAGGGCATACTATTGCCAAATATTTAGAAGACAATTTGAGCGTACCAATGTTTAATCATGGGAAGGGTGGACAGACAACTTCCAATATAAAAAACAGATGGAGCAGGGATGTTCTTGCGCTTACAAGCACAGGCACCGAGGTTCCTTTCTATTCAGGCAAGACATTGGAAAAGAAGCCTGATTTTGTAATAATAAACTGCGGAATAAATGATATTGTAACCAGTGGAGTAACAGTGAATATGATTGAGAGCAATTTTACTTTTTTCCTGGAATCTTGCAAAAGCAATAACATCAAACCGGTTATAATCAATCTTGGTGTTCGCAATGGAACAGACGCACCATTGAACCAAACTCAGATTACAATGAGAAGTGATATCAACGCATGGTTGTTGACTCAAAAGAACAGCGGCACTTATCCGGGCATGGAATTGATTGATTTCTACAGTTGGGCTTCGGACCCGAACAATAATAAATATGTAGCCGGCAGTTCAACCTTTAATAATACAACCGGATATATTTATGACGGATTGCATCCGAATGAAGCAGGATATGATGCGCTTTCTGCAAAAATCCTAAGTGAGGCAAATCTGTCAGTTTATGCGCCAACACCTACACCAACACCAACACCTACATTGACACCAACACCGACACCGACTCCGACACCTGTTGCGGTTACTAGTGTTAAATTAAGCAAAACTCTGGCAACATTAAAGGTTTCACAGACACTTCAGCTGACCGCGACTGTTTCACCTGTAAATGCCGCAAACAAAGCAATCAAATGGACAACAAGCAATTACAGGATTGCAACAGTCTCTTCAACCGGTAAAATAACCGCAAGAACAAAGGGATTAGTCTCAATCACCGCAACAACCGTAAGCGGAGCTAAAAAAGCTGTATGCAAGGTTACGGTTCTGCAACCGGTCAGAAGTGTAAAATTGAGCAGGACAAGCCTTACTCTTAGAATAGGCAAAACATATAAATTAATTGCAACGATAAGTCCATCAAACGCTAGCAACAAAAGAGTAACGTGGAGATCGACCAACACAAAAATTGCTACCGTAAGTTCAACGGGTACGATAAGGGCAAAGGCAAAAGGTACTGTTTACATTAGAGTTTGTACGGTTGACGGTAAAAAGACTGCAAGCTGCAAAGTAATTGTGAAATAAACTGAGATAAATGTTTAAAAATAGCATAAACTAACAATAAAAGGGACTAATTTACAATAGTTCCTTTTATTATAATATGGCGTAAACCCGCAGTTTCACATATGTGTAGCCATTATCACCGATAATATCTATTAAAGTCAATGAAATAGCTTTTAAGAGATATTTTAGTGATAAAAAAATTTGTCGAAAAAGCAGAATAAGTTTCTTGTTATATCTATAATAATGTATTATAATTACCTTTAAGCGGATTTTGTTTCGAAAATTAGTACTCCGATTTTTTAATAAATGATAAAATTATCTATGATATTAAAAAGCGAATATAATTGTGCGGTATTATATAAAAATTACCGGTTCATATTATATTCAAGGGAGAAATGAATGGACAGTTTAAAAAGAATCTCTGAAGAGGCTTCTATAGCGATTTTTTTTAGGAAGATTGCTTCAAAAAAAGAGATTCCTGTACTAGTGAGATTAGACGAAAAACAAATTGAAGCAACAATGTTTTTTAATTCCAGACATGGCATAGAACCGAGCTTGGGATTTTCAAACACGAGTATTGATTTGAAACCCAAGGAAAATATCGAAATATTGTTCAGCAATAACGGTATTGATTTCAATTTTAAAACTGAGATTACTTCCTCATTTGACGGCATATGTACAATTGAAATTCCTTCAAATCTGTTCTATTCGTTTAGTAGTATTAATTCTGACGATGATACTGCGGAATCATTCGGTAAAACATATCCGGGGTTTAAAATCCTTGACGAGAAAGCAGCACGGGACATTCAAAGAGAAAACGAATTATTCAAAAAAAACAATATTATTAATCTCCAAAAAATAATTGAAAACGGATCCATTGCAAAAGGGATTGTTTCATATAAAAACGAGAAACCGGTTGCTTTTGGTTCATATGCAAGAATAAACAATAAAACATTTCAAGGCAGCCAGATCATTTCAGAATATGATACAAAAATAGACACAAACCCATTGACGATTCTGCATTTGGGATTATGCAACCGTCTAATTAACAATGCTGATTTTGAACATTATATTTCATATATGGATTCAGACAAAGAACGAATATTAAATTTTTATTCAGATGCCGAAAAATTAATCAATGATGAAAATAAATTCAAAATTGATATGTTTGAAAGTATTGAATGCGATTGCAATAATTATTTACCGTCGAATAATTCTGAAGATATTGATTGCGCAAAACCTGAGAACGATGAGGAGTTTTTGGAATTCTGCAGTAGATCAATTAAACCGATTGAATGTAAAAGTTATTCATATAATAAGACGGATTTGTATTTACAATCAATAAAGAAAAAGTATAAAGACTTAGGGCTTGTTGCAGAAAGAAAAATCTGGCGTATCCAAAAACATGGAAAGGTACTCGCATACGCAGTTGCGGAGTCATATCCGGACGGAATAATCCAGAAGGGCACATCTGACTTATGCCGAATTCATCTGACGAACGGGAACGCGGATTTATTGGAAATACTTGATGCACTGATTAAAAGCGCAAAAGTATTTTTTGAAGAAAGAAACAAGGATACTTTCAATATTTACTTAAAGGCGGGCAAAGAATTATCAGCAGCTAAAGATATTCCCGGATTAAAATACCGGGAGCCGATAGTTAGAGTTTTAGCAAGCAAAGACGGATTAATTGAATATAAAAATCTTCTTATGGGCGAGTTGATTCAATTACCGAAGAACTACCCCCTGACTCAAGCCCAGCTTGCAATCTGGCAAACGGAAAAGGTTTATCCCGGCACCGGCTTCGGAAATATTCCCGGGATAGTCAGAATTAAAGAACCTATTGATAGAGTTCAACTTGAAAGAGCCATTAATTTAGTTATTCAAAACAATGATGGAATGCGTATAAAGATAAATGAAGAAAACGGATTACCGAGTCAATTTATCTCAAAATATAAATATGAAAATTTTGATTATATGGATTTTAGTAAATCAGGGGGATTAAAAGGTCTTTATAAATGGGACGAATACAAGAATGGTTCCGTTTTTAAACTAATCGATTCCGAGTTATTTTATTTTACGATTTTTAAATTATCAGATAATGAAGGTGGGTTTTATATTAAAACACACCATCTCATTTCTGATGCATGGACTTCATCAAACTTGATAATAAGCAAAGTAATGGAATTGTACAGTAGTTTTGATAAACCGGGATTTGTTTATAAGAAAATGCCTTCTTATTTGGACTACATTTCAAGTGAGAATGATTATAAAAAATCAACAGTTTTTAAAGAAAATGAGGAATTTTGGAATTCAAAGTTTGATACAGTACCGGAACTAATTGATTTGAAGCCGGCCTCATCGTTATATAAGTCGACAGGGGCAGGAAGAAAATCATTTACCCTAACCAATCAAGCGTCGTTAAAAATTAACGAGTTTTGTAAAAACACGGGAAGTTCACCCTTTTCAGTATTTTTAAGCATTCTGTCTGTTTATATGGAAAGAGTAACATCGAAAGGTGACCTGGTTTTGGGAACTCCGATTTTAAACAGATCAAATTTCAGAGAAAAGCAGACAACAGGAGTCTTTATAAGCACTGTACCTGTTCGATTAAATGTTAATCCGAAGAATAAATTCAATGATTTTTTAACTTATGTGAATAAGGAATGGAAACAGATATTAAAAAATCAAAAGTATCCATATAATCTTATATTGGATTCTTTTAGAAAAAAGAATAAACTTAACACTAATCTTTACGATGTTGTTATATCCTATCAAAATACAAGTCATATTAAAGCAGAATCAGAATATTCGGTCGACTGGGTGTTCAATCACAGCCAAACATGTTCTCTTGCCATTCACATAAGCAACAGAGACGGAGATGACAGATATGCAATTGATTATGATTATCTTGTTGATGTGTTTGACAGTGAAGAAATTGAACGTTTATTTGAGCAGATGATGATTTTGCTGGAGGATGCAATTAAAGCACCCGAAAAAGAAATCGCAAAACTTAGTTTATTATCTGAAAAAGAAGAAAATGAGATTCTAATCGAATTTAATAAAACCGAAGAAAACTATTCCCAAGATAAAACTATACATGAGTTGTTTGAAGAACAAGCAAAAAAGAATCCAAATAAAACAGCAGTTGTTTTTAATAGTGAAAGTTTGACTTACAAAGAACTGAATGAAAAAGCCAACCAACTAGCAAGGATACTTAGAGACAGAGGGATTGGACCGGATTCAATAGTTGCAATTATGATTGATCGTTCCATTGAAATGATTATAGGAATTCTTTCTGTTTTAAAAGCGGGAGGAGCCTATCTGCCAATAGATTCTGAATATCCATTTGAAAGAAAAAAATATTTGCTTGATGATAGCAGCGCAAAAATATTGTTATCACAATCCAATATATTTGATCCGGAATTATTTAAAGAAAATGTGATTCTGATTGATAAAATAAATACAGAAACAGAAAAAAAAGAGAATCTCTTGAATAAATGTTCATCTGATGATTTAGCATATTTGATTTACACATCGGGTTCGACAGGTAAACCTAAAGGAGTAATGGTAGAGCATCGAGGTATTTCCAATTTAAAAACATTTTTTTCTCAAAAACTCAAGATTTCGGAAAAAGACAGAATTATTCAATTTGCAAGCAGTTCTTTTGATGCATCGGTATGGGAAATTTTTATGAGTTTATTATTGGGAGCCACATTATATATTCCTTCACATGAAGTAATCAGAAGCACAGCAAAATTTGAAGACTATTTAAATACAAATTCAATAACTATCGCAACTCTTCCTCCGACTTATTTAACACATTTGAAACCTGAAAGAGTTAATACTTTAAGGAAATTAGTCACAGCGGGTTCATCCATTTCCAAAGAATTACTGAATCTCTGGAGAGAAAAAACCGAATATATAAATGCATATGGACCTACAGAAACAACGATTTGCGCAACTATTTGGGAAAGTCGATATTCAAATAAAAATGACAATGCAGTTCCTATCGGCAAACCTATTAATAATACGAAAATATATATACTGGATAAAAATAGCGATTTAGTTCCAATTGGAGCTGAAGGTGAATTATGTGTTTCGGGAGATACTCTTGCAAGGGGATATATTAATAAAGAGGATTTGACAAATGAAAAATTTGTTGATAATCCGTTCCTGGATAATATGAAAATGTATAGGACCGGTGACCTTGCCAGATGGCTTCCAAATGGGGATATTGAATTTCTAGGCAGAATCGATAACCAAATAAAATTAAGAGGATTCAGAATAGAATTAGACGAGATTGAAAACCACTTGTCGAGCTATGGACCAATTAAGGAGTCTATTGTAGTAGCAAAGGATGATAAGAACAATGAGAAATATATATGCGGATATTATGTTTCCGATAAACAAATTTCCTCAAATGACATTAGGCAATATTTACTAAAAAAATTGCCTTCTTTTATGGTTCCTGCGTTCTTCGTCCAGCTTGATAAGATGCCTTTAAACAACAGCGGAAAGATTGATACAGCGTTATTACCGGAGCCATCCGGAGTAATTGATGCAGGGATAGAATTTGAAGCGCCTCATAACAGCAATGAAGAAATACTTTTAATGATATGGAAGGAAATCCTTGAAATAAACAGAATCGGAATAAATAACAATTTCTTTGAACTAGGCGGAGATTCTTTAAAGGCGATTTCTTTAGTTTCTAAAATACAGAAAGAATTCAATAAGGAAATAAGTATAAGTGAGATTTTTAAATCACCCACAATCAAAGAGATGTCTAAACTGTTTATGAATGAAATTGAAAATCCTTACGAATCAATCCCATCGGTTGAAGAACGAGATTTTTATCCTGCTTCACATGCTCAAAAAAGAATGTATCTGTTAAACAATATGGATAAAGAAAGCGTAAGCTACAATATACCTGTGGTTTTAAATATTGCAGGGAGAATTGACCCAATAAGATTAGAAAATGCTATCAATAAACTATTTTCACGACATGAAATGTTCAGAACAACATTCCACATGGTGAATGGTGAAATAGTGCAAAAAATAAATAAGGAATATAAATTCAGGCTTGAAAACAATAGAATCCAAAAGGAGAAGACAGAAAGTTATGAGAAGAAGTTAGCAAAACCATTCCGATTAGATAAGCTTCCCTTATTTAGAGCAGTTTTAATAAATGAAGAAAAGGATCAAAAGCTGTTTATTGATATGCATCATATAATTTCGGACGGTGTAACCTACGGGGTTGTTTTTAACGAATTGAATAAACTTTATAACGGAATTGATTTGCCTTTGCCGAATATAAGATACAGGGACTTTTCGGTATGGCAGAATGATATGCTTCTTTCAGATAAAGTTAACAGACAATATGAATACTGGATGAAGAATTATGAGGGAGAAATCCCGGTTCTCAACATGCCAACAGATTTCACCAGAAAAAATGTTCAGGTTTTTGATGGAAACAGATTTAGATTTGAAGCTGAAAGGACTTTATTTAATGATATTGAGGTTCTTGCAGAAAAAACAGGAACAACTTTGTATATGATTTTGCTGGCAAATTTCTATGTTTTGCTTTCAAAATATTCATCCCAGAATGATATAATTATTGGGTCGCCTATTGCAGGAAGAAATCATTCCGATTTGGAAAACGTAGTGGGTATGTTTGTAAATACACTGCCTATAAGGTGTAAGCCTGATGGCGGAAAAACGTTTCTGGAATTTTTAGAGGAAGTAAAAAACAATACATTAATGGCATTCGAAAACCAGGATTTCCAATTTGAAGAATTAATAAAGAATTTGTCGATTTCCAGGGATAGCAATAGAAACCCGTTATTCGATGTAATGTTCGTACTTCAGAATTCTGAAGGATCGGAAATTAATTTTTGCGGATGTAAAGCCGGAATAAAAGAACTTGGATTAAAAATATCAAAATTTGACATTACTCTTCAATCAAGAAAAAAAGGAAAAACAATTGAATTTGAATTTGAATACGCCACATCTTTATTTAAAAACGAAACAATAACAAAGATGGCAGAATATTATTTGAATGTTATAAAAGCTGTAACAGAAAACCCTGACAAGCTCTTGTGTGATATTGAAATGATTGACTGTGATGAAAGAGAGAAAATGATTAAATTGTCAACAGCCACTTCGACGGAATATCCGAGAAATAAGACGATTCACAAACTTTTTGAAGAGCAGGTTGAGAAATATCCCAATAAAATTGCAGTCACTTTTAGTGACCGAAGTCTGACCTACAAGGAATTGAATGAGAGAGCAAATTCTCTTGCGCACATACTAAGAGGAAAAGGTGTGAAAAAAGATTCAATTGTAGCGGTGTTATCTGAAAGATCGATAGAAATGATTATTGGGATATTGGGAACACTAAAAGCCGGAGGAGCTTATTTGCCGATAAACCCAGACTACCCGTCTGAAAGAATTGATTATTTAATTAAAGACAGCAAGGCAAAAATTATTTTATCCTATAACAATCCAAAACACATTGAAAGTGAAAAAGAAATAATAAAATTGGACAATCAAACAATATATGAAGGTAATAAAGAGAACCTGAAAAATGTCAATTCTCCGCATGATTTGATCTATATCATGTATACTTCTGGCTCAACAGGAACTCCAAAAGGAGTTATGGTTGAACACAGAAATGTCGTCAGATTGGTTAAAAACACAAACTTTATTGAACTTGATGAAAATGACAGAATCCTTTTGACTGGGTCTGTTGTGTTTGATGCAACAACTTTTGAAATTTGGAGCTCTTTATTGAACGGGTTAAGTCTCTATCTTGTCGATGAAAACACAATTTTAAATTCCGAAAAGTTGGCCGATGCATTAAGAAAATACAAAATATCAACATTATGGCTTACTTCCTCTTTGTTCAACCAACTTTCAAAACAGAAGCCAAAAATGTTTTCGGGACTGAAAAATTTGCTTGTTGGCGGGGATGTGCTTTCTCCAAAACATATTAACCTTGTGAGAAATGAAAATAAATCGTTAAACATTATCAATGGTTACGGACCGACCGAAAATACAACCTTTTCTTTGTGCCATAAAATCATCAGGGATTACAAGGAAAATATACCGATTGGCAAGCCTATAAGCAATTCATCGGTATTCATACTGGACAAATGTAAAAATCTTCAGCCGATTGGAATCCCGGGAGAGATTTATGTTGGCGGAGACGGAATTTCAAGGGGATATCTGAATAATAAGGAATTGACAGAATCAAAATTTATAGCAAACCCGTTTGTTGAAGGAGATATTTTATACCGGACCGGAGACATGGGAAGATGGCTGTCTGAAGGATGTGTTGAATTTTTAGGAAGAGTCGATTCTCAGGTTAAAATAAGAGGGTACAGAATAGAACTCGGAGAAATCGAAAATAGTTTTCTTAATAGATTTCATGTCAGAGAAGTTGTTGTTGTTGACAAACAGGATTCCAAAGGACAAAAATATCTATGTTTGTATTATTCATCGGACGATGATATCCCGCCTAAAGAAATCAGGGAAAATCTTCTGGAAATATTGCCCGAATATATGGTTCCGTCATATTTTGTCAGACTTGACAGAATACCGCTTACACAAAATGGCAAAGCAGACAGAAAAGCATTGCCAAATCCTGATAAAAATAATAATATAAGTAATGAATACGAAACACCGGCAAATGAAATCGAGAAAAAACTTTCTAAGCTTTTCGAGGAAGTTATCGGAGTTGAGCGTGTCGGAAGAAATGACGGATTTTTTGAACTGGGCGGCGACTCGCTATCAGCTATGAGAGTAATTGCAGGCGCTTATCAGTACGGCTGGGATATAAACATGCAGGACTTTTACAGATACAAGACATTGAAAACGTTATCCAAGAAAATCAAGGGTGAAGTAATACACACAAGCAAAAAAGAACAAAATAGTCTGAAATATGATGATACTATGGGAGTCGATGAAAGCTTTGTTTGGGATAGTTCGAATTTTTACGAAAAAAAACCGAAGAATGTTTTCCTCACAGGTGCAACCGGTTTCCTGGGAATGCATTTGCTTGACAAACTGCTGGTAGACTCTGAAACAAAAGTTTATTGTCTCGTAAGAGGCGAAAGTCTGTCGATTGCTAAAAAAAGATTTTTGAAAACACTGAAATTCTATTTTGGGAATAATTATATCGAGTTGCTGAATAAGAGGATATTTGTAATTTGCGGAGACATCACAGAGGAAAATCTTGGATTGAGTGACGAAAAATATGCAGAAACCGGTAAAAATATAGATACAATGATACATACGGCGGCCGTTGTAAAACATTATGGAGATTATGCCGAGTTTGAAAGGATAAATATTGACGGTACAAACGAAGTAATAGATTTCTGCAAGCGATTTTCAATAAGGCTCATTCATGTGTCTACTATAAGCGTCATCAAGGAAATTTTTATAAACAGACCAATGACATATGAATTTGCAAAAAACGAATCAAATGTATATGTTAGAAGTAAGCTTGAAGCTGAAAACCAAATATGCAAAGCAATAAAATCAGGACTTGATGCAGTCGTAATAAGGGTTGGAAACCTCACGGGCAGATATTCTGACGGAAAATTCCAACAGAATATCAATGAAAACAATTTCTATAACGTTCTGAAATCAATAATAGAGTTACAGAAAATCGACGATAATACTGTTGACAGAAAAATTGAATTCACACCGGTTGATGAGTGCAGCAAAGCAATAATTGAAATAATTCAAAAAGAGGATATGAAGCAAAGAATTTTTCATATATATAATAATAATATGATTTCAATGCGAAATGTTGTGAAAATACTTAATGAGTTTGGCATGAAAATTGATATTGTAGATGCAAATTCATTTAATGAATTTTTAAAGACGATTTCAAAGAAGAAAGACAGAAGAGTTCAGATGACAGGGCTGGTAAATAATATTATTTCAAATGATTCAATACCAAGCGGTGCACATCTGACCATTAAATCCGACATATCAAATACATTTCTTAAAGAAAGCGGTTTTGAATGGCCAAAGATTGAAAGCAATTATTTGTTAAAAGTAATTAATCATATGAGAGAAGCAGATTATATATAAAAAGAATTAAAGGAGGATTGTAATATGAGAAACAAGAGAAGGATGATTAAAGATTTCATATTGAATCATAGCAAGATCAGTATTATCTTAATTTATAATGTTGTTACCATAGCGGTTCTATATTTATTCTATCCGATAATACCGGTGTTATTGGGCTATTTTCCTAATTTTCTTGATATAAGCGTGAAAGTCGGTGCAAGCTTCAATTTGCAATATCTTTCCATTGCAATCGCAACAGTTGTAATAAGCAATACTGTTTTACTCATAATCTTTAGAGATATTGGAAAATGGAAAGAATCAATTGAAAAAAATGATTTCGAAAAGATAGATAAAATAAGGACAAAATGCATCAATATACCGCATGTTATTTTCATTATACAAATTCTATTCGTTAGTTTGGTTGTTATTATTGCGGGTGCTCTTGTAATGACATTTACAAAAGCGCCAATGATAGTTTTTATGAAGATATTTACTGTTGCATTTTCATTGTTTGCTGTAGTTGGCGTTTTATCATATATATTTTCCAAACGAGTATTTACGGAAATTCTTTTAAGAACCTATAACGGTCAGGGATTGCAAGGAATCAGGATAAATTTAAGCAAAAAAATATTTCTTCAGATATTGCCTCTTTTGGTTGTAGCTATACTTTTCACCTCAATGCTCGGTCTATCAAGACTTATGGAAGAAAAGGGCAATTTGGTTTACGAGATATGTAAAATTCAAATGGCAACAGAGTTTAAAGATAAAACGGAATTTAAAAATATAGAGGAATTATATTCTGTATTGAGGAACATCAAGGTTTCCGACGCAAAAATTGGTTTTTTTACAGTTTTAAAAAAGGATGGAAGCATGACTACATCAGACGGTTTCAAACCCGGAGCTTATTTTAAATATTTTGCAAAAAACCCAACTCAGGGGGACAGAATATATGGTGATGCAACAGATGTTCAGGGTGTTGTAAGAGATGTAAAAGTAGACGGACAACCATATTTTGCAGGTGTTAGATTCGAAAATACATCAGACAGGACTATAGCTTTCTTTTTGGTGGCTTTGGCATCTATGTTAGCACTGGGAGTTATTGTTCTCTATTTCTTCTCAAAAACACTTAGCAATGAAATATCACTTATAGCAGAAAGTCTTGACGAAATAGCTGAAGGTGAGTCGGTTGATCTTGATAAAAAACTCGTTGTGACCTCAAACGATGAAATCGGAGACCTAATTATTGCATTCAATAAAATCCAAAAACGAGAAAAAGACCACATGTTAGAGGTTGAAGAGAACCAATCGATATTAGTCGAGCAAGAGCGTCTGGCTTCATTGGGTCAACTTGTCGGAGGAATTGCCCATAATCTGAGAACACCGATAATGTCAATTGCAGGAGCAATTGAAGGTTTAAAGGATCTGGTTAAAGAATATGTCAGCTCCATAGGTGATAAAAGCGTATCAGATACAGACCATCGTGAAATTGCAAAAGATATGGTCGAGTGGCTTGATAAAATGGGACCTTATTGTTCATACATGTCCGAAATTATTACAGTTGTTAAGGATCAGACCGTTCAACATACTAGTCTTGTAGATCCTGATTTTACTGTCGATGAATTGATAAGTAAGGTTGATATTCTTATGAACAGTGAATTAAAACGCAATTGCTGTACTATGAAAATCAATTGCAAGGTTGACAGAAATACAAAAATTAAAGGAGATGTCAGCGGTCTTATTCAAATACTTAACAATCTTATTACAAATGCAATTCAATCTTATGAAGAGACTGGATGTGAAATCGATTTTATTATACAGAAAAAGGAGAATCGCATAGAGTTTATTATTAAAGATTATGGGTCCGGCATAGCAAAAGAAGTTAAGGATAAATTGTTTAAAGAAATGATTACCACGAAAGGCAAACAGGGCACAGGTCTTGGATTATTTATCTCGTATGCCAATATTAAGGCACGATTTAAAGGTAATATGTTCTTTGAATCTGAAGAAGGAAAAGGAACAACATTCATTGTTTCAGTTCCGGTTAACATAGACAGTATTAATGTTGATGAGCTCACTTGAATCCCGATAGGACATTAATGAACACAATACAATATCTTAGCGTAATGTAACAGTAAATATACCAGCAAATGCAGATTAGACAAACCAGTAAATATAGTAGCAGTTAATCAGTATATCGCACCGATATGGGGGTAATCAAATGAGAAAACAAGAACAAGAGGAACTTAAAAAGTATAAAATTATTGGGTTGGATGATGAGATTGGCATAATTGATTCGCTATCGGTAATATTAAAGAGATGTGATTATGATTTTGCGGGGTTTACTGATCCGGAAGAAGCCCTGGAAGCAATAAAGAACGAACACTTTGACATATTGATTCTTGACTACCTTATGGGAAGAACAAGGGGAGATATATTCGTTAAAGATGTAAGAAAGTTTAATACCGGCATTTATATATTGCTTCTTACCGGATACAAGGATATTGCGCCGCCACTCGAGACAATTAAAACTCTTGATATTCAGGGATATTGTGAAAAGAGTAATAAATTCGATCAGCTGATATTGCTTATCGAATCGGGAATAAAGTCTATTTCACAGATTCGAACAATCAATGTTCTTAATGAAGGTTTAAATAATGCATATGAAGAATTACAGAACAGGTATCTGGAAATTATCGAAGCATTGCGCCTGTCGGTTGACGCAAAAGATACGTATACAAGAGGACATTCCGACAGAGTGTCATTTTATGCGAAAAAAGTTGGTGAGGCATTAAAGCTAAGCGACCAGGAAATTGAAAACCTAAGAATCGCAGGGATATTCCATGACCTTGGGAAGATAGGTACTATTGATGACATACTTTTCAAAACAGACACACTGACAAACGATGAATTTGAGGAAATAAAAAAGCATACCCTTAAAGGTTCAAACATTCTTTCTGCGATGCTTATGTTTAAAGATGTTGTGCCGATTGTAAAGTACCATCACGAAAGAATTGATGGTAAAGGCTATCCCGAAGGCATTTCGGGAGATGATATTCCTTTATTGTCAAGAATTCTTTCGGTAGTCGATGCATTTGATGCAATGACGACAACCAGGCGCTACAGAGAAAAACTTGAGATTGAACAGGCGAAAAGTCAGTTAAAAAGCGGTATGGGTACTCAATTCGATTCAAGAATCACAAAGGTGTTTTTGGAATTAATAGAGAATTTTGATGATATACTAAATGAAATGAAAGAAAAAGGAATTGAATGAGTGTGTTTTACCCAAAAATTAGCATCAATAAATGTGAGGTAAAAAAATGTTTAATAAAAAAATATTAATAATCGATGATACCGAGTTGATGGTTAAAATAATTTCAGATATTTTAACTGAAGCGGGATATGATGTTTTTTCGGCATCAGATGGCTATGACGGGATTCAAAAAGTCAGGGAGGAAAAACCCGATTTGGTTTTGCTTGATGTTGTGATGCCAGGGATAGACGGCTTTGAGGTCTGCAAAATATTAAGGGATGATGATAGTAATAACCTTATGCCGATAATAATTCTAACTGCGCAGGATAATGACGATGATAAATTATCAGGTCTTGAGCTGGGTGCGGACGACTACATTATTAAACCGTTCAATCCCAGGGAATTGCTGGGAAGGGTTAGAAACACATTAAGAAGAATAGACAGAAATAGGAGCGCAAATCCACTTACCGGACTTCATGGAAATATTGAAATTCAATCAGAAATAAATCAGAAAATCGCCAAGAAATTAAAATTTAATGTTATATATGCGGATCTTGATAATTTCAAAGCTTTCAACGATGTTTACGGATATGCAAACGGAGATACCGCAATTAAGCTTACAGCGGATATAATATCTGATGACGTGAATACTTTTGGCGGTGCAAACGATTTTGTCGGACATGTCGGCGGAGATGATTTTATAATTATTACCACAGCTGATAAATCAGAACAAATCTGCAAAGCGATAGTGAGTGATTTTGATAAAAAAATAGTAAATCTTTACTCTAATGAAGACAGGGATAACGGATACATATTTACGGAAAATAGGATGGGTGAGAAAATAAAATATCCGATTATGTCAATTTCTCTTGCAGTGGTATCAAATGAAAAGAGAAATATTTTAAGCCATATTCAGGTCTCGGAATTAGCAGCTGAATTAAAGAAAAAAGCAAAGGCGATTAAGGGAAGTGTATACGTTTACGACAAACGAAAATAGCATTAAAATGAAAGCAGCAAAAGGGGATTTTTTAATGAAAAACTACATAAACGGAGCTCTTAAGGTTTTAATCGGATATGCAAAAGTTGTGGGAGTGTATATAATATTCTTTGCCGCAATATTCAAATCCTTCCAGGAGAAAAACATAATTTTTGCAATTTACTCTGCAATCATGCTGGTTATTCTGGTTCTAATTATTTATTCTGATAATAAAAGATTGGCTATTAAGGAAAAAAAATCGCACAGCACGGTACCGTGCTACCCTTTAAAAGGATTAGTGCTGGGGTTTATTGGGTTTTCTCCGGTGATTTTGCTTGAATTAATTTATCCCTTCATTACTCTTAATAATCAGGGACTCAATGATATAAAGCAACTGGTCTTAAATACCTTTATGGCGCCATTATATCCAATATACAAATCTCTTAACGAAATGCCTGTCGGATATTTCCTGGCATCCCTTGTTGTTCCGGCAATTGCAATGATTGGCTATTTGGCGGGTTATTACGGTTTCAGGGTAAAACCGATTTCAAAAGCCCGCGGTGAGAATTTTGACAATAAAATAACAAAGGTGCTATAATTTCTATATAATACGGCATAATACCAAATAAATTAACTTGTGGAGGCTTTATTAAAGTGGAAAACATCTCCTCTAAAAAGAAAGTTTCAATGGCTGTAATCAGGCGTTTACCGAGATATTACAGATATCTTTCGGATTTGTTGCTGCTGGATATTACCCGTATATCTTCAAAAGAATTAAGCAATCGGATGGGTATAACCGCTTCACAAATCAGACAGGATTTAAACTGCTTTGGCGGTTTTGGTCAGCAAGGTTATGGTTATAATGTTGAAATGCTTTATAACGAAATCGGGAACATATTAGGAATAAACAATAAATACCAGACAATTTTAATCGGAGCAGGCCATATGGGACAAGCTCTTGCGAATTACGGTAATTTTGAAAAAAGGGGTTACAATCTGGTTGGAATATTTGATATAAATCCCGAGCTGATAGGTACAAAGATTAATGGAGTTGAAATAATGGACCTCGATAAAATGAGTGATTTCATTAAAAAAACGAAAGTTGATATAGCTATGATTTCTGTCCCATACGAGCAAACACCTGTCGTTGCTGAAATGGCTGCAAAGCTCGGTGTAAAGGGACTTTGGAACTTCTCTCCAATGGATTTGCAATTACCGTACGAAGCAGTAATTGAAAATGTGCATTTAAGCGACAGTCTTATGGTTTTGGGTTACAGAATGAAAGAAAAATTCGGGAAATAAGTAAAATCAGAAGAGCAGGCGGTTCTGCCACATCCATGAATAAAGTGCTGATACGTCTGATTTTATAATTTATTCAGTACGGTTTGAAATTCCGGATATGCGAGATCGAGGATTTGCGATTTTCTGATCATTGTTTCGCCTTCCGCTATCAATCCGGCAATAGACATTGACATTGCAATCGAGTAATCACCGTATGTTTCAATGATTGTTCCTTTTAACGATTTTCCGCCCTCAATTACCATGCCGTCTTCGGTTTCACGAACTTTTGCACCCATCTTTAACAGCTCGGCAACAAGCGACTTAATTCTGTTTGTTTCCTTTATTTTGTATCCGCTAAGACCTTCAATGGTTGTTGTGCCCTTCGCATAAGTCGCAGCGACAGCTATTATAGGTATTTCATCGAGAAGACTCGGTATTACTGTTCTATCTATAGTCACCGCTTTCAATGAGGACGACTTGGCCCTTATGTCTGCAACTCTCTCATTGCTTACGACTCTCTCGTTTGTTATTTCAATTTTGGCACCCATTTTTTTATATATATCAAGAATTCCGGTTCTGGTTGGATTTATTCCAACATTTCTGATTGTTATATCCGAATTTGGAACCAGTAAACCGGCTGTGATAAAATATGCTGCGATAGAAATATCTCCCGGAATAGTTATGTGCTGTGAATAAAGTTCTTCAACTCTTCGGCTTGTGACATTCAAGCCATCAACCCGTATGTCCGCGCCAAAAGAATTTAGCATGAGTTCCGAATGATCTCTGGATTTAACCGATTCAATAACTTTGGTTTCGCCGTCTGCATATAACCCTGCAAGAAGCAATGGGGATTTAATATACATATCATAAGGAGACAGCTCAAAAGTTATTCCATGCAGTCTTGAAGGAGATACAGTGAGCGGACAATAATTCCCATCCTCTTTACCTGTTATATTCGCACCCATTTGAAGCAGAGGTTTAATAAAATTTCCGACCGGTCTTCTCTGAAGTGTTTCTTCTCTTACTAAAGTTGAAGTAAAAGGCTGACCTGCGAGAATTCCAAGCAGAAGTCGTATAGTTGTTCCTGATTTGCCTGTATTTAGAGTTGAAGCCGGCTGGCTCAGACCATTCAGACCTTTTCCGCAGACAATAACCCTGTTGTTTGGAAGGATATCAATACCAATCTGCATTTTCCTGAAACACTCGATAGTATACAGGCAATCCTCACCCAAAAGCAATCCATCGATTTCAGTATTCCCTTTTGCAATAGACCCAAACATAATAGCTCTTTGCGATATTGATTTATCACCGGGAACAACAATTTCTCCTCTTAATGAACTTCTCTGTTCGACCAACATTTACGATTCCCCCATCCATAATGATAAATTGTAATTATACTGTCTAAACGGATAAATTTATTATCTTGCAACTTAAGCGTTCATGTATACTTTATAACCCTTATCAGAGAGTAAGTCAAATGCAGTTCTTACACTTTCGAAATCTGCAAGAGTGACCTTAAGGACACCCTGCTCGAACTCTCGGCTGTTTGAAACATTAATATTTTTAATGTTTATACCGTTTTTACCCAATAAAGTTGCCATCTCTCCTATTATACCCGGTTTATCCATAACATCAACAATTAAATCGCATGACGGACTAATAAGACCCTTGGCACTCTGAGAGAATGAATTTCTGTAAACTCTGGCAGAATCAAAAAATTTCAGTATGTTTTCGGAATCATTATTCTCAATATAACTTGTAAACTTCTCCAATAATTTAATGTATTTCGAAATTGCTTCAACAATCTGAGTTTTATTGGATAGAGTAATGTTTTCCCAAATTTCCGGACTGGAGGAGGCAATTCTTGTTATGTCCTTGAAACCACCTGCTGCAAGCGTCTGCATAATGTTACCCGTTGGGTCCTGGTCATGTACAAGGTTGACAAGCGAAGCAGCTATAATGTGCGGGGTATGGCTTATTGCAGCGGTTATCTTGTCATGCTCGTCGGCATTCAGAATTACCGGTATTGCACCTATTTCTTTTAATAAAGAAATCATTGTTTCAAGTGAATCATCTGTTGTTGTGGATGATTTTGAAAGAATATAATATGCATTTTCAAACAAATGCGAAAATCCTTCTTTATACCCTGCCTTTTCAGTTCCGGCCATCGGATGACCGCCAATGAATAAAGGCGGTGAAACCATTTTATTGACGTAATTGATTATCTCAGTCTTTGTGCTGCAAACATCGGTAACGATGCAGCCGGGTTTTATTTTTCCGGATAATTCACTAATGAAATTAAGCGAAGGTTTGACAGGAGTGCAGATAAATATGATATCGGAATCAAAAATATATTCATTCAAATCAGTGAAACCGTGAGAAACAAAGCCATCCTTTAATGCCTGGTCAATTGATGATTGTGAACGGTTTACAGCTATAATATCTCTTATTCCGACACGTTCATAAAGTGCTTTTACCAGGGATCCCCCGATTAAACCGAGACCAATAACCGTTACTTTTAAATTTTTTAGAGAACCGCGATTATTGTCCATATTTAAACTCTCTTCCCACTATTTCTGCAATTTTGCTGATATCTTTACACAATTCATCAAATATTTCGGGTGTTAATTGCTGGGCTGCATCTGAGAGTGCATTCATAGGGTCCGGATGAACTTCTACGATTAATCCATCTGCACTAGCCGCAATCGCAGCCTTTGAGAGTGATGGGACATATATTGATTTACCGGCAGCGTGGCTTGGATCAATTATTATAGGAAGGTGACTTAAATGTTTAACAACCGGAACAGAGCTTATGTCAAGCGTATTCCTTGTTGCGGTTTCAAAAGTCCTGATGCCTCTTTCGCATAGCACAACATCATAATTACCTTCGCTCATGATATATTCTGCGGCATTCAACCATTCATCTATCGTGGTTGCTGTACCGCGTTTAAAGAGAACGGGTTTTTTTGAACGGCCCACTTCCCGAAGAAGCTGAAAGTTTTGAACATTCCTTGCACCGATTTGGAACATGTCAACATATTTATCGGCAGTTTCAACTGCTTTTTCACTTGTTACCTCGGTAATTATTTTTAATCCGGTAGCATCCTGTGCGTTCTTCAATAATTTCAAGCCCTCTTCTTCAAGACCCTGAAAAGCATAAGGTGAAGTTCTTGGTTTGTATGTGCCGCCTCTTAGTATCTGCGCACCGGATTTCTTGACCGCACGGGCAGCCTGAAGAATCTGATCTTCACTCTCAACAGCACAGGGACCTGCTATCATTAACAGACTCCTGCCGCCTATCAAAACTCCATCCACATTGACAATAGTCGGCTCCGGTCTGAAGGTTTTCCCCGCCAGTTTATATGATTCAACAATCGGAACAAGTTTCTCGACGCCCGGCATAAGTTCGAGCGGGACATCGTTTAAAACCCTCTTATCACCTATGACTCCGATTATGGTTCTCTCTGTACCCTGTGAAATATGAACTCCTAAACCAAGCGATTCCAAGACATTAGAGATCTGCTTAATCTCCTCTTCCTGAGAGTTTGGTTTCATTACAATAATCATTTGTATTCATTCCCTTCAGTAAGTTGCCGGTTCTATTATTTTAATTTACATTTATAATAGGGAAATGTCAAGGAGAAGGAGGTCAAAAATGGCTGTCAAAAATGGCCTTGTAAATATTATTGCGTTGTGATAAAATGGCACTTCAAGAATCCTTGCTCTATTATCAGAAGATAGGGCCGTTTAGTCCGAGGGGAGGTGTAATCAAATGTTAAACAAGTATGAGTCAATTTTCATCATAGATAGTTCGCTTGAAGAAGATGGCATAAAGGCTCTTATTGAAAAAATCAAAAATCTACTTGAAAAATCTGCAGAGCTTGAAAGTATTGATGAATGGGGAAAGCGAAAGCTTGCATACCCCGTTAATGACCTTAACGAAGGTTTTTATGTCATGTCAAATTTTAGCGCAGAGTCAGAATTTCCTCGTGAGTTGGAAAGAATCTATAAGATAACTGACGGGATAATCAAATATATGATTATAAGGAAAGATAATTAGGTGATTTTATGAATAAAGCAATTTTAATGGGAAGACTTACAAAAGATCCCGAACTAAGATACACAAGCACAAACAATACAGCAATATGTAATTTTACGCTTGCGATTGACAGGAGATTTTCGAAAGCAGGAGAAGAAAGACAGGCTGATTTTATTACAATTGTTGCGTGGAGCAAGCTTGCTGAATTCTGCGGAAAGTACTTTCAAAAAGGACGCCAGGTTGCCGTTGTAGGAAGAATTCAAACACGTACATGGGACGACACCGAGGGTAAAAAGCATTATGTTACCGAAGTGGTTGCAGAAGAAGCATATTTTGCAGACAGCAAAAAGGGAGAAGGTACTCCGGCAAAGCCGCAGAAAACAGTTTCTGATTCCGGGCAGACAGATGGATTTTATCCAATCGAAGAGGACGACCAATTACCGTTTTGAAAACAAAAAATGATTAAAAGTATATAATTATACTTGAATATGAAAGGAGGCGTTTTGAACAATGCCGGGAGCAAAAAGAGACAGAAATTCCAGGGATTCGTATGATAAAGGCGAAGGCAGGGGCGGAATGAGAATGAAAAGAGCTAAAAAGAAGGTATGCTCTTTCTGCATAGATAAAGTCAGCGATATTGATTACAAGGAAGTTGCAAAAATAAGAAAATACACTTCCGAAAGAGGGAAGATTCTTCCCAGAAGAATATCAGGTAACTGTGCCAAACATCAGCGCCAATTGACAATTGCAATCAAGAGAGCCAGACATATTGCGTTATTGCCTTACACAACAGAGTAGATAAAATTACAACAGCCTGTAGAGAACATCTATGGGCTGTTTTTGTAAAAATGGGGTAGATATTATGAAAATAGGATTTTTAGGACCAAGAGGAACGTTTTCGGAAGAAGCATTAAGGAAATACACAGAAAGATTGAAGGAGTATGAGGTTTGTGAATATACAACAATACCCGATTTAATTATGGCTGTGGAAAACAAGGAAATCGATGAAGCTATAGCTCCTATTGAAAATTCACTTGAGGGCGGAGTAAATTCAACTCTGGATTTGCTTGCAGCTGTTGAGGATATCCTGATTAAAGCGGAGGTTGCAATTGATATTAGAGAAAATCTGCTTGCTAAAAAAGGTACAAAAACCGAGGATATCAGAATGATTCTTTCCCATCCCCAGCCAATTGGTCAATGCAGACAATATATTAACGATAATTTCCCTGATGCAACAATTAAAATTGTTTACAGTACCGCAGGAGCGGCAGAAGAAGTTGCGAGCTCAAAAGAAAACTGTGCTGCAATCGGAGCGGCTCTAGCTGCTGAAGTTTACGGACTTGAAATTCTTGCGGCAGGTATTCAGGATGGTTTTAACAATACGACAAGATTTGTTGTTATATCCCATAATGATTCCGGACCGACCGGAAACGACAAGACTTCAATTGTTTTTTCGACAGAAGATAAACCGGGAAGCCTTTACAGCATTCTTGATATTTTTAATCTTTGGGATATAAATATGACAAAAATTGAATCAAGACCTGCTAAAAATCAGCTTGGAAGATACATATTTTTTGTTGATATCGAAGGACATATCGAGGATGACAATATCAGAGACGCACTTACGATGATACAGAGGAAAACTTCTTTCTATAGATTTCTTGGGTCTTACCCGATGTATGTAACTACGGAATGAAATGGAGGGTATATTGGATAATAAAAAATTCCTTGGTATTTTTTCGCCGAGAGTCAACTTGTATTTGTTTATAATATTTCTATTAATTTCAATAATTGCCATGGATAAATGGTTTATTGCGATTCCGCTTTATATTGTGCTGGCCTTTTTAATCTATTTTAATTATAGGACGAGTCATAAAAGGCAGAAGGAAATTACAAAATATATTGAAAACCTGACGCTGAATATAGATTCAGCAACAAAGGATACCTTGCTCAATTTCCCAATGCCTTTAGTATTAATCCAACTGGATGGAACTATAATCTGGTACAACTCATCAATGAGAAAAATATTCGCCGGCAAAGATATGCTTGAAAAAACAATAGGGTCATTGATAAAGGATCTTAAATTCGAAAATATAATGGAAGATTCATCTGAGACCTTCAAAGATATAATGATAAACGGCAGACATTACAGTATCCTAAAAAATCTTATAAGGCTTGACGAGAAGAAAAGTGTCAATGAATATATTTTGCTTCTTTACTTTATCGATAACACAGAGCTTATTGAAATCAGAAAAAAATATGAAGATGAAAAGATATCGGTTGCGGTAATTATTATTGATAATTATGATGAGCTTATGCAAAGTGTGGAGGACTCAAACCGCCCTCAGATGAATGCAGAAATAGAGAAAAAAGTCGCACAGTGGATAAGTTTTACGAATGGGATAATAAAGAAATTTGAAAGAGACAGATATATTTTTGTCTTCGAAACAAGGTACATGAAAGAATTTGAGGACAAGAAATTTGAAATATTGGACAGTATAAAAGAAATTAGCATAGGAAATAAAATACCTGTTACTTTAAGTATCGGATTTGGACAAAATGGAGAAACTATTTCGGAGAATTTCCGCTATGCAAATGCGGCAATTGATATTGCACTTGGAAGAGGCGGAGATCAGGTTGTTGTAAAGGACAATACAAAATTCGATTTTTTTGGTGGAAGAACAAGAGAAATTGAAAAAAGAACGAGAGTTAAAGCCAGGGTTATATCTCAGGCATTGCGTGAATTAATCGACCAGTCAAGGGAAGTATTGATAATGGGTCATGAAAACGGCGACATAGACTGTCTGGGCTCATCAATGGGATTATACAGAATTGTGAAAAGCAGAGATAAAAACGCCTATATTGTTTTGAATAATTCCAATCCGACTATAGATAGTTTGATTTCGAAAATACAGGAAAATCCTGAATACAACGGTCTGTTTATTGGCAATAGCGAGGCGATGGACATAATTAACGAAAAGACGCTTCTGATTGTTGTTGACACCTACAGACCAAACTTCACGGAAAACCCTGAACTTTTAAAATACAGCAACCAGATTGTCGTTATCGATCACCACAGAAAAGGTGCGGATTTCATTCAGGATGCAGTTATTGCCTATCAGGAAACGTATGCATCCTCAGCATCTGAGTTGGTGACGGAAATGCTTCAATATGTGGGCGACAATATTAAATTAACTCCGATTGAAGCGGAATCTCTTTACGCCGGCATAGTGGTCGACACAAAGAATTTCACATTCAAAACGGGTGTAAGAACATTTGAGGCTGCATCTTATCTGAGAGAACAAGGCGTTGAGACTGTTGCTGTAAAGCAATTGTTCCAAAATGATTTATCAACTTATATAAGTATTTCCGATGTGGTAAAAAATGCGGAGATAATTGAGGATACTATCGCAATTTCGGTTTGTCCAAAAAACATGAAGAATTCTCAATTGATTGCGGCACAGGCAGCAGATCAGCTTTTGAGTCTAAAAGGCCTAATGGCGGCTTTTGTCCTGAGTTATTCGAACAATGAGGTTTATATAAGCGGAAGGTCATTGGGAGACATCAACGTTCAAGTGGTTTTGGAGCGTTTGGGCGGAGGAGGTCACATTTCTGTAGCAGGTGCACAATTGCAGGGAATTTCTGTCGAAGACGCAAAAGAGAAATTGAAATATGCTATAATTGAGTATGTGAAGGAATTAAATGATACAGAAAAACAGTAGTTTCGGAGGGTCATATGAAAGTGATTTTAAAACAGGATGTAAAAAGCTTAGGCACCAAGGAAAGCATGGTTAACGTCAGTGACGGTTATGCAAGAAATTTCTTGATTCCAAAGGGGTTGGCTGTTGAAGTAAATCCTTCAAATATAAATATCATGAACACGAAAAAAGAATCAATAAGGATTAAGAAGGATAAGGAACTTGCTGCCGCCAAGGCGCTGTCTGACAAAATATCCAAAGTTACCGTTATTCTAAAGGCAAAGTCCGGAGATAACGGCAAGCTTTTTGGCTCGATTACCAGCAAGGATATTGCGAACCAATTGAAAACGAAGTATGATTTAGATATTGATAAAAAGAAGATTGCATTGTCCGAAACAATTAAGGAGACGGGCGATTTCAATGTTGAAATAAAGTTATACCCGACAGTTGTTGCATCTCTTAAAGTTAAAATTATGGGTGAAGAGGAATAAAATATAGTTCAGGGAGAGCTAAAGTTATGGATATTGGTGCAATTGGCAGGATACCACCTCAAAATACCGAAGCAGAGCAATCAATAATTGGTTCGCTTCTGCTTGATAAAGATGCACTTCCGGTGGTTTTGGAAATCATTAAACCTGCTGACTTTTACAAAGAGAGCAACAGAGAAATATTTGAGGCCATTACAGACCTTTTTAACAGGAACAGTCCGATCGATCTTATTACGGTTTCGGAGCAATTAAAGAGCAGAGGAACATTAGATGGAGTCGGTGGAATCGAATACCTCACAAAAATTGCAACATCAGTTCCGACAACAGCTAATGTAAAGCATTATGCCAAAATCGTCGAGGAGAAATCTTTGCTTAGAAATCTTATCAGGGCATCTTCCGAAATTGTAAATATGGGGTATGAAGCCGCAGACGAAGCATCTCTTGTTCTTGATCGCGCTGAGAAGAGCATTTTTGATATCATGCAGAAGCGAAATTCAAAGGGATTTCTGCATATAAAAGACATATTAGTTGATGCGTATGACAAGCTCGAAGAATTATATAACAACAAAGGAAACATCACAGGAATTCCAACAGGTTTCATAGATCTTGACAATATGACGGCAGGTTTTCAAAACTCGGATTTAATCTTGGTTGCGGGACGTCCGTCAATGGGTAAAACTGCTTTTGCACTTAATGTTGCGCAGCATGTTGCTGTAAATACTTCAAAAACGGTTGCGATTTTTAGTTTGGAAATGTCTAAGGAGCAAGTTGTAAACAGAATTTTATGCGGCGAAGCAATGGTCGACAGCCAGAAGCTTAGAACCGGAAAACTTGAAGATGAAGACTGGTGCAAGATAGCTGCCTCAACGGGACCGCTCTCAGATTCGCCGATATATATTGACGATTCGGCTACTTCATCTATTATGGAGATAAGGGCAAAATGTAGGAACCTCAAGTTAAAGAAAGATCTTGGCCTTGTCATTATTGACTATCTTCAGTTGATGCAGGGAAAAGGCAGAAGTGAAAACAGGCAACAGGAAATTTCAGAAATTTCGAGGTCTTTGAAAATTCTTGCGAAAGAAATCAATGTCCCGGTAATCACAGTTTCTCAGCTCAGCCGTGCACCTGAATCACGAAGCGACCACAGGCCAATGCTAAGTGACTTAAGAGAATCCGGTGCAATAGAGCAGGATGCCGATCTCGTAATGTTTATTTACAGGGATGATTATTATAATCAGGATTCAGACAGTAAAAATAAAGCTGAGATTATAATTGCAAAACACAGAAACGGACCAACCGGAGTTGTTGAATTGGCTTGGCTTGGACAATTCACCAAGTTTGCAAATCTAGCAAAAAAAGAACAGCAGATTGAGAGTAATAAAATTGAACGTGTCAGATAGAGTTTACGAAAATATCATAAAACATCATTTGATAAGCGAGGGCGAAAAGGTATTGGTGGGAGTTTCGGGCGGACCTGACTCAATATGTCTTTTACACGTCCTTTTTTCATTAAAAGAAAAATTAAAAATTGAACTGTCTGCAATCCATATCAACCATATGATCAGAGGAAAAGAATCGGATGGCGACGAAAGCTTCACCGGGTCATTTTGCGATAAACTGGGTATTGAATATACTTCGGTTAATTCTGATGTCTCTGAAATTGCAAAAAGAAAAAAGGTTTCATCCGAGGAAGCCGGAAGACTTTTAAGGTACAGGGAATTTGAAAAATTATCAAACGATATCGGTGCGTCAAAAATTGCAGTCGCACATAATTTAAACGATCAGGCTGAAACTATAATTATGCATATTGTAAGGGGTACAGGACTGGACGGATTAAAGGGTATGGATTTTATACGCGGGAAAATCATAAGACCTTTTTTAAATATTGGAAGAGACGAAATTGAGGACTATTGCGACGCAAATAATCTCAATCCAAGGATCGACAGTTCAAATCTTACCGATATATACACGAGAAACCGAGTAAGATTGAAACTTATTCCTTATATGAATGAACTTCTTGAGACGGACATTGTAGCCGGAATAAATAAGATGAGTGCCCTGATTAGAGACGACTCACAATTTCTTGATATTGCAGCAGAAAAATCTTATAACGAATGTCTGTTGACAAATTCTGCCGACGAAGTCAGGATTGATATTCCTAAACTGACAGATTTCCATATATCTGTTTTAAGAAGAGTAATAAGATGCGCATTAAACGATTTAATCGGGAATCTTAAAGATATCGAAACAGTTCATATTGAGAGTATTTCAAATTTGGTTATGTTGGGTGCTTCGGGCTCTGTAATTCAGCTGCCAAGAGGCATAAGGGCACTTAAAGATTATAATAGCCTAAAACTTTACATTGAAAGTGATTCAGGTGAAATGAATTTATTTAGATACAAAGCAGAAATTTCGGGTAGAACGTTAATTGATGAGCTTAAAACATCGATTATTGCCGATGTTGTTGAAAACCCCGGTGACATTGAAAAATTCAACTCAATAAAATATGAAGATTTGGTTCAATATTTTGATTATGATAAAATAAAAGGTGAGATATTCATTAGAAACAGAAGAGACGGCGATTTATTTAAACCACTTAAATCAACCGGAACAAAAAAACTTAAGGAGTATTTCATTGACAAGAAAATTGCAAGGGAAAAGCGAGACGAAATTCCTTTGGCGGCTGTAGGCAATGAAATACTCTGGATTATCGGTCATAAAGTAAGCGATAATTTTATAGTTGATGTGAAAACGAAGAGAATACTCAGACTTGAATATTGTAAGGAATAATACTTTTCAAAGTAAAATGCGAGGTAAATGATGAGAGAAGTTATCGAAGAAGTATTGGTATCGAAGGATGAATTACGAAATATGGTTGTCAGGCTTGGGAAGCGCATATCAAAAGATTATGAAAACAAAGATCTTGTGCTGATTGGCGTACTAAAGGGTGGATTTGTCTTTTTATCCGATCTTATGCGTGAATTGACAATACCCATAGAACTTGATTTTATATCTGTTTCAAGTTATGGGGAGTCGACGAAGTCCTCAGGAGTTGTTAGAATAATGAAAGATGTTGATATTAATGTAACAGGCAAACATGTGTTAATCGTTGAAGACCTTGTTGACACAGGGTTGACATTAAAATATCTTGAAGAACTTTTAAACACGAGAGATCCGCTGAGTGTTAAGATATGTACTGCACTTGATAAGCCTTCCCGCAGGAAGGTTGATATCGACATTGAGTACAAAGGGATTGAGATACCTGATAAGTTTGTTGTTGGATATGGGTTGGATTATGCAGGAAAGTACAGAAATTTTCCTGAAGTTTGCGTCCTCAAACCACCACTTTATTTATCGTAAATTATCGAAATAACAGGTTCTGCAACTATAGATTTATTGGTTCTAATATGTTAATATTATATTTACGTATTTAAAGTATAAGAGATACTTTAATTTCAGCGTTAGGAGGGTTTTTAATTGAAACGATTCAATCGACTTGGCTTTTATGTTTTGCTTGTTATAATAATTGCTATTACGCTTACTATGTTCACCAGCGGTGAAAACAAGCAGGAATTAAAATATTCCGAATTAATTAACCAAATTCAGGATGGCAACGTAAAAAGTGTTGAGCTGCTTGGAACGACGGCCAGAGTTGTATTCAGAACCAATCCGAATCTTGATCTTAAAAACGATTATGTAATCAATGTTCCGGATATAAGTTCATTCTCAACTTTGTTTACAAAAGCAGTAGAAACAGATCAGAAAATTGACTGGAAGGTTGTTAAGGAAGATGCTTCTATCTGGAGTTTGCTATTTAACTTTTTGCCTACACTATTAATAATAGTTGTATTTATTTTGTTCTGGTTTTTCATTATCCAGCAGTCACAGGGGGGCGGTGGCGGAAATCGTGTCATGTCGTTCGGTAAAAGCCGTGCAAAACTTTCGACAGAAGTTAAAAAGAAGGTAACATTCGAAGATGTTGCAGGTGCTGACGAAGAGAAGAATGAATTGCGTGAAATTGTAGAGTTCTTAAAGCAACCGAAAAAGTTTGTGGAACTTGGAGCCAGAATTCCAAAAGGCGTTTTGCTTATAGGACCTCCGGGGACAGGTAAAACATTGCTGGCAAAGGCAGTTTCGGGAGAAGCAGATGTACCTTTCTTTAGCATAAGCGGTTCCGACTTTGTCGAGATGTTTGTCGGAGTTGGTGCATCAAGAGTAAGAGACTTATTTGAACAGGCAAAGAAAAATACACCGTGTATTATATTCATAGATGAAATAGACGCAGTTGGAAGACATAGAGGGGCAGGTATGGGCGGTGGTCATGACGAACGCGAGCAAACACTCAATCAGCTGCTCGTTGAAATGGATGGGTTTGGCGTCAATGAGGGAGTAATAATACTTGCGGCGACAAACAGACCTGACATTCTTGATCCTGCGCTATTAAGACCGGGTAGATTTGACAGACGTGTAGAAGTTGGCTTGCCTGATATAAAAGGAAGGGAAGAAATTTTGAAGGTCCACTCAAGAGGGAAGCCGCTTGATACTGATGTAAAACTTGATGAAGTTGCAAAAAGCACATCGGGATTTACGGGAGCCGATCTCGAAAATCTCCTTAATGAGGCAGCACTTTTGGCAGCCCGTGAAAGCAGAAAGACAATTAATATGGATAATATAAAGGAAGCGACATTTAAAGTAATTATCGGACCTGAGAAGAAGAGCAGAGTTATGAGCGATAAAGAAAAGAACCTTACTGCTTATCATGAAGCCGGACATGCTGTTTTAGTCAAGTTAATTTCAACAACAGACAAGGTTGACAGAGTTTCGATTATACCTTCGGGAAGGGCCGGCGGATATACGGTTCACAAACCTGAAGAAGACAATAATTATGTGACAAAGACACAATTGATAGAGGATATAGTTATAGCACTTGGCGGAAGAGCTGCAGAGGAAATAGTACTGGGTGAAATAAGCACCGGAGCATATAGCGATTTGAGGATGGCAAACACTGTTGCACGAAACATGATAACAAAATACGGGATGAGCGACAAGCTTGGAAATCTTATATTCGGAGACGAAAGCGATGAGGTCTTTATAGGCCGAAACTTCGCACAGGCACACAATTACAGCGAAAAGACCGCATCTGAAATCGACATGGAAGTCAAAAGACTTATTGATGAAGCCTATGATCGTACATTGGGCTTGCTGAAAGAAAATATAGAAAAACTGCACATAATAGCAACAAGACTCTTGGAAAAAGAAAAAATTGAGGGTGAAGAGTTCGAAGAAGTTTTTGCCAGTGCATAATAATTAAGGAGGGTAAACGATATGGCCAAAAGATTGTTTACATCAGAATCAGTAACCGAAGGTCATCCTGATAAAATATGTGACCAAATAGCAGATGCGATACTTGATTCAATATATATGGAGGACACAAAAGCCAGGGTAGCTTGCGAGACTATTGTTACCACCGGACTTGTACTTGTCATGGGTGAAATTACAACGGATTGCTACGTTGATATAACCAAAATTGCAAGAAGAACAATTAAGGAAATTGGATACAACAGGGCAAAATATGGTTTTGATTGTGAAACCTGCGCAGTTATAACATCGATTGATGAACAGTCCCCGGATATTGCAATGGGCGTTGACAGAGACGGAGCGGGAGACCAGGGTATGATGTTTGGGTTTGCATGTAATGAAACCCCGGAATTGATGCCTTTGCCAATTACACTGGCACATAAGCTCGCACAGAAACTGACGGAAGTAAGAAAGAACGGCACGTTGAAATATTTGAGACCTGACGGAAAAACTCAGGTTACAATTGAATATGACGAAGACGTACCGGTACGGGTTGATGCTATTGTAGTTTCAAGCCAGCATGGTGCTGAAGTTGAGCAGAGCGTCATTAAGAGCGATATTAAAAAATATGTAATTGACCCAATATTGTCACAATATAAAAATGTAAACAGCAGCAATTATAAATGCCATATAAATCCTACCGGAAGCTTTGTGGTCGGAGGACCTCAGGGTGACTCGGGATTGACAGGCAGAAAAATAATTGTTGATACTTATGGCGGATATGCAAGACACGGTGGTGGGTCATTCTCAGGCAAGGATCCGACAAAAGTTGACCGTTCTGCAACTTACATGGCCAGATATGTTGCGAAAAATATTGTTGCAGCAGGGTTGGCGGACAAATGTGAGGTTCAGCTTGCCTATGCGATAGGCGTTGCGGAGCCGGTATCAATAAGAATAGATACTTATGGTACGGGAAAAACATCCGAGGATAAGCTGGTTAAACTCGTACAGACTCATTTTGAGCTAACTCCTAAAGGAATAATTTCATCATTGAACTTAAGAAGACCGATATACAAGCAAACTGCAACATATGGGCACTTTGGCAGATTAGACCTCGACCTTCCGTGGGAGAGGACAGACAAGGCAGAGTTGCTTAAAGCTGAAGCACAAAAGGTCTGATAAAATTTGATTACAATTGAGGGTATAGTAGAGGAAATTATATATTCGAATGAAATTAACGGCTATACGGTTTGCGGCATCAAATATGATGACACGGAATGCACAGCTGTAGGTTATATGCCTTTTATCAATGAAGGTGAATTGATAAAACTCGTCGGAGATTGGATAACACATCCCGACTACGGAGTTCAGTTAAAGGTCGAAGCGTATGAAAAGATTTTACCTAAAACCTGCGACTCAATTGAAAGATATCTGGCCTCAGGTGTAATCAAAGGATTGGGACCTGTCATTGCCAAAAGAATAATCGAAAAATTCGGAGAAGATTCTTTAACAATAATTCACGAAACCCCGGAAAGTCTCGCAGATATCAAAGGTATCAGCTTTTCAAAGGCGCTTAAAATAGGAGAGGCTTTTGAGGAGCAAAGCGGTCTAAGAGATGTTGTCCTGTTCTTTCAGGAATATGGAATAAGCGCGACATATTCAACAAAAATATATAAGGCATTTGGCGATAAAACGATTGAAGAGATTGAAAAAAATCCATACAAACTTGCAGATGAAATATTTGGAATCGGATTTAAAAAGGCCGACAAGATTGCGAAAAGCCTTGGGATTGACCCAAAATCAAAGTACAGGGTTATAAGCGGAATCAAATATTCTCTTTCACAGGGAACTATAAATGGCCACACCTACATCCTAAAAGACAAATTAAAGCAAATGACATCCGACTTGCTCGAGGTTGAAATTGCAGATATCGAAGAAGCAATTGCGTCTTCTGTTTTTGACAGGAGCGTATGTATCGAAAGAGTCGGTGATGTTGACAGAGTATATCTCAGCGCGTTTTATTACGCTGAAATTGGAGTTGCAAGAAGACTTTTCGAATTATCCAGGGTTGATTTTAAAAATAACCTTGATGATTTCGATGAAAAAATTGAAAAGATACAAAAAAAAGAGGAAGTTTTGCTCGCCGAAATGCAAAGGATGGCAATAAAGGAGTCCTTAATGAACGGAGTCCTTGTAATTACAGGAGGTCCGGGAACCGGAAAAACGACAATAATAAAAACAATTATTCAGTTATTGAAAGACGAGGGATTTGAGGTCGTATTGGCTGCTCCGACAGGAAGAGCAGCAAAAAGAATGACAGAGGCTACGGGTTTTGAGTCAAAAACAATTCACAGGCTTCTCGAAATTGGATACATGGGATTATCAGAGACCGAAACTGTATTTGCAAAGAATGAGGAAAACCCTATTGAATCCGATGCTATAATTATTGACGAAATGTCGATGGTTGATATAATTCTGATGAATAATTTACTTAAGGCAATTAGCCCCGGAACAAGACTTATCTTAGTTGGAGATGTAGATCAGTTGCCATCAGTTGGTGCCGGAAATGTCTTAAAAGACATTATTTCCACAGGAGTAATCAATACCGTAAAACTCACGGAAATATACAGGCAGGCCGAAGAAAGCATGATTATAGTCAATGCTCACAGGATAAACAAGGGAGAAAAACCTTGTCTAAATAAGATAGACAAGGATTTTTTCTTAATAAAGAGATTCAACGGCGAAAGTGTTGTCAAAACTATCGTAGACTTATGCAGCAAAAGGCTACCGCAGTCCTACAATTACGACCCTTTAAAACATATACAGGTTTTATCGCCTACGAGGAAAGGAATTGTTGGTGTTCCGAATTTAAATCTGGAGCTTCAGAAAATTCTCAATCCTAAGAGTTCATTAAAAACCGAAAAAGCATTTAAGGACTATATTTTAAGAGAAGGCGACCGTGTGATGCAAATCAGGAATAATTATGCAATTAACTGGGAAATGAGCTTTGACAAAAGCATTGAGGGTATTGGAGTATTTAACGGAGATACGGGAATTATCAGAAATATAGATAATGAGGATCAGATAGTCGAAGTGCTCTTTGAAGATGACAAAATTGTAAAATATGATTATGGGAATATTGATGAGATAGAACCTGCATTTGCGGTAACGGTTCACAAGAGCCAAGGGAGCGAATTCCCTGTGGTCGTGATGCCGATATTCCCGGGACCTCCAATGTTGATGACAAGGAATCTTCTATATACTGCGATTACGAGAGCAAAAAGCCTTGTGGTTCTTGTGGGCATGGAGAGCACATTGAATCAAATGATTGAAAATGAAAAAGAAACCTTGAGGAACACAGGTCTCTTTGAGAAATTTATGAATATAGCTAATTATTAGATATCTACACGTTTAATTGGTTTCAAATCATCCTTCTTCAATTGAAGCGGCATTGTTGCAACAACAATGTGCTTGTGTTTTATAAGTTCTCTCTCAATAAATAACCTTGTATGATTGTGAAGTATCTTGTTCCACCAGGTTTTTACCGCGAACTGAGGAAGAATAACAGTAATCATATCACCTTTTTTATATGTGTATTCGGTTGATTCTATGAATTTAAGCAACGGCTCAAGGACTCTCCTGTAAGGTGAGTATTTAATTATAAGAGGGATGTCTGTATTTAACAGGCTGTATTTTTCTTTTATTTTCCGTCCGCTTTCTTCATCAATTGATACATTAAACGCGACTATATTATCGGAAATCGTCTTGGCATACCTCAATGCCCGAACACTTGCCTTATTTATGCTTTCAACCGGTACGATAACACGGTTGACATAATTAGCCGGCGACAGGTCGATTGCCCTCAACTCATCGGGAGTCAATCTCAACTGCTCGGATACAGAAGTATAATGTTTCTTTACCTTAAGCATCAAATAAACCAAACCGGGTATTACTAAAACAACAATCCATGCACCCTCGGTAAATTTAAATACAGCTATTATAATTACAACTATGAATGTTACAAAAGCGCCAAAACCATTCAGCGCAGCTTTTGGAATCCAGTTCTTTTCACGGCCTCTAAACCATTTCAAAAACATTCCCGACTGTGACAGAGTGAAAGAGATAAAAACACCAATGGCGTATAGTCCCAACAATAAAGTAACATCTGCCTTAAATATAACAATCAATAATGTTGCGATTACAGAAAGCGCTATTATGCCTGTCGAATAACTCAAACGATCGCCTCTCATTGTAAATTGCTTTGGAGCATAACCTTCTTTGGCCATAATTGAAACAAGAAGCGGAAATCCTGAGTATGCTGTATTTGCAGCAAGTATCAATATAATGAATGTTGTAAATATTACATAGTAATACATGAAGTTATTTCCGAAAACCTGATAAGCAAGCTGAACAATTATTGCCTTGTTGTATAATGCGCTGCCCGGGTTATAAATTATATGGAATTGGCTTGATAAAATTGTTGTGCCTCCAAATAGAACCAGCACAATTATTGCAAGATATAGCAATACCGTTTTTGCATGTTTTGTTGCAGGGTCTTTAAAATTAGGTATGGAATTACTGACAGCTTCAATACCTGTCAAGGCAGTACATCCATTAGCAAATGCTCGAAGCATCAAAATAATAATTACCGGATCCGCAAGGGCTTTAAGAGTTGGCGTAGGTGGGACATATCCACTGCCAAGTTTGGCAAAACCAAAAACAAGCATTGATAATATTGCAATAATAAAGGCGTATGAAGGAATACCAAATAATTTTGAAGACTCCCTGACGCCTCTCAAATTTCCAAGTGTAATAATTAAGACTACCCCCACGCAAATAGGTATAGTATAAGGTTTTAATCCGGCAAATCCGGAAGTAATTTGTTCTACACCGGAGGAAACGCTGACGGCTACGGTTAGTACATAATCAACTGACAATGCTGCTCCTGCAACAACACCGGCCATAATGCCGATATTATCTTTTGCAACAATATATGCTCCTCCGCCGTTTGGATAACTTTCAATTGTTTGCCTGTAAGAAAGCATTAACAAAATCAAGAGACAAATAATTGCCCCGGCAATATAAACCATGTTTGTAAATGCAAGGACTCCGATTACAGGTACCAATACAGCAAGTATTGCCTGACCCGCATAGGCGACAGAAGAAATTGCATCACTTGAAAGTATGGGCAGTCCCCATAAAACACCAAGCTTTTCGCCCGCTAATGCTTCGTTTTTCAATGGCTTCCCGATTATAACGCTCTTTACATTATTGAACATAATTCCGCCTTTAATCATTTATCCACACAGTATAATACATTTTTATTATTAATAGAAGTGTAAATAAAACGGTATTATTGCTAATTATGATAGTTTATGACAATAAGATGAATATACAGCCGAATTTCGTTGGCATAGTATGAATTGCTTGATATTTCTGAATATTAATGCTTATTTACAATAAATATTATGGAAATATTTAATTATCGTTACAAATGTAGTAAAATATCTGTATACTATTTATTATAGGTGGTTCCAATGCTTGAAAGAATTTTAAATCTTATCTTCCCTTTAAAGTGTATTTTCTGCGGTAATATCCTTGAAGTCAGTCAAAGCAAAGAAATATGCAAATCATGTTTCGGAAAAATCTCCTTTACAGACAAAAATTTATATCACACACTTCTCAATAAGGAAGAAAACAATTATTGCGACGGAATTGTCTGCGTTTGCGAATATTCCGGTATTATCAAGGAGTCCTTGATTACATACAAATTCTTTAATAAACCGGGACATTATAGAACATTTGCACATATGTTATCTCAAAGATTAAAGGAAATGACAGATTGTAAAGGCTTTGATATAATTGTCAGTATACCTTTGCATAAAAAAAGAGAGTATATCAGAGGATACAATCAATCTAAATTGATTTCAAAAGCATTGAGTAAACAGCTCAAAATTATAGAAGCATCATTTGTTTTAAAGAGAGTTTTCGATACGAGAACTCAAAGCCTACTGAACAGGAACCTGCGAAAAATGAACGTTAAGGGAGCTTTCAGAGCAGACTATAAGGATTTTATAAAGGGGAAAACAATTCTTTTGGTTGATGATATTTTAACCACCGGGAATACAATAAACGAATGCTGCAGAGTTTTAAAAGAAGCAGGAGCGAAAAAAGTTTTTGCGGCAGTTATCGCAACAGGAAGAAAATATTAAGGAAGCATTTATATGAATAGGGGCGAAGAAATATGAATAAGGCGGCTTTGCCAAAAACATGGGAAAGCATTTTAAACTCAAAAGGTTTCCTGCCGGTTATCGTAAAGACCATAGAGAGAATTCAGGATGCAGACTGGTCAAGCGAACCAAACATGCATGAGTTTTATGAGACCGTGTACATAAAAAAAGGGAGTGCTGTTTTTGAGATAGCCGGAACACCTGTACCTATCGGCCCTAATGATCTTATAATAATAAAACCGAATCAGCTTCATAAGTTTATTGTCAAGTCCGATGGCGGATGTGATTTTATCGTATTAAGTTTTAAGTTTGAAAACACTGAAACCGGAGAATTTTCAAAGACATCAATTGATGACTTTTTAAATTTTGTCAGTCAAAAAGACTCAGGCCCATTTATTTCAATGAAGGTAAGCCAGAAAAACGAGATAATAGTACTTCTGAACAGAATATTAAGAGAGAAGGAAGAAGCAGACATAGGCAGCGATTTTCTGAACCACCTCCTTGTATTGGAATTATTTGTTTTTATTTCGAGAGCATTGAAGATGGAGTGGGAAAACAGCATCAAAAACAAGAGCCCCAAACTTAAAGAACTCATTGAAGTTTCTCAGAATTATATCCATAATAATTTCGAACGGGATATTTCAATTGGCGATATAGCCAAGTTTATATTTTTAAGCAAAAGCTATTTCGCAAAAGCATTTAAAGATGAAATTGGGACGAGTCCAATGAATTATCTATTAAAAATAAGAGTCCAAAGGTCCAAGGAATTGCTCTCCGAAACTGATATAAAAATATGCGACATCGCATTAAATGTCGGGTTTTCTAATCAGCAGCGCTTTAATGAAATATTTAAAAAGTATACTAATGTTACACCATTAAAATATAGAAAGCAAAATCTGATTATTAAAGAGTAATCTTAGGCATAGCAATAGATTATCAGATATCACAATTATTAAAAAATGAATTAAATGAGCTTGTCACGAGGCTTGAAGTTGCAGTCTCGAGGCTCACTTACATCTTGTATTGCTCGCTAACTCGTCTTCAACTTCTGCCAAGCTTTGGTAAATAAATTACTTGATAGTGAAAATGTCTGAAGAACAGAAAACATTAATTATTTGTCAGTAGTTCAATATTTATCCGTAAGAACTTATTGGACCCGTAAGATATAATTTATTATAAGATGAACAGGAGGTGTACTTAAATGTCTATGACTTTGACTCAAAAAATATTGGCAGATCATGCGGGCTTAAAAAGTGTAAAACCCGGTGAATTAATAAAAGCAAAGCTTGATTTGGTGCTTGGGAACGATATTACAACACCTGTTGCAATAAAGGAATTCAGAAAAATCGGTCAGGATTTCGTGTTTGATGTAAATAAGATTGCAATTGTACCGGATCATTTCACACCGAATAAAGATATCAAGTCCGCAGAACAGGTTAAGTTTACGAGAGAATTTGCGAAGGAAATGAAAATTGTTAATTTCTTTGAGGTTGGGCAAATGGGAATTGAACATGCGCTGCTGCCCGAAAAAGGGCTTGTCGTCCCCGGCGATCTGGTTATTGGAGCCGATTCGCATACCTGTACTTACGGCGCTTTAGGAGCATTTTCGACTGGAATAGGAAGTACGGATATGGCAGCCGGAATGGCAACGGGAGAGGCTTGGTTTAAAGTCCCTGAAGCAATGAAGTTTGTCCTGACCGGAAAAATGTCTAAGTGGGTAAGCGGCAAGGACGTTATCCTTCACATAATAGGTATGATTGGGGTCGACGGTGCGCTTTATAAATCAATGGAATTCTCGGGGGATGGTATTGCAAACCTTTCAATAGATGACAGATTTACAATGGCAAACATGGCTATTGAAGCTGGGGCAAAGAACGGAATTTTCCCGGTTGACGAGAAAACACTTGAATATGTGAAAGAGCACGCAACAAGAGAATTCAAGGTATATGAAGCAGATGAGGATGCTGAATATTCAGATACAATCAATATTGATCTGAGTCAAATCAAACCGACGGTTTCATTTCCAAGTCTTCCGGACAATACAAGGACGATTGATAATGTCGGAAATATAAAAATCGACCAGGTTGTTATCGGTTCATGTACTAACGGAAGAATCGAAGATTTGAGAATTGCTGCCTCAATATTTAAAGACAGAAAAGTTAATGAATCTGTCAGATGTATAATTATTCCGGCAACCCAGAAGATTTGGAAACAGGCGATGAACGAAGGTCTTTTTGATATTTTTGTAGACAGTGGAGCGGCAGTAAGTACACCTACCTGCGGACCTTGTCTTGGCGGACACATGGGAATTCTTGCAAAGGGTGAGAGATGCGTTTCGACCACAAACAGAAATTTTGTCGGAAGAATGGGCCATCCTGAAAGTGAAGTTTATCTTGCAAGTCCTGCAATAGCAGCGGCTTCAGCAATAAAAGGCAGGATAGCATCACCCGAGGAGTTATAATTTAAATACAACGTTTTAGGAGGAAAAGCTATGGATGCACACGGAAAAGCAATTAAATTCGGAGATAATGTTGATACCGATGTTATTATACCGGCGAGATATTTAAATACATCAGACCCTGACGAGCTTGCATGCCACTGTATGGAAGATATTGATCTGACTTTTATGAAAAGAGTTAAAAAGGGCGACATTATGGTAGCCGGAAAAAACTTTGGCTGCGGTTCTTCAAGAGAACATGCGCCAATTGCAATAAAGGCTGCAGGGATATCATGCGTTATTGCTCAGACATTTGCACGTATTTTTTACAGAAATGCTATTAATATTGGATTGCCTATAGTTGAATGTGTTGAGGCGGCAGAGGACATTTCAGAGGGGGATATTATTTCGGTTGAATATGAAACCGGAACAATCATTAACCATACGAAAAACAGGGAGTATAAGGCGATACCATTCCCAAAATTCATGAAGGATATAATTGACTCAGACGGGTTGATTGAAAATATAAAAAAGAGCAGGGAATAGCAGTGCGTAAAGATCAACAGAGAGGATGTACCGACATGAAATATAAATTAACCGTATTACCCGGAGATGGTATTGGTCCTGAAATCGTGGACCAGGCAGTGAATACCATATATGCAATAGCAGAAAAAAAAGGAAATGATTTTGATATAAAGGAGGCTTTAATCGGCGGAATCGCAATTGATAAAACCGGCGAGCCTCTTCCGCATGAAACCCTAAAGCTATGCAAAGAAAGCGACGCTGTATTGCTTGGTGCGGTTGGAGGATTTAAATGGGACAGCCTTTGCGGAGATAAAAGACCTGAGGCGGGACTATTGGGAATCAGATCCGGACTTGGATTATATGCAAACCTCAGACCGGCAATAATTTTCGAAGCATTAAAGCAGGCATCGCCGTTAAAGAATGAGATTATTGAAACAGGCGTTGATATAATGGTTGTAAGAGAATTGACCGGCGGCATTTATTTTGGCAAAAGAGGTTACAGTGTCCGTGAGGATAATGTGAAATCAGCCTTTGATACCGAGGAATACTCAGAATCC
Source organism: Clostridia bacterium (assembly GCA_041662985.1). Taxonomy (GTDB): domain Bacteria; phylum Bacillota; class Clostridia; order Acetivibrionales; family JBAZRJ01; genus JBAZRJ01. The sequence continues at coordinate 39,318 of JBAZRJ010000012.1, forward strand.
GAGGTAAAGAGAATTGCAACCCTTGCTTTTTCAATGGCAATGAAAAGAAACAAAAAATTGACATCCGTTGATAAGGCAAATATATTGGAATCCTCAAGATTGTGGAGAGATGTTGTCACAAGAATGGAAAATGAATATCCGCAGGTGCAGGTAAATCATATGTATGTGGATAATTGCGCCATGCAACTGATAAGAAACCCAAAACAATTCGATGTAATTTTAACTTCAAATATGTTCGGGGATATACTGTCTGACGAAGCGTCAATGATTACAGGTTCAATAGGAATGCTGCCGTCGGCAAGCCTCGGAGACGGAACTTTGGGACTTTATGAGCCGATACATGGCTCCGCTCCCGATATTGCGGGAAAGGATCTGGCAAATCCAATTGCTACGATTCTGTCGGTTGCGATGATGTTCAGATATTCCTTGAAATTACCGCAGGATGCAATTGAAATCGAAAAAGCTGTTGAAAATGTGTTAAATAAGGGATACAGGACTGTGGACATTGCATCGAACGAAAACGATAAGATTGTTGGCACAAAGGAAATGGGACAATTGATCCGCAATGAAATTATTGGTTAATATTTCTGAAAATTTGCAATAATTTTTCCCACAATCGTTACTTCGTTTTTATTGAAAACTTCCTTATCGAGCAGATTACTGTCCGCTTTTAATATCAGTTTGTTCGACTGTTCGTGCCGGAAGTATCTGCGGAGGAGAGTATGGTTATCATAAATAATCATTACAATATCACCATCTTTTATTTCTGCCTGTCTTGAAATAAATAATAAGTCGCCGCTTTTAAAACAACTTTTCACCATACTGGCATCGGAACATTCAATTACAAATGAATCATCGGGGTTATCAAGAAATAAAGGGGATATAGGATGGTACTTGACTATGTTGTAAACATTTATCAAATCTTCGATGTTTCGTGATGTTACTTTTTGAATTTCCGGAATATACGTATGAGTTGCGTATTGAGAATTATCAGACACTATTTGAATTGAACGTGCCATTCCAAGTTCTCTTTTTATAACGCCTTTTAATTCCAATCTGTTGAGTATTCCTTGAACTGCACCGGGTGTCTTTTCTCCAATCATTTCACCAATCTCTCGAACTGTGGGGGGAATGCCTCTCTCTTTTATAAAAGTTTCAATTGCTGAATAAACTTTTTTTTGCTTCAATGTTAGTAAGTTGAAATCTGCTGTCATGTTATCATTCCTCATTTAAAATTTTATGTGAAATTTTTATCATATAATCACAAGGAACAGTTTAACAGATATAAAACAGCAATTCAACTTATAAAATAACATTAATGGAACTAAAATATAGAAAAATACATACAAATGTAGCAGTTATTTAAAATAAAAACGTTTTATTTTTTTTTAGGAAAAATTAAGTAAAAACCAGTAAGGAAAATTCCGCCGGATAAAGGCTTCTTGCATTTATAACACAAAATGCCGTATAATTAGGAATAACACATATTCTGTTAAAAATGAGGTATTGATATATGGTAGATAAAGAAAGAGTGAGAAAAGCAGTAAGAGAAATCCTTCTGGCCATCGGGGATGACCCTGACAGAGAAGGGTTGGTTGAAACTCCCGACAGGGTAGCAAGAATGTGTGAAGAGATATTTGCAGGACTTCACAAGAATCCGATTGATGTTGTGAAGGTGTTTAAAGAAGGCGAACACCAGGAAATGATTCTTGTTAAGGATATTCCGCTTTATTCTGTTTGCGAGCACCACTTGCTGCCGTTTATCGGAATTGCGCATGTTGTATATATTCCTAAAAAAGGCAAGATACTTGGTCTGAGCAAGGTTGCGCGCGTTGTTGATTTGATTGCGAAAAAACCGCAGTTGCAGGAGAGACTTACAAGTCAGATTGCCGATGTCTTAATGAAATCAATTGAACCACTCGGAGTGGCTGTGGTTGTTGAAGCGGAACATCTTTGCATGACTATGAGAGGTGTAAAAAAACCGGGCTCAAAAACCGTGACATCAGCTTTAAGAGGATCAATAAAGACTGATGCAAAGACGAGGGCGGAAGTTATGTCACTTATTTACGGAAAATAAAAAATTAAGAAAAATTAAAACCGCGAAATATTTTGGGGATGGAGGTATTTTTATACCTCCATCCCCAAATTCTATATGACATTTTAGAATGTAATTGCAAGGTGTCCGACAACATTGCAAAGCGGAACACTTCCGATTATTCTGCTGTCTGTGCTGTTGTTGCGATTGTCACCCATTACAAAAACACAATCTTTTGGAACAGAAACCCTTACATCATCCGGTCCGGTAATCATCGGATCTTTTACATACGGTTCATTTAGAGCTTTGCCGTTTCTGTAAACCTTGCCGTTTTTGAATTCGAGAACATCTCCTGATTTTCCTATTACTCTCTTAATCCAGTAACTATGATTTTCATTCTTAAATATCAGACTTGAAATAATATTATATTGAATGGAATCCATGAGGTCATCAAGAACTGTATGCTTGTGAGTGACACGGCTGTCGATAATGACTATATCGCCGTAGTTTGGCGCGATTCCGAATGTGTGATTAATTTTCGACATGATACCCAATTCACCGCTTTTAAGGGTTGGATACATCGAATCGCCGACAACTTTATGCGGCTGAAATAGGAATATATCAATCAGCATAGCAATAACAACTGCAATGATTACGGTCAGGGACCAGCTCATTATTGATTTAAACAATTTCATTTTATTCTCCAATGTTTAATTCTTTTCTTAAATTTAAATATAATAATAACACGAAAAACCACTTAATACTATAAAAAAGCCGAATTGTTTACAAAATATGTTGGTTTTATAGTCCTGATTATATATAATTAGATATAGATGTAAAGGTTTTTACGATAGGAGATAAAATGGATTTCAAATTCAGATTGGGAACCGTAATTTATTTTGGCAAAGACTGCTTGAAAATAAACAGTGACGAGCTTGTGAATATCGGAAACAAGGCATTGATTGTCACGGGTAAAAGCTCGGCAAAATTAAGCGGTGCTCTTGACGATGTCATTGAAATTCTAAGAAAAAATAATATTACATATGAAATATTTGATAGAGTTGAAAACAACCCGTCCGTTGAAAATGTTGCTGAAGGATCAAAAATTGCACGTTCTTTTGGCGCCGAATTCATTATAGGCATTGGAGGGGGGTCTCCGCTTGATGCCGCAAAGGCAATTGCCGTCCTTTGTACGAACGATATTGACCCATCGGAGCTTTTCACAAACATCTTTAAAAATAAAATGCTTCCGGTAATATGCGTACCAACAACTGCAGGGACGGGAAGCGAAGTTACACCATATTCGATTCTGACAAAAAAAGATATCAGTTCAAAGAAGAGTTTTGGGAATGACGAGACATTTCCGCACAAATCATTTTTGGATCCAACTTATACCGAAAGTATGTCTTATGATTTAACTGTCAGCACTGCTGCAGATACTTTATCACATGCGATTGAGGGTTATCTCACAAAAAGGAGCACACCTGTTTCGGATATTCTTGCGCTTGAGGTTTTGAAGATATTCGGAGAATCAATCGGGCGTCTGACTGAGAATAAAATAGATTATGAATTAAGAGAAAGGCTTCTCTATATTGCTATGTTAGGCGGTATTGTAATTTCCCAGTCAGGAACGACTATTGTTCACGGTATGGGGTACTCGCTGACATATTTTAAAGGTGTTCCGCACGGATACGCAAACGGTGTTCTATTAAAGGAGTTTCTTAGGTTTAACTATGATTATGCAAAAAACAAAATCGACAATATACTGAAAATTATGGGTATTAAAAGTATTGATGATTTCGGTAAAATGATCGACACTTTATTTAAGCGGAAAATAAGCGTAAACGATGATGAAATCAAAACTTTTTCCGAGATTTTGATGAAACATCCGAGCATTTCGACAAACGCAAGAAAAGTCAAATTTGATGATGTCATGAAATTATTTAGTGAAAGTCTGAGGGGATGATGGTATGATTAACGCAAGAATTATTTACGCTGATGGGATGGAAAAGGCGAGAGATGAAATAATAAAAATCGGCGTTGATAAGGGAGCCATTCCTTGGTTGTTGCCAAAAGCAATTCATCTGATGATAAAGCTTGAGGATATAAGCTGTTATTGTGCCAATGTAATAAAACAGGAAATTCTTTCAGCGGGCGGGGATGCGGCCGTGCACAAAGGCTCGGTCAATTGCAGCACAGAGAAGACGGATGTTTTGATTATGGGAACCTTTGACCAGTTAAACAGGTTGGTATATAAGCTGGGAATGCAGTCGGGGATTTTGGATGAAATAGCAATGGAGTTAAAGCTATTATTAGATACAATCGAAAAACCGGATTCCGAAAGTTTTGTTTGCGGGAAATATAAATTAGGACTTGGAGAAAAAACTTATGTAATGGGTATATTGAATGTCACTCCTGACTCCTTTTCAGACGGCGGGAAGTATTTTGATACGGAAGAGGCGGTTAAAAAAGCAAAACAAATGGTTGAAGACGGAGCGGATATTATCGATATAGGAGGAGAATCAACAAGACCGGGCCATAAGAATGTAGGTGAAGAAGAGGAACTTAGCAGAGTTTTGCCTGTTATCGAAAGATTGTCAAAAGAAATCGACATACCTGTTTCGGTCGACACTTCAAAGGCGGCGGTTGCGGAAAAGGTGTTGAAAGCAGGCGCAAATATTATAAATGATGTTTGGGGACTCCAAAAAGATGCAAAAATGGCCGGGGTGATATCCAAATATAACGCCGGTGTTGTTATGATGCATAATAAGGAAGGAACAAATTATAGCGATTTAATGGGTAACATTTTGAAATTCTTACGAGAGAGTGTTGAAATAGCGGAATATGCAGGCATTAACAGAAATAATATGGCAATCGATCCCGGAATAGGTTTCGGAAAAACACTTGAGCAAAACCTTGAAATCATGTTAAGACTCAGAGAGCTTAAAACACTGGGGCTCGCGATTTTATTGGGAACCTCGAGAAAATCGATGATTGGGAATGTGCTTGAACTACCTGTAAATGAAAGGATAGAAGGAACTGCTGCAACTGTGACACTTGGAATAGCAAATCATGTTGATATTGTACGAGTACATGATGTGAAAGAAATGGTAAGAGTGGTAAAAATGACGGATGCTATGGTAAGGGGTTAAAAAATCTTCAGTCCTAAGGAGAAAAATGGATGGATAAAATTGTAATTAAGAACATGGAGTTATACGGTTTTCACGGTGTTCTGGATGAAGAGCGCGTAAACGGACAAAACTTTTTTGTTGATGTTGAATTAAAACTCAAACTTAACAAAGCATCTTCTACCGACAGTTTAGAAGACACCGTAGATTATTCAAAAATTTTTGGACTTATTTCTGACATAAATGAATTTTCAAAATTTCGGCTAATTGAGAAATTTGCGGGGACTATTTGCAAAGAAATTCTGGCAAGGTTTGAAAAAGTTATTGAGATAAAGGTAAAGGTAAGAAAGCCGGAAGCACCTATTGACTTTGAGTTTGATTATATAGAAGTCGAATTGAAAAGAGGGCGAGATGACTAGAGGAATTTATTTGGGACTTGGATCTAACTTGGGAGACAGGGAGGATAACCTGTTAAATGCAATAAAAAAAATATCCGGGATGAAGACGACATCAGTTCTGAGGAAGTCTGATATTTATGAAACAAAACCTGTAGGTTATTTACCGCAGGATAAATTTTTAAATATGGTTGTTGAGATTGAAACCTGCTTAAAACCATATGACCTTTTATCCGAATTGCTCAAAATTGAATTGGAGCTTGAAAGAAAACGGGAAATCAGATGGGGTCCAAGAACAATCGATATCGATATTCTATTGTTCGATGATTTGTACGAAGACTCGCCAAAGTTGAGAATCCCGCACGAAAGAATGCATGAAAGAGCTTTTGTTCTTATTCCGTTAAAGGACATTTATCCTTTAAAAACAATCAACGGGATGAAGATTGATGATTTAATTGAAAAGTGCAGTGATAAGGATGGAGTTTTGTTTTACAAGAAGATTGCATGATTTTATTGAGGTGAAAAAATGGCAGATGTTTTTTACTATGTCTCCAACATTGAGGTTTCAAATTCTGTGTCATGCGGTTTGAAGCTTTCGGAGTGGGGAGAGAAAGAGGTTCGGGTTGAAGGAATAACAAGGAATTGTATCAGAGCGCTCTTAAACCCCAAGGATGATATTGATAAATATAAATCAGATAATTTTAAGTGCCTGAGACTTGATATAAAACTCCGTCATTGTTTTGTCGCAGACAGCATGCTTTACAGAGCCGGAGAGGAAAATCCGGAAGTCATGGAACTATATAATGAGTCGATCGTACCTGCGGAGAATTATGTTTTCGGTACGTACAGGATTCCGGAATGTCTTATCACATCAACTGTGTTATCAGATCAGATCGAGGTTCTCGATAAACGGATTGATTTGCCGATTCTCTATGACAACTCGGAGGACTTATATGAAACTAATTTAATCGAAAACTACAGGGAAGAATACGGAAACTTCAATGATATAATGCTTTACACCTTTAACTTGAGGCTTGTTGAAGAGGGCAAGGTGTCGATGATTAACGATGAAAAAAACGGAATTGCGATTTTTAAAAACAATAGGTCTAAAAATATTTTTACCGTCAAAATTCCGACACTGGAATAATACTTTTAAAATATCCTGAAAAAAGGTGAATATTCTGAAGCAGCAAATATTAAAGGAATTAAAAAAAAATTTAAATGAGTTTGTTTCGGGTGAGGAACTCAGTAATAAATTAAATGTGTCCAGAACAGCTGTATGGAAAAATATAAAATCACTTCAAGCTGAAGGATATAAAATTGATTCATCAACGAAAAAGGGATACAGTCTTCTTTCCGGAGGGGATATTTTAAATAAATATGAAATTGCCGATGGACTAAAAACTAACTATATTGGTAAGGATATAGTTTATCTTGCGACAGTGGATTCAACGAACAATTATGCGAAAAAAATTGTCGCTGAGAATGAAAAAGAGGGTGCGATAATTGTTGCGGGAGTTCAAACCAAAGGGCGAGGGAGACTCGGACGTCATTGGAGTTCGGGCAAACATAAGGGCGTTTGGATGTCTGTAATTCTAAAACCCGATATTCCGCCCGAAAGAATTCAGATAATAACGCTTGCGACAGCCGTTGCTGTTGTGAAAGCGATTAAAGATCTTTACGGGATTGAGACGGGAATAAAATGGCCTAATGACATCATTCTTGACAGTAAAAAGGTTTGCGGTATTCTGACTGAAATGAATTGCGAAGCTGACAGGATAAACTTTATAGTCGTGGGAATTGGCTTGAATGTATGCATGGAGAAAGCTGATTTTCCTCCGGGATACAGGGAAAAGGCAACCTCGCTGCTTATACATTCGAATAGAAACAAAGATAAATTAATGCAAAAGTTTGTGAGAAGTGAGATAATAAAAAGGATATTGGTTGAGCTTGAAGATGCATACAACAAACTGAATGCAAATGAATCTGCCGGTATAATAAAAGAATGGAAGAATTTTTCTGTGACTCTTGAGCATGAAGTAAAGGTGATTTCAAGAAATTCAGAGTTTTCATGTATTGCAAAAGATATTACAGAAGACGGGAAGCTTGTTGTTGAATGCCCGGACGGCAGTGTGAAATACATTTCATCGGGAGAGGTTTCTGTAAGGAACTTGATGGGGTATACCTAGAAATAGTTGGAATGGTTTATGTAAAAGATAATTGGAGGTTTGTTGATGGTTATTGACTTTCATGTTCATTGCTTTCCCGATGAACTTGCGGAAAAAGCGGTGCTATCTTTATCGGAATGCAGTGATATTCCGGCGCGGGTTAATGGCACGATTAAAGATATAAAGAAGTCGATGAAAGAAGCCGGAGTTTCTAAATCTGTTGTTCTTTCGATTGCAACAAAACCTTCGCAGACAAAGAAAATAAACATTTGGTCCTCAAAAATCGCAGATGATGAAATAGTTCCTTTTGGGACATTGCATCCGCACAATACTGACTGGAAAAATGAGCTTGCGGCAATCAGCGCGACAGGACTAAAGGGTATCAAATTTCATCCGGATTACCAGAATTTTTTTGTCGATGACAAAGAAATGTTTGCAATATATGAAAAGGCATTTGAACTCGGACTAATTATTGTATTCCACGCAGGACTTGATATAGGCTTGCCGGCTCCTTATCATTGTACTCCGGACGGATTGGCTGAAGTTGTGAAAGCATTTCCGGGAGCAAAAATTGTTGCTGCACACATGGGAGGATTTTCATTCTGGGATGATGTAGAAAAGTTTTTGGTAGGACAAGAAATCTACCTTGACACATCATATTGCCTGGACTACATGAAAGAGGAACAGTTAAGAAGGATAATTGACAATCACGGGTATGAAAAGATTCTCTTTGCTACTGATTCACCCTGGTGTGATCAAAAAGAAGAAATTGAAAAGATTCGTTTGCTTAATTTTAAACCGGAAATCAAAGAAGCAATTCTTGCCGGGAATGCCCTGAAATTGCTGGGTCTTAAATAATGATGTTTACATTTTAATATAATTGGTTTAAAGTATTATTATAATTTTGTGCTAAATAAGGTGGAGGGTTTCATGGATAAAAAACAGGAAGTTGCTCAAAAAACTACAGGAAAAGATGGAAGCCGGCATTATACGACAACAAATAAGAGTCAGAGTTCTCAGTCGCAGACCAATAGACCCGCGCAGCCTCAAGGGAATAGAACTCATCATTCGGGCAATTCCAACAGAGATTCTCAGTATAAACATAACTATTCAAATACAAACCAGCAATCGAGATTTAGGATGGATAAAGTCAAACCTATTGAAACAGCTGAGGATATAAGGAACGACATTGATAGAATTGAAAAGGAAATCGAGCTTGAAATTAAAGAAATAAAAAGTATGAGACTTGGAATTTAATTTTCAAAATTGTTTTTACTTTGACCGGGTTTGTAAAAACCCGGTTTATTTAAGTATTTTGAAGCAATAAAAATATTTT
>JBAZRJ010000013.1:0-46906 GCA_041662985.1 Clostridia bacterium
TACAACAGTTTTCCTTGGAGCATCCATCAAACCAACTATTTCAACTTCATCTCCAACTTTTAATACGCCTTTTTCAACTCTGCCGGTTGCAACTGTTCCACGTCCTGTGATTGAGAAAACATCCTCAACAGGCATAATGAAAGGTTTGTCGATAGGTCTTGCAGGAGTCGGGATATAAGTATCAACTGCATCCATTAACTCATGGATACATTTGTATTCAGGAGCGTCAGGATCGGTTGAAGATGACTCAAGAGCAACTAGAGCCGAACCTCTGATAATAGGAATATTGTCTCCGTCAAATTCATACTGCGACAATAATTCTCTCAATTCCATTTCCACCAACTCAATCAATTCATCGTCATCAACCATGTCGGTTTTGTTTAAGAATACAACTATGTGAGGAACACCAACCTGACGAGCAAGAAGAATGTGTTCTCTGGTCTGAGGCATTGGTCCGTCAGCAGCTGAAACAACAAGTATTGCTCCATCCATCTGAGCAGCACCGGTTATCATGTTTTTAACATAGTCAGCATGACCCGGACAGTCAACATGTGCATAATGCCTGGCAGCCGTCGAATACTCAACGTGTGCTGTTGAAATCGTGATTCCTCTTTCTTTTTCCTCAGGTGCTGCATCAATTGCATCATATGCTTTGAACTGTATCGTAGGATCACTCAAAGCGAGAACTTTTGTAATTGCTGCCGTCAAAGTTGTCTTACCATGGTCAACATGGCCTATTGTACCGATATTTACGTGCGGTTTGGTTCTTTCAAATTTAGCTTTTGCCATTAAAATTTCTCCTCCTTTTTCAGTAACATTACTGATAAAATATTTTTCTTTTATAAATCATTTTTAATTTTTAACAAGAATTATTTATTTAAATATCCTCGTTTTTTTAGTTGTAATAGTGCGTTACTCTACATTTTATAATGAAATTCCGTATTATGCAATATTCTATATTGCACATTTTATTTACGCCCTTCAAGAACTGCTTCCTGAATATTTTTGGGAACCTGCTCAAAATGACTTGTCTGCATTGTAAACGTTCCTCTTCCCTGGGTTCTTGAACGAAGCACGGTAGCATATCCGAACATTTCCGACAATGGTACAAACGCCGCAATGTTTTCTGCTCCGGACTTGGATTCCATTCCCTCAATTCTGCCTCTTCTTGAGTTAAGATCTCCCATTACATCTCCCATGTATTCTTCAGGGACTGTAACATCAACCTGCATAATTGGTTCAAGCAGTACAGGTGTCGCTTTTCTGCAGCCTTCCTTAAATCCAATTGAACCTGCAATTTTGAATGCCATCTCAGAAGAGTCAACATCATGGTATGAACCGTCATAGCATGTAACTCTTACATCAACAACAGGATAACCGCCTAAAACGCCATTATTCATAGCATCCTGAACACCATCGTCTATTGATGGAATATATTCTTTTGGAATAACACCGCCGACGATTTTATTTACAAACTCATACCCGCTGCCCGGTTCCAAAGGTTCTATTTCAAGCCAGCAATGTCCATATTGTCCGCGTCCGCCTGATTGTCTGATAAACCTGCCCTCGGCTTTAACAGTTTTCTTTATTGTTTCTTTATATGCAACCTGAGGATTTCCGACATTCGCATCGACGTTAAACTCTCTCATCATACGGTCGACAATTATATCAAGATGTAATTCTCCCATTCCTGAAATTATTGTTTGTCCTGTTTCTGCGTTTGTATACGTCTTAAATGTAGGATCTTCTTCAGCAAGCTTTTGCAATGCAATACCCATTTTATCTTGTCCCGACTTGGTTTTAGGTTCAATAGCAACTGAGATAACGGGTTCGGGAAAATCCATTGACTCCAATATGATTGGATTTTTCTCATCGCATAATGTATCGCCTGTCGTTGTGTCTTTAAGACCTACAACTGCTGCAATATCACCCGAATATACCATGTCGGTATCTTCTCTGTGATTTGCATGCATCAGCAGAATCCTTCCAACTCTTTCGCGTTTGTTCTTAGATGAATTCAGCACATAGGAACCCGCCTTAACTTTTCCGGAATAAACTCTGAAAAAGCACAATTTTCCTACATACGGATCAACCATAATCTTGAATGCCAGCGCCGCAAATGGTCCGTCATCAACCGGTGGTCTTTCCAAATCTTCCTCATCGTCGTCCATAGCAAGACCTGTAATTGCAGGTACATCAAGCGGTGACGGCAAATATTCGACAACTGCGTCAAGTAATTGCTGCACACCTTTGTTTTTATATGATGATCCGCATAAAACAGGTGTTATCTTCACACTAATTGCAGCTGTTCTAATTGCTTTATTTACTTCCTCTACAGTCAAATCTATACCATCAAGGTATTTGATTAAAAGTTCTTCGTCTTGTTCAGCAACAGTTTCAATTAAAATGTTTCGGTATTTTTCTGTGACTTCTTTCATATCAGCAGGTATTGGACCTTCTTCGAATACAGTTCCTAAGTCATTCTTGAAAAAATAAGCTTTCATTGCGACCAGGTCAATTAATCCGATGAAATTGTCTTCTTTACCGATTGGTAATTGTATCGGAATTGCATTTGCTTTTAGTCTATCGTTCAGCATATCAACGCAATTATAAAAATCCGCTCCCATAATATCCATTTTATTAACATATGCAATTCTTGGCACCCCATATTTGTCAGCCTGTCTCCAAACTGTCTCCGATTGAGGTTCTACACCGCCCTTTGCACAAAAAAGTGCTACTGAACCATCGAGAACGCGAAGTGATCTTTCTACTTCAACTGTAAAGTCAACGTGCCCCGGCGTATCTATAATGTTAATTCTATTATCTTTCCATGTAGCAGTGGTAGCAGCTGAGGTAATTGTTATTCCTCTTTCCTGCTCTTGCTCCATCCAGTCCATTGTTGCTGCACCTTCGTGCACTTCGCCCATCTTATGCAGTTTACCGGTATAAAAAAGTATTCTCTCGGTTGTAGTTGTTTTTCCTGCATCAATATGAGCCATGATCCCAATGTTTCTGGTTTTCTCTAAGCTAAATTGCCTTGGCATATTCACCCTCCTTTCGTCTTCGCGATAGTCCAAATTTATTCAATTTGTAACTTGTTTTTTTACCATCTGTAATGTGCAAATGCCTTGTTTGCTTCTGCCATTTTATGAGTATCTTCTTTTTTCTTAAAGGCTGCGCCCATTCCGTTCACTGCATCCATTAATTCGCCCGCAAGTCTTTCCTTCATTGTCTTTTCGCTTCTTGCACGAGCGTATTTGATTAACCATCTTAATCCGAGAGCCTGTCTTCTGTCAGGTCTTACTTCCATAGGAACCTGATAAGTCGCTCCGCCAACTCTTCTTGCCTTTACTTCAAGCACAGGCATGATGTTGTTTAATCCTTGCTGGAAAACTTCCAATGCTTCTTTACCTGTCTTTTCTTTAATTATGTCGAAAGCATCATAAACAATTTTCTGTGCGATACCTTTTTTGCCGGCTTGCATAATATTATTAACAAGCTTGGCAACAATAATATCCTTGTAAATCGGATCCGGTAAAATTTCTCTTTTTGCTATATAACCTTTTCTTGGCACCTTACTTCCCTCCTTTTCATGATAATAACTTTAGGATTTCTCCTGTTTATATCATTAGGTACTCGCGGTTTGTTAACCGTCGTCGGCACAATGTAATTGCTATAATTTATATATAAACAAAATACTTAGCACCATTTTAAATTAATGTTTCTTCTTACTCTTTTGCAGCTCCGGCCTTAGGCCTCTTCGCTCCATATTTGGAACGGCTCTGCATTCTTTTTGAAACCCCTGCTGTATCCAAGGTTCCTCTGACAATATGATATCTTACACCCGGAAGATCCTTGATCCTTCCTCCTCTTATAAGAACAACACTATGTTCCTGTAAATTATGGCCGATACCCGGAATGTAAGCCGTAACTTCTATTCCATTCGTCAAACGTACTCTGGCTACTTTTCTCAGTGCAGAATTAGGTTTCTTTGGCGTCGTGGTTTTAACAACCGTGCAAACTCCTCTTTTTTGAGGGCTGCTCATATCTACGGATTGCTTCTTCAAAAAGTTAAATCCTTTTTGCAGTGCAGGAGCCGTAGACTTTTTTTCGCTTACCAGTCTTCCTTTTCTGACCAACTGATTAAATGTTGGCATTTTCTTCTTCACCTCCCTTCAATTATTAATTTGTTTCTTTCTTTAAAATGCACGCCGAAGCGGCACTAACCTCTATTCCGCAGGCTTTTCCAAGCTGCTTCATGGTTTCAACATATATTATTTCAATATTGTTTTTTATGCATAATTCCTTTAAATCTTTTACAACTTTTTCTTCCGCATCTTTTGCAATAAAAACAATTTCAGCGCTGCCGCCCTCGACAGATTTCAGGGATTGCTTAATTCCGATAACTTTATTTTCGTTCTTTAATCTCTCAAGCACAATAAACCCCCAAACCATTACCTTTTCGAGCACTGAGATATTTTATCATCCTCAAATCGCATTTGTCAAATGGGATGTGATCACTTCTCGTCTCTCATTCCGTTACAGTGCTTATGCTTATATCTTTATATCTGCTCATCCCTGTTCCTGCCGGTATAAGCTTACCTATAATTACATTTTCCTTCAGTCCCACCAATGGGTCAATTTTACCTTTAATCGCTGCCTCTGTGAGAACTCTCGTTGTTTCCTGGAAGGAAGCGGCTGACAGGAATGAATCGGTTGCAAGCGATGCTTTTGTGATTCCCAATAATGTTCTTTTGCCTTCTGCAGGTCTCAACTCTTCCGCAACTGTTTTTGCGTTTTCTTCTTCAAAGTCAAACAGGTCAATAAGTCCACCCGGCAAGAAATTAGTATCGCCGGGCTCGTCGATTTTAACTTTTCTCATCATCTGTCTCACGATAACCTCGATATGCTTATCGTTGATATCAACGCCCTGTAATCTGTAAACTCTCTGAACTTCCTGCAACAGATATGCCTGAACTCCATTGATGCCTTTTATTTTCAATATATCATGCGGATTTACGGAGCCTTCGGTCAATTCGTCGCCGGCTTCAACTGCTTCGCCCTCAACAACCTTAATTCTTGAACCGTAAGGAATCAAATATGTCCTTGTGTCGCCATCTTCCGCAGTAATTACTACTTCTCTCTTTTTCTTCGATTCAACAATTGAAACATTACCGATAATCTCGGATATGATTGCAAGTCCTTTTGGTTTTCTTGCCTCAAACAATTCCTCGACACGAGGTAAACCTTGTGTGATATCATCACCGGCAACACCGCCCGTATGGAACGTTCTCATTGTAAGCTGTGTACCCGGCTCACCGATTGACTGAGCTGCTATAATCCCGACAGCCTCGCCGACATTGCACTCATCTCCGCTTGCAAGATTAGCACCGTAGCACTTTGCACAAACCCCATATTCAGCATGGCATGTCAATACTGATCTGATCTTAACTTTCTTGTATCCCGCATTTACTATTTTGTCGGCAACAGTATCCTTAATCATGACGCCAATTTCCGCAATTAGCTCACCTGTGTCCGGATGTAAAATGTTTTCGGCAAGATATCTTCCCACAAGTCTTTCTGAAAGACCTTCTATAACATCTATCCCATCTTTTACATCTGAAATTTCAATTCCTTTTCTTGTCCCGCAATCCAGTTCTCTTACAATTACATCCTGACTTACGTCAACAAGCCTTCTTGTAAGATATCCGGAGTCGGCTGTTCTTAATGCGGTATCAGCAAGTCCTTTTCTGGCTCCGTGAGTTGAAATGAAGAATTCAAGAACATTCAGTCCTTCACGGAAGTTTGATTTAATAGGAATCTCAATTGTTTTACCGGATGTATCTGACATAAGTCCTCTCATGCCGGCGAGCTGTTTTATCTGGTTGATGTTACCTCTCGCTCCTGAATTGGACATCATATACAAAGGATTTAACTTATCCAGGTTGTTGATTAATGCTGTCGTAATGTTTTCAACAGTCTCGGTCCACGCTGCAATTACAGAGTTTCTTCTCTCTTCTTCAGAAATAAGACCTCGTTTATATTGCTTGGAAATACCTTCAATAACATCATCGGTTTCGTTAAGATACCGGGTTTTAACCTCAGGAATTATCATATCCGATACGCTTATTGTTATGGCGCCTTTAGTTGAATACTTGAATCCCAAAGTTTTTATTTTATCCAGAACAATGGCAGTTTCGGTAGTTCCGTGAACTTTTATGCATCTGTCGATTATTTTTGCAAGTTCCTTTTTCCCGACAAGGAATGCAATTTCCTGGTCAAAAAGGTTATCTTCGTTGCTTCTGTCGATGAAACCCAAATCCTGAGGAATCGCTTCGTTGAATATTAATCTGCCGGGTGTTGACTCAATTATTTTAGAAACCTTTTTATCGTCAATTGTTTTTGTAATCCTAACTCTTATTTTTGAATGAAGAGTTACATCGCCGTTGTTGTAAGACATTACTACTTCGTTTACTGACGAGAATGCTTTCCCTTCGCCCTTTTGTCCTTCACGTTCGATTGTCAGATAATAACTTCCCAAAACCATATCCTGAGTTGGAACAGTAACAGGTTTTCCGTCCTGCGGTTTCAGCAAATTGTTAGCCGATAACATCAAGAATCTCGCCTCTGCCTGGGCCTCAGCTGACAAAGGTACATGAACCGCCATTTGATCTCCGTCAAAGTCTGCATTGTAAGCTGTGCAAACCAATGGATGCAATTTCAGCGCTCTTCCTTCAACAAGTACCGGCTCAAATGCCTGTATTCCAAGTCTGTGAAGTGTTGGTGCGCGGTTTAACAATACCGGGTGTTCTTTAATAACATCCTCTAAAACATCCCAAACTTCGTTTCTGACTCTTTCGACCATTCTCTTTGCGCTCTTTATATTATGTGCAAGTCCGTCATTTACGAGTTTTTTCATTACAAACGGCTTGAATAATTCAAGTGCCATTTCCTTTGGAAGTCCGCATTGGAAAATCTTCAATTCAGGGCCGACAACGATAACCGAACGGCCTGAATAGTCAACACGTTTTCCCAGAAGGTTCTGACGGAAGCGTCCCTGTTTACCTTTTAGCATATCTGACAGTGACTTCAGCGGTCTGTTTCCGGGTCCTGTAACAGGTCTTCCGCGTCTTCCGTTGTCGATTAAAGCATCCACAGCTTCCTGAAGCATTCTTTTTTCATTTCTTACAATAATATCAGGAGCTCCCAAATCCAATAATCTCTTCAATCTGTTGTTTCTGTTTATTACTCTTCTATACAAGTCATTTAAGTCTGAAGTTGCGAACCTGCCGCCATCTAACTGGACCATAGGTCTCAGTTCGGGAGGGATTACAGGTATCACATCAAGAACCATCCATTCAGGTCTGTTCCCCGAAAGTCTGAATGCCTCGATAACTTCAAGTCTCTTTATAGTTCTTATTCTTTTTTGACCGGTTACCACCTCTAATTCAGCCCTTAATTCTTTCGACTGTTTTTCAAGGTCAATCTCTGAAAGCAGTACTTTTACTGCTTCAGCGCCCATTGCCGCAGAGAAATTATGTCCGAATTTATCAACACTGTCTCTGTATTCTTTTTCGGACAGAATCTGTTTTTGGGACAATGGAGTCTGCCCCGGGTCAACAACAACATAGGAAGCAAAGTATAATATTTTTTCGAGTGCTCTCGGTGACATGTCCAGAATCAGGCCCATTCTGCTTGGTATTCCTTTGAAATACCATATATGAGAAACAGGAGCCGCTAATTCAATGTGGCCCATTCTTTCTCTTCTCACCTTCGAACGGGTAACCTCAACACCGCACCTATCGCATACAATACCCTTGTATCTTATCCTTTTGTATTTACCGCAATGGCACTCCCAGTCCTTTTGAGGTCCAAAGATTCTCTCGCAAAAGAGACCGTCTCTCTCAGGTTTTAAAGTTCTGTAATTTATTGTTTCCGGTTTTTTAACTTCGCCTCTTGACCATTCCCTGATTTTTTCAGGAGAAGCTAAACCAATTCTTATTGAATCAAAATTATTTAGTTCAAACATAGCTTTTTTCTCCTCCCTTATAGATCATCATCGTCAAGATTGTCTTCTTTTACGATTTTGTCAACTTCAATCTTTGGTGTAATGGCCTCAATTTCTTTTATATCTTCAATGTCCTCGATTGGTAAAATATCATCAATATTTTCAAGTTTTTCAATGCCTTCAATATTGTCGATGCCTTCAATATTGTCGATGTTTTCAGTTTCGAATTCCTCGGAACCTATTTCTTCTATGATTGCTCTCGACAATTCATCGAAATTAGTTGCCGGCGGCCCGTCTTCAGTTCCTTCGATATTTACCGACAATTCTTCTATTTCGTCTTCGACAGACTCCTTTAATGCAATCTCTTCTTTTTCTTCCGAGTAAACCTTTATATCCAATGCAAGACTCTGCAATTCTTTGACTAAAACCTTAAATGATTCAGGTATTCCAGGCTCAGGGATATTCTCTCCCTTTACTATTGCTTCGTAAGTCTTAACTCTGCCGATTACATCATCGGACTTAACAGTCAGGATCTCCTGAAGAGTATATGCGGCACCATAAGCTTCAAGCGCCCAAACTTCCATCTCTCCGAATCTCTGACCGCCGAATTGCGCTTTACCGCCCAAAGGCTGCTGTGTCACAAGCGAATAAGGTCCGGTGGAACGGGCATGAATCTTATCATCAACAAGATGCGCAAGTTTTAGTATGTACATGTATCCAACAGTTACAGGATTGTCAAAAATCTCTCCGGTTCTTCCGTCATAAAGAACGGTTTTCCCATCCTCGGATAAACCTGCATCTCCCAATGCTTTAATAATGTCATCCTCAGTTGCTCCGTCAAATACAGGAGTTGCAACTTCCCATCCGAGAACCTTGGCTGCGTATCCCAAATGGACTTCAAGAACCTGTCCAATATTCATACGGGAAGGAACGCCCAATGGATTTAATACTATCTCAAGCGGTGTTCCGTCAGGTGTAAACGGCATATCTTCCTCAGGCAATATCCTTGAAATAACACCTTTATTACCATGACGTCCGGCCATTTTATCACCGACTGATATTTTTCTTTTTTGTGCAATATAACAGCGGACAAGCTCATTGACACCCGGTGGCAGCTCATCTCCGTTTTCTCTTGTGAAAACTTTTACGTCAACTATGATACCGGATTCTCCGTGAGGAACTCTCAATGAAGTATCTCTCACTTCTCTTGCCTTTTCTCCGAATATCGCTCTTAACAATCTTTCTTCAGCTGTAAGTTCGGTTTCTCCCTTAGGGGTTACTTTTCCTACAAGTATGTCTCCGGACCTTACCTCGGCACCAATTCTTATAATTCCTCTTTCGTCCAAATCTTTTAATGATTCTTCGCTTACATTCGGAATATCTCTGGTGATTTCCTCAGGTCCGAGCTTTGTATCTCTAGCTTCCGATTCATATTCTTCGATATGAATTGAAGTGAAAACATCTTCTTTAACAAGCTTCTCGCTGATTAATATAGCATCCTCATAGTTATATCCTTCCCAAGTCATAAACCCGATCAGAATATTCTTTCCGAGTGCTATTTCACCCATGTCTGTTGAAGGACCATCCGCTATTACATCACCTTTGGCAATCACTTCGCCCTTTTTAACGATAGGTCTTTGATTTATACAGGTTCCCTGATTCGAACGAGCATATTTGAGTAATGTATAAGTATCTTTTGCTCCGCCTTTTCCTTTAATTATAATTTCTTTTGCGGAAACTTTTTCAACCGTCCCTGCATTTTTTGCAAGAATAACAACTCCTGAGTCGCATGCCGCTTTATACTCCATACCGGTTCCTATTATCGGAGCCTGAGGTTTAATCAGCGGAACTGCCTGACGCTGCATGTTCGAACCCATCAAAGCACGGTTAGCATCATCGTTTTCCAGGAATGGAATCATAGCAGTAGCAACTGACACAAGCTGTTTTGGCGAAACA
The DNA here is from genome assembly GCA_041662985.1 of Clostridia bacterium. Classification (GTDB taxonomy): domain Bacteria; phylum Bacillota; class Clostridia; order Acetivibrionales; family JBAZRJ01; genus JBAZRJ01. The sequence goes on from JBAZRJ010000013.1 coordinate 9,965, forward strand.
TCCATAAAGTCTATTCTGCTGCTTTCAACTTCAAGTATTTCATCCATATATCTTGATGCGATTTTTTTATCAATAAATTTTCCGTTCTTATCCAAAGGCTCGTTTGCCTGCGCTACTATAAATTCATCTTCAACATCTGCAGTAAGATAAACGATTTCATTTAAGACAATGCCCTTTTTCTTGTCAACTTTTCTGTAAGGAGCTTCGATAAAACCATACTCATTAACACGTGCATAAGTACTTAATGAACCTATTAGTCCTATGTTCGGACCTTCAGGTGTTTCAATCGGGCACATGCGGCCATAATGCGAATGATGAACGTCACGAACTTCGAAGCCGGCTCTCTCTCTGCTCAATCCACCGGGTCCCAATGCGCTCAGTCTTCTCTTATGGGTTAATTCGGCCAAAGGATTTGTCTGATCCATGAACTGTGACAGCTGGCTGCTTCCAAAGAATTCCTTGATTGCAGCTGCTACAGGTCTTATGTTGATAAGCGCCTGAGGAGTTACAATGTCAATATCCTGGATTGTCATTCTTTCTCTTACGACCCTCTCCATTCTTGCAAGACCGATTCTGAATTGATTCTGTAAAAGTTCTCCGACAGAACGCAGCCTTCTGTTTCCGAGATGGTCAATATCATCAATGTTTCCTGTCGCATGATTCAAATTGATAATATAGTTGACCGATGCAATGATATCTCTGACAGTCACATGCTTTGGAACCAAATCATCGATACTTTCGCCGATTGCTTTTTTCAAATCCTCTTTCGTCTTATTTTCTTCAATTAGTTTTAATAAAACATCAAGAGATACTTTTTCTTTAATTTTTAAGTCGGCAATATCGAAATCAATGAATGATTTGATATCAACTGTGTTATTTCCTATTACCCGAACCGGTAACCCTTCAATTTCGGTATATACAACATTAACGCCTGCATTTTGTATCTCAACGGCTAATTCTCTCGATACTTTCTCGCCCTTTGCACAAATAACTTCTCCCGTGCGGGTATCGACTATATCTTCCAAAGTTGTCAATCCATTGATTCTGGTTGCCAATGATAATTTTTTGTTGAATTTATAACGTCCGACTTTTGCAAGGTCATATCTTTTCGCATCAAAGAATAAACTGTTTAAAAGTGTTGTCGCACTTTCAACTGTAGGAGGTTCTCCGGGTCTAAGTCTTTTGTAAACTTCAATCAGACCCTCTTCCCTGGTGTTTGTATTATCCTTGTTTAGTGTGGCAAGAATTCTTGCATCTTCGCCCAAAAGCTGTGTGATTTCAGTATCTGTACCGAATCCCAATGCTCTTAAAAGTACAGTCAATGGTAATTTCCTCGTTCTGTCAATCCGGACATAAAGGATATCGTTTGAATCAGTCTCGTATTCGAGCCATGCTCCTCTGTTAGGAATAACAGTGCTTGAAAAGAGTTTTTCTCCGGTTCTGTCAAACTTCATGGCATAATATATTCCCGGGGATCTTACCAACTGGCTTACAATAACCCTCTCGGCTCCATTAATAATAAATGTACCGGTTGGAGTCATTAATGGGAAATCTCCCATAAATATTTCCTGTTCCTTGACTTCGCCGGTTTCCTTATTGATGAGGCGTACTTTAACTTTTAGCGGAGCGGAGAATGTAGTGTCTCTTTCTTTACATTCTTCAACACTATACTTTGGTGCATCTTCCAGCAAATAGTCGACAAAATCCAATATCAAATTACCGGTGTAATCCGTTATTGGAGAAACGTCTTTGAATACTTCTCTCAAACCGTCTTCTAAGAACCATTTGTAGGAATTTTTTTGGATTTCAATCAGGTTAGGCATTTCTAAAACTTCACTAATCTTTGAATAGCTCATCCTATCATTCTTGCCCATGCTAATGGGATGTGGATGTTTCATCTAATTACCACCTCATATTTTATGACTTTTTCTGTAGGCATTTGCCTGTTGTAAGATTTGAATAAATATAAATTTTATTATCAGAACTTTCGACCTGTGGAATCTCCCCGGTTTATTTATATAATTAAATACCTTTGGAGAACATATAATTTAGGCGCATAAAAGCTCTTTTGATATAACAAATTTTACATATTGTCTTATTAATTTCCTTGTGTTATAATCGTCGTAAGAACTATTAAAAAACATCTATTTACATAGTTATTCGATTTTATAACGCAGTTTTTAATTATAACATGCTGTGTTTGGGATGTCAATAATTATATCTTAAATATATGTTATTTTTTTGCCCTTTTTTCTCAGGTCATTTCAATGTGAAATGTGATTTTTTATAAGCATTCATAATTGTAAATATGTTATAATAAAATAAAGCAGTCTTTCGGAGGAATTAAGATAATGAGTCATGACGGCATAAAGGAATTAGCTGAAAATAAACTGATTTTATTATATATATTCGGCAAGATAAATATTCCGGTCAGCAATATTCAAATAACAAAAATAATTCTGGAAAATAAATATATGAATTATTTTTTGCTTCAGCAGTATTTAAACGAATTGTGTGAAAACAACCATCTTCTTTGTGAAAAGAAGGAGGACAAGATATTCTACAGCCTTACGGATTCGGGAAAGCAAACACTTGAGTATCTTTCGAATTTAATACCTTTTGGAATCAGGAAAAACATTGATTCAAATATGGTTTCAGAGAAAAAGAAAATCCGGAACGAAATCAGCATTACGGCAGACTTCACTCCTGTAAACGAAAACGAGTTCGTTGTAACATGCAGGGTTGATGAAGGTTCTTTTAATTTGGTTGAATTAAAAATTACAGTCGGGTCAAAAAATGATGCCCGTGAAATTTGTAATAACTGGAAGAAGAATTCCCAGCTTATTTATCCTGAAATATTGGAAAGCATTTCAAAAAAGAGAGAATAATTCACATCTATTCTACAAAATCAAACTCCAGCTCATACATTTTAACTGTGCTTCCCTCTTTGATGCCCATCTTTTCAAGCTCTTCAATTATGCCTTTCTTTTTTATGGAACGCTGAAAATACTGTAATGAGTCGAAATCAGTAAAGTTTGTTGAATCCACAAGCTTCTTTACCCATTTCCCTGTAACGACAAATGCTTCATTCTCTCTATGTATTTTAAATGGTTCCTCCGCTTCAGCTTTGTAAACAACCTCGGTCTCTGTTGGATTTTCAATAATAGATTCAGGCAATTCCTTCAACTCTTCGAAAACATAGCTCATAAGTTCTTTCAGGCCTTTGTTTTCAGCTGCCGAGACCGGGAACACCTTATATCCTTTAGCTTCAACTGCATTTTTAAATGTCTCGTAATATTCCTTGTCGTAAAGCGCGTCCATCTTGTTTGCTGCAACAACCTGAGGTCTTTTTGCAATAATCGGATTGTATTTTTCTAATTCATCATTGATAGTTTCAAAATCGGCCAGCGGATCTCTTCCTTCAACGCCTGCAACATCAACAACATGGATCAGGAGTTTCGTCCTTTCAATATGCCTCAAAAAATCATGTCCCAGACCGACACCCTTATTTGCTCCTTCAATCAACCCCGGAATATCAGCCAAAACAAAACTGCTGCTTTCACCTAATCTTACAACCCCCAAATTCGGATCGATTGTGGTAAAATGATAATCCGCTATTTTCGGTGTTGCCTTTGATACCATTGACAGGATTGTTGACTTTCCCACATTCGGGAATCCAATCAGGCCGACATCTGCAAGAAGCTTCAATTCAAGCTTAATCCAATGCTCTTCGCCCGGGTTTCCGCTCTTGGCGAAGTTTGGAATTTGTCTTGTCGGTGTTGCAAAATGCTGATTGCCCGCGCCGCCTTTTCCGCCTTTTGCAATTATCCTTGTGTCCCCGTTTTTTGTAAGGTCTGCAATAATGGCACCCGACTCGGCATCTTTAACAATTGTTCCTGCAGGCACTTTTATTACAAGTGATTCTCCGCCTTTGCCGGAGCAATTTCCTGCCCCGCCATTGTCCCCGTTATCGGCAATATATTTTCTGACATAGCGAAAATCAGCAAGAGTCCTGATGCTGTCATCAACCAAAAAGATGACATCTCCGCCTCTGCCGCCGTCACCTCCGTCAGGTCCTCCGTTGGGAACGTACTTTTCCCTATGGAATGAAACAACTCCGTTTCCGCCGTTGCCTGACTTTATAAAAATTTTCGCACTGTCAATAAACATTATTTTCTCCGCCGTTTCTTAACAAAAATAGTCCCGGATTAACCGGGACTATCAAAAAAGTCATTTTACTTATTCAGCAACTATGCTAACCTGCTTTTTTTCTCTTCCGAGTCTGCCGAATTTGACCTTGCCGTCCGCTTTTGCGAAAAGAGTGTCATCGCTTCCACGTCCAACATTGTCACCGGGTAAAATATGCGTTCCTCTTTGTCTTACAAGTATATTTCCCGCCAAAACGAACTGACCGTCAGCTCTTTTTACTCCAAGACGCTGAGCATTGCTGTCACGACCGTTTCGCGAACTTCCCATTCCCTTTTTATGAGCCATATATAGCACCTCCCAATATCAATACAATTACATCTATTCTTCAGCTTTTACTTCTGCGGTTTCTTTTTTGCTCTTCGCAGTAGTTTTTGCTTTTTCGCTTTTCACTTCTGTTTTTGCTTTTTCGCTTTTTGCTTCTGTTTTCGCTTTTTTGCTTTCAACTTCTGTTTTTACTTCTTCACTTTTTGCTTCTGTTTTTGCTTTTTTGCCTTCTACTACTGTTTTTGCTTTTTCGCTTTCAACTTCTGTTTTTACTTTTTTGCTTTTCGAAACTGTTGTTTTTTTAGTCTTCTTAGCGGTTGTTTCTTCGATGTTTTCAACTGCTGTTTCTTCGATGTTTGCATCGGTTGTTTCTTCGCTTATTTCATCTGCTGTTTCTTTGCTCTTTGCAGCTTTTTTTGCTTTCATCATTTTCATATCTTCATTTATAAATTCGATTTCAACCTTTGTATACGGTTGTCTGTGTCCTTGTTTTCTTCTATAACCCTTCTTAGCTTTATACTTGAAAACAATTATCTTTTTATCTTTACCATGTTTAACGATTTTTGCCGTTACAGTCGCATCACTTAAAAGCGGGTTTCCAACGTTTAACGATCCTTCGTTTGAAATGGCTAAAACTTTGTCAAAAGTAACAGTATCTCCTTCTTCTCCAATAAGCTTCTCAATAAATATCAATTCGCCTTCCTGGACCTTATACTGTTTTCCTCCGGTTTCTATAATTGCGTACATACTTGAAGTACCTCCTTGTTACAGTCTCGCTAACATAAAGGCTGCAGTCCGTACTACCTGCCATTAATTGCCTTCCTCATGCGGCTACCGAATTATTCTAACACAAGCAAAATTTAATGTCAACCGAAAGACGGTGATTGAGAGGGTGTCAGAACTTCAGAACCCAGCAAGTCAAACTCTTGGCAATTCCACCAAATACCAGTCTTTATCAATTGGATAAATATAAATGTAAATATCATTTTTAATTGCTGAGAGAACATTTGTTATTTTATTAACTGAATCTTTTTTATCTGTATAGAAACTTTTAACTATATCCTTCGTTATTTTTCCATCATAACTTTTATTGTTGATAATTATAAATGCTACAACTGAGGCAATCACACAAATTCCAAGTACGGTAACAATAAACATTTTATTTAGAAAAAATTTTTTTATCATATATAATTTTCTCCTCTCAAAACTTAATATATCTCATATAAAATAGCCGCACTCCAGTTTTGCTGTTTTTTGAAATTACGTTTTGCTAAGATTTTTTTGCACTAAAACCCAATAAATAAATTACGAAAATTCATTTATTTCCATTGCTTTTAAAAAAACTTTTGCTTCTCCATGCGGATTGGCATTTTTAGTTGCTTCTATATCATACCATGCATATTCAAGTCCATGAACGATAATAGGAATGATTTTTTTAAATTTTTCTTTTAAGAATGATTCATTTTGCAGTTTTTTTGCAATGTTGCTTGCTAAAGTAAGTAATTCATAATGGCCTACAGGTCCCTTTCCTATATAATTGTGTTTTGCATCATAATCATTGTTTCCATTTTCTTCACCGATATTTTTAATGCCATTTTTGCAATACCAATCGAACAGGATTTCCATCCCTTCATTTCCGTCAGAAATTATCGGGAATTCATTTTGACTCCAAAAAGCGTAATTCCACCTCTGTTCATCAAGTTCCCCCGCTCCATCGTAATCCTCCTCGGTGTTATAGCTTATAGAAAATTCAGTCACATTTGAATATTCCCTATAAGTATTGGCTTCGTTTGATTCCACAAAGAACGAGACAGCATAAATATCACCTTCATCCCAATCAGACATAATACTTTTTACTTTTTCATATAAGTACTTTTTTATGTCCATAATGTCAACACTTCCCTAATTTTTAGGCTTTTCGTTTAACGGTCACTTTAGAGTAAGGATCCTCGTAAATACTTTTAATTGTCTTCTTGCCAAGATACTCCACACATCTGAATTTTGATAAATAACCTTTTTCATCATGAAAAAAAATGTAATTTTCATGAGACAATATATTTGCTTCAAATACGAAATTTGAATACTTCTCGACAGAAGAAAGACAGTTAGATTCGTCATAACCATATATTTCAGTAGTTAGATCATTACTGAGTACTGAAGCATATTCGTATTTACTAATCTTGTTATCTCTGAAAATACATTTTGATACTCCTCTTAATCCTGAAAAATCATCAAAAATTATACCCAATTCAATTCCATCCGTTGCCGTAATGTATTCGGTTTCGCCATTGTTATATTCATTGATTAATGCAGTTCCAATCAATATACCCGAGTTATCAAAATAATATTCAAAGTCTTTTTTTTCACAATTTTTCGTCAAGCGGCCCCTGTTAACGTTCCCAACAATAATATCTTCTATAGGACTGGGGCAGTAAAATCCCCTATGAAGGGATGTACCTCCGACAGAATATTCTGTTCTTATCGTTTTTTCTTTAATCATGTTGCTCAAGTTGTCAAATTTGTCTTTATATTTGTCAGCAAAAGAAATCAACTCTCTGCGTCTTTTCTCATAGGAAAGACATTCGTTTCTGCACTCTTCAGAATTTATATATTCCAATTTTTCTTTTAATATTTCTTTTAATGACTTTTGAAAATCATTCATCTTAATCCCACCTAAATTATTTTGATTCTGCCACATAGTCTTAATTAAAAAGGTGCAAGTTTGTCCCAAACTCCAATTAACGTCTTCAGCGCCGTTAGTGCCGCCAATACTTTATTCCTTCGTGAATAATAATCATTACCGCTCTCATATGCTTGAATAACAATCTTGTCATAACATGTGAAGCATCGCAGAACGGTTCGTTTTTAGGATTCTCCGTCTCTTTTTGTTAAAACTCTTCCTGTCCCGTTGCAGTTTGGACAAGTCTCGCTCATAATCGAAGAAAGGCCTAGACGCATTTTTTTTCTGGTCATTTCAATCAGGCCAAGACCTGTCATTCCGACAACCGTTGTTTTCGTTCTGTCTTTTTTTAGCTCAGTCTTCAATGTTTCCAAAACTTCCTGCCTATTATCCTGTTCCTGCATATCGATGAAATCAATTATAATTATTCCGCCGATATTTCTGATTCTGATTTGCCTTGCGATTTCCCTTGCCGCTTCAATATTCGCCTTTAGTACTGTATCTTCAAGATTTTTTGCTCCTGTGTATTTCCCTGTGTTTACATCAATTACAGTCAATGCTTCTGTCGGGTCAATTACGAGATATCCTCCGCAATTCAGCCATACCTTTCTTTCGATTGCCCTGCTTATTTTATTTTCAATCTGATAATATTCAAATATCTCATAATCCTTTGAATACAGTTCAACCTTTAATTTTAATGAAGGTATCATCATTCCGATGAGCTCCGAAACACTTTCATATTGCTCGGTGTTGTTAATAACAAACTTTTGAACATCACGCGTAAACAAGTCTCTCACCGCACGGTAAATCAAATTAACATCCTTGTGAATACATCTTGGGACAGTGCCGCGTTCCTCTTTTTTCTTTATCGAATCCCATAGTTTAACAAGGAAGTTGATGTCGTATTCAAAATCTTCTCCATTTTTTCCGGATGACACTGTTCGGACAATCAGACCCATTCCTTCGGGCTTTATCGACTCAGCAATACTTTTGAGTTTTGCCCTTTCGTCGTCATCCTCGATTCGCCTTGATACACCTATATAATCGTTGTGCGGCACTAAAACCAAGTGTCTCCCCGGAAGGGTAACATTTGTTGTAACCCTGGGTCCTTTTGTTCCAATGGGATCCTTAATTACCTGTACAGTCAGTTCCTGTCCCTGTTTCAAAATATCTTCTATTTTTATGTCCTTTATTTCCAGGACCGGTTCATCATCAAATTCAGGGCACTCTTTTTGAGAAATTGCATCAGGCTCGATATATTCGTTTTGAATCGGAACTTCGGTTTCATGATATTCCTTCTGAGAAACCGCATCGGCAACATACAAAAAAGCGTTTTTCTCGTGCCCAATATCAATAAAAGCGGCCTGCATACCCGGTAACACGCTGCTTACCTTACCCCTGTAGATGTTTCCGACAAGACTCTGCGGCGGGTTTTTTTCAATATATACCTCCACCAGTTCCCCGTCTTCAAGCAATGCAACACGTGATTCTTCAGCTCCGCAATCTGCAATTATTTCACTTGTCATTTCATTTTTTTTAGCGCTCAAGTTTTATCCCCCTTTGCAAAATTCGCAATACCACATTTTACTTCTCATGTTTCTCTTCTCATATGCCAATCATTTCGTTGTCCATTGGATCCATGACCTCACCGTTTTTTGCGGCATAAAGCCCTTTTCTGTGAATCCCCTCAATCCTCACTTCCCTTTCAAGGAAGTTTGAAAATGCCTTAATTAAAAGCTCCGGTCTCAGGTTTGAAGCATTGCCGGCGCTTAAATACGCATCAATACAATATCTCCTGCACTGTCCGTTTTCGATTGCCGAAACTCTTAATTCATGAATCATCGGTTTAATGTCAATCAGTTTTATTCCTTTTTTATTTTCCTTTTTCGCAATAATACTTTCTGCTTCCAGGAATTCATTCAGCTTATCCTGAAGCAATTCAGCATCGGCAATGTCATTTATTCCAACTATAATATTATATGATGCAAATACAATAATGGCCATTATGTTTTCTTTTGCATTTTTTATTTTAGCGTCAATGATTTCAATTCCCTTGGGTAATTGCGGGCTTATTCTCCCGACAAACTCATCGGGTTCAAGCGGCACAGAGAATTCAAAATCAGCGTACTCGCACTCGCTCGTAACGCCTACAGTCAAAGGCAGTCCGAATATCATGTTCGGATGCGGATTGAATCCTATCGAGTATGCAATTGGGATATCACAGCGTCTCAGAGCCCTGTCGAAAAACCGCATCAGATCAAGGTGCGATATATATTTCACTTCTTCGCCGCGGATAAATTTAAACCGTATGCTATTCGACACAGATACCACCTCCAAACACAGTAGCTCCGCAGTTATTGCATTCGACTCTGCAGTTTGATGTTGTTTCTTCTTTATATGCGCGCTCCGCTTCTGAAATCAAAAATTCCTTGGAAACCCCTATATCAATATGATCCCATGGCAGAATCTCATTGAATTCCCTTTTTCTGTTTGCATAAAATGACGGGTCGATTCCGGTTTCGTTGAACGCCTCTATCCATTTCGAATACTTAAAGTGCTCTCCCCATGAGTCAAATCTGCATCCGTGCCTGACAGCGTTAATCAAAACCTTACCGATCCTTCTGTCTCCTCTTGCCAATACCGCTTCAAGGAAACTCAATTCTTTGTCATTATAGTGAAAACTAATTGATTTATTCTTTATTCTGCTTCTTAAAAAAATCTGTTTTTCATTTATCAAATCCATTGTGTCCTGAGCTTCCCACTGGAACGGAGTAAACGGTTTCGGAACAAATGAAGACGCGCTCACGGATATGCTGAGACTTTTCCCTCTTTTGTCCCTTGGTATTTTTGCGTATATTCCGACGACGCTGCCGCAGAGGTTTGCAATTTCATTTAAATCATCAAATGTTTCAGTAGGCAGGCCAATCATAAAATACAATTTCACGCTGCTCCATCCGCTGTTAAAAGCCAGTGTAACCGAATTAAACAGATCAGTTTCCGTAACGCCCTTGTTTATAACATTCCTGAGTCTTTGTGTCCCTGCCTCGGGCGCGAGAGTCAAACCGCTCTTTCTTACTTTTTGTAACTTTTCCATCAATTCAAGCGAAATGGTATCAATTCTCAAAGACGGCAGTGAAATATTTATTCTTTTATCCGAAAACCTGTCAATTAATTCACTCGAAAGTTCGTTAAATTCAGTGTAATCGCTTGTGCTAAGGGAAGTCAGAGACATCTCCTCATACCCCGTATTCCTCTCAAGCTTTTCGGCAAGCGCAAGTAACCGCTCCGCTGTCTTTTCTCTTACAGGTCTGTACACATACCCTGCCTGGCAAAACCTGCATCCCCTGATACATCCGCGGAATAGTTCAAGCATTATCCTATCGTGTATAATTTCAGTAAATGGGACAATTATTTTATCAGGATAATAAGAACCGTTTAAATCCTTTATAATCCTCTTTCTGATTTTCTTTGGATATGATAAATCCTTGGGTTCAATGCTTTTTATTAAACCATCGTCATTATATTGGACGTCATAGAATGAAGGGACATAAATTCCCTCGATTTTCACAATTCTTTTAAGAAAGTCCTCTTTCAAAAGGTTGTCTTTTTTCCATACCTTATAGCAGTCCATAACTTCATTGATTATTTCTTCACCCTCGCCGAGCATAAAGAAATCAACTATTTCAGCTAAGGGTTCGGGATTGTACGCACAGGGTCCTCCGGCACAGATGAATGGATGTTCCTCTGTTCTTTTCTCAGAGAGGACCGGGATTCCGGCCAAATCAAGCATATTTATGATATTTGTGTAGCTCATTTCGTATTGCAGTGTGAATCCGACAAAATCAAAATCCTTTATTGCGTCTTTCGATTCGAGCGCATAAAGAGGGATATTGTTTTGGCGCATTTTCTCTTCCATATCAACCCATGGAGCAAAAACTCTTTCACAATAAGTATCATCTCTTTCATTTAAAAGATGATAAAGAATTTTCATTCCAAGATGCGACATGCCGACTTCATATGTATCCGGGAAGCAAAACGCAAACCGGATATCAACCCTACCTGCATCTTTTATCACACTGTTGAATTCATTCCCTGTATATCTTGAAGGTTTTTCAACGCTTCTTAAAATTTCATCTGTAAGATTTACCGCCATTATTACCATTACCTGCTTTCGCTTTTATCGGTTCAGCCTTTAATATTGTATAATATTTGCCGGTAACTATCAATTATTAGCAGAGGTACATGCCGATATATTGCATATACAATAGACATATCAATATATTTGTTTCAATTATGAACAATATTGGGTATAATGTATTTATCAATTCCAGTAGCTATTTATTCAGATTTTCGATAACTAAATGTGAGGTGCGAATTATGAAAAACATCCCGTTAATTGATGTAAGACGAATAAGCAATTTAAAGGAAATGTTGGATGGCAGTGCCGAAAATCGTAAGAATCACACAGCATTTCTTGTGAAACGCGAAGGCAGTGACGAATATTTTCCGATAAGTTATCAGCAATTCAAACATGATGTGGATTCACTTGGCACAATGCTTATACACATGGGTCTTAAAGGCAAAAAAATTGCACTTATCGGTGAAAACAGTTACGAGTGGTGCGTTTCATATCTTGCAACCGTTAACGGAACCGGAATAACGGTACCTTTGGACAAAGAACTGCCTCGGAATGAAATATTGAATCTCTTGACCCGTTCAAAATCAAATGCGGTAATTTTTTCACAGTCAATTGAAGACCAGATGTCAGGCCTCAAAGACAAACTTGGTTTTATAGATTTCTTTATAAATAAGAACATAAAAGAAGATAATAAAAACATCTTATCCTTTTACAAGCTTCTCGAAGAAGGAAGCAGACTTATTGAAAGCGGAGACAGAAGCTTTATTGACGCGGAAATCAATAATGAAGAACTGAGCATTCTGCTTTTTACATCGGGTACAACCGACCTTTCAAAAGGTGTTATGCTCTCGCATAAAAATATTACGGAAAACTTGATGGCTATGTGTTCAATGATTTATATCCATGATGATGACGTGTTTTTGTCAATTCTCCCGATACACCATACTTACGAATGTACGTGCGGCTTTTTATGCCCCATTTACAGCGGATCGACAATAGCAATTTGTGAGGGATTAAGACATATTCCAAAAAATCTGAAGCAGTCAAAAGCAACAATTTTGCTTGGTGTGCCCCTCATTTTCGAAGCAATGTACAAGAGGATATGGGAGCAGGCAGGGAAGGTTCCGGGCAAAGCGAAAAAGCTTGCATTTGGTTTAAAACTCAGTAATTTCCTTCGTGCATTTCATATAGATATCAGGAAAAAGCTTTTTGCTGAAATTCACGAAGTGCTCGGCGGGCATGTAAGACTTTTTATCAGCGGTGCCGCAGGAATTGATCCCGTTGTCTCTAAAGCATACAGAAGTATGGGAATATTGTTGATCCAAGGGTACGGGCTCACTGAATGTTCTCCTATCGTTGCTCTGAACAGAGATACCGATTACAAGGATGACGCCGTCGGTCTTGCTCTTAAAAACTTTGATATAAAGATTGAAAACCCTGATTGCGACGGAATAGGTCAGATATTTGTCAAGGGTCCGAGTGTAATGCTCGGATATTATGAAATTGACGAAAAGGATAATACCTCATTTGTTAATGGGTGGTTCAATACAGGCGATCTTGGATTTATCGACAAAGATAAATTCCTGCATATTACAGGCAGAAAAAAGAATGTTATTATAACCAAAAACGGTAAAAATGTATTCCCTGAGGAAATCGAGACTCTTTTAAACAGAATGCCTTATATTTCCGAGTCTTTGGTCTATGGCATGACAGATGAAGATTCATCAGAAGGCGTCATTATAACGGCTTCCATTGTACCTAATTTTGAACAGATAGAAAAGGATTTTGCCGGTAACCAGCTATCACCTGAGAGAATAAACGAACTTGTTCACGAAAATATAAAAGCTGTCAACAAGGGTTTGGTTATCTATAAGAAGATAAAAGATTTTAATATCCGTGATACGGAATTTATAAAAACCACCACCAAAAAAATCAAGAGATACCTTGAGGATGATACAAAAAAATAATATTGTCACTCTGGCTGGTTCAGTAATATGTGTTCTCTTCCGAGAGTTCCCTGAAATCACCTGTTTTTAAAGTATTGTCGAGTTTTAATCGACCCATTTCAATGCGCTTCAAATATGTGACGTTTTATGTGACGTTCTTCCCGATTCTTATTTGATATTTACATTTGCCCGTGTTATAATACTTCTTGCATGTCGAATTTACGGCCCATTGGTCAAGTGGCCTAAGACACCGCCCTCTCACGGCGGTAACAGGGGTTCGAATCCCCTATGGGTCACCAAAAAGCATCGTTCATTTTGAATGATGCTTTTCTATTTTATCGGTCGAATGCATTCAAAATTTCATAAGGTATCTTCAAATTACCGCGTCCCGTACCGATATTGATATTGGGCTTGTACGTTCCATGAAAGTCGCTGCCGCCTGTGACAATCAGATTATTCTTTACAGCCAGTCGAAGCAGGTTCCCTGTATCAGTTTCCGAATTTTCCGAATAGTATGCCTCTATACCCTTCAAGCCATAGGCTTTCATGTTTTTTAAAAGCACGTCCAGTTCCTCGTTATTTAAATAAAGGAATATTGGGTGTGCCAAAACCGGCATCCCTCCGGCCTTACAAATTTCTTCTATGCCTTCTTTAACTCCAAGTTCATCTCTTTTGAAATATGCAGGTCTGCCTTCGGACAAATACTTTTTGAAAGCCTCGTCCATTGACTTGACATAGCCCTTTTTTAATATTGTTTTTGCAATATGAGGTCTGCCTATTATACTTCCCCTTGTTTCATTCTTTACATCTTCCATCGTCAATGAAAATCCTATTTCATTTAGTTTATTAATAATCTTCGGGTTCCTTTTGTTTCTGTTTTTTTTCAAATTTTCCAATACGCTGTTGAAATTCTTATAAGTGCTTTCCTTGAAATACCCCAGAATATGCATTTCAGTTTTGTAAGCAACGCTGATTTCAACTCCGGGCATGAGTTCAATTCCGCTTTTTTTAGACTGAGCAAGAGCTTCTTCAATCCCTTCAAAAGTATCATGGTCGGTCAATGCAATAGCAGACAATCCCGCATCTTTTGCAGCGATAACAACCTCTGCCGGACTCATACTGCCGTCCGAAGCATTACTGTGAGTATGTAAATCAATGAACTTCTTCATTCCTATATTCTCCAATAGTCTTCTTTGCGGCATATTTCAGGCGGGAAGTTTCCCGTGTTTATCATTTTAACAAGATTGTCCAGGCTTTTCAGTGCTTTTGCTGCCTGCTCTTTTGTTATACAGCTTCTGTTAAGTGCATCTGCAAGTTCTTCAATATCAAGTATTTTATAAGATCCGTCATTCATAACCTTGATATCCAAAAGAAGATCGACAATTGTGTAAGTGTCCGTATCCTCTTCGTACCGGACTTCAACAATGTCACAGTACCAAAACGCAAAGTTTCTGTCTCCGTCGTAAAATCTGCTGATTTTATAGCCATCGTTTATAAATGTGTAAGATACACCTGCTGAAATGTCGGGTCTCGGTCTGATTGCAGTCCAGCGAGTAATAAGTACATTCTCATCCCTGTACATTAGTTCGTCATTGCTGATGTCAATAGTTTCGGGTGGAATAAATCTTTTTCTTAAAATTGTGGGTTTATCCATAATCTCTCCGTGGTATAAGTATTGTATAAATAATTATATAACAGGATATCAGTTTTTAAAATATTTTTTATTTGTTGTCCACATTATCCACAGCTTTATCCACACTCCAAAATACTACAAATACTGTGTTTAAGGTCGCTTTCCACATTATTCACAAACTGCATTTTGCATATTTCGACAAAACCATTAATTGGTAATTTATGCCATTTGCTACACTTTTGAAGCATCTGAATTATTTTTTTTGCGAATTTTGAGACGAAATGTAACTGTTATTTTGTTGGTTTTTGCAATTATTGTTTACAGAAAATACGGATATTTTTATTGAATTTGATAAAATAAAGAATTCTTTTTCTTGAAAAAAAATTGTTTATCCACAAAGGGACAAGATTTTACCGTTGCCCAAGTTTTAATCCCGGGATGGCATTTAAATATATGTCCGAAACATTACCCGCCAAATACTCATAATATGCGGCACCGGCTATCATCGCTGCGTTGTCGGTGCATAGAACAGGAGTGGGAAAACGCACTGAAATCCCTGATTTTTCTGCTTCTCTTTTCATATTGCTTCTTAGTGCCGTATTTGATGCAACTCCTCCGGCTAGTGCGATCTTTGATACCTTCTTCATCTTTGCTGCCTTAATTGTATTTTCAACCAGCACGTCAACAACCGCCTGCTGAAAACTTGCGGAAACATCAGCAACATTTATTTTCTCACCTTTTTGTTCGTGACTGTTCAGATAATTCAAGACAGAGGTCTTCAGTCCGCTGAAACTAAAGTCAAGACTGCCATCTGACAAATGAACCCTCGGGAAGTCTACTGCATTTGCGTTTCCTGTCTTTGCGGCCTCATCGATTTTCGGTCCGCCGGGATAGCCAAGTCCTATTGCCCGAGCGACTTTGTCAAAAGCCTCTCCGGCAGCATCATCGCGTGTCTGCGCCATAATTTCAAAACTTCCGTAATCTTTGACATTTACTATATGGCTGTGTCCGCCTGATGCAACAAGACAAATAAAAGGCGGTTCATAATCTGTATTCTCAAGATAATTCGCAGAAATATGTCCTTCGATGTGATGGACACCGACCAGCGGTTTGCCTGTTGAGAACGCAAGCCCCTTCGCGGCTGAAAGACCGACGAGCAAAGCCCCTACCAATCCGGGACCGTAAGTTACTCCAATCACATCAATATCGTCTAATGAAATCTTCGCCTCTTCAAGCGCCTGGTTAATAACCGGCATAATAAGCTCAACATGTTTTCTTGAAGCGATTTCAGGGACAACTCCGCCATACTTTTCATGAAGATTTATTTGCGATGAGATAACATTTGAAAGAATCGTCCTCCCATTTAAAACAACTGCTGCAGCAGTTTCATCACAGCTTGTTTCAATTCCCAGTACCAATATATCCTTCAATTTATCCCACCTCCTTTAGCTGATTCAATATCACATTACCTTTAACGTTTTCAGTACCAATGTTGAGAGTACCAATAATCCCAGGGCAATCCTGTATATTACAAATATCCCGAATCCCTTTTTCTTTAAATATTCGAGCAGGAATTTTATTGCCAGTGCTCCGACTATTGCTGAAACTGCGATAGCGGTTATGAACGATGCCATTGGAAGACCTGCACTGCTGAAATCTTTAAATTTGAAAACGACAGTCGCAAATATCAAAGGTGTTGACATCAGGAACGTAAATTTCGCAGCACTTTCGCGGGTAATTCCAAGAAAACGGCCTGCTGCCATTGTTATCCCGGAACGCGATACTCCCGGGAATAAAGCAATTGCCTGTGAAAAACCGATTATTATACTTCTTGCCAAACCTACATTTTCAAGCTCGATATCAGTTTTTCCGATTTTATCCGCAATATATAATACAATACCCATTCCGATCAGCATGAATGCGATTATCAACGGAGTGCTGAGAACCGTTTCAAACTGATTTTCAAATAAAAGACCTGCGATTCCGGCCGGTATACATGCAATCATAAGGAACCAAAACAGCTTTCCGTCATTTGATTTGGCATTTGTAAGTCCCGCTTTTAACAGCCTTATCCAATCCCTCCAAAAAAGAAATAATAACGCAAACAATGTACCTGCGTGTAGCGCAACGTCAAATGCCTGTCCCGGGTCTGCCCAGCCTGTGAAGAAAGGGATTAGTTTAAGATGCGCCGTTGAAGAAATCGGCAGAAATTCTCCGAGACCCTGAACAATTCCGTAAATGATTGCCTGTAGTATAGACATGTAGATCCTCCGGTATATAAAATTTTCATTCAAAAAAAACAAATACAGTACTTTTCGTGCCAGACAACAAAAAATCAAATATCCTTGTTGCGTGATATTCAATTAATATAATATTACTTTATAATTTGTTTGTAAATGAAATTGGATCAGACTAAAGCGTTTAAAATCAAAAAACTAAAATAATTGCTTAAATTTTAAAATTTATGATGCATTTGAATTTTTAATTCCATTCTTCCATCATTAATAATATTAATTGTCCCCTCTATACACCGTTAATAATATGACGGGATATACTCGCCGTTGCTGCCCAAAACAAAGGGCTGCTTATTTTCCGGCAAGCTCCAAAGTCCTGTTTTCTTTGCTATCGCAGCATCCTGTAATCTTTGAAAGAATTTTTTTAGCAGTGTGTTCGGACTGATAATCTCAATCCGCGCATAACCGTTTTTTACAAGCAGTTCATTCAGCAAGGTTCCGTCAGGTAATACGACATAGGCGAGAAGTCTGCCGTATTTGTCCTTTATGTCCTTTTCAAAAACAAGTTTCACAGTTTTCAAATTGCACTTATTTGCCGTATATGCTGATGCCTCTTTACTATAGGGCTGCACAGCAACACCCTGCTTTACGCTTTCGGGAGTGTCAACATCGAGCAGCCTCACGCGATAATCCTCTCCGTTATAGCTGACCTTTAAAGTGTCGCCGTCTACAACCCTCTCCACTCCGGCGTAAATAAAACTCCGCGCGGAAATACCCTCGATTTTAACGTCAATAACCTGCGCAAGCGTAACATCGCTTGTTTTTAACTCAATGTCTTTTGGCGGACTTGTGTTTAAATAAATATATGACGATACCGCGACAATGATTACCAAAATGCCGGAAACAATCTTTTTTATATATTTCCCCGATGCCTTGATTTTTAGATTCACTTCACAGTCACCTTGCACCTTGCGTTCTTATTTCCGTCAACTGTGTAAACATAAACATATACTGTTCCCTTTTTTATTCCTTTAACGATACCCTTTGAGGGTGCCGTTGCTATTGCTTTATTTCCTGATTTCCAAGTCGTATTCTTATTGCTTGCGTTTGATGGATTCACAGTCGCAGTCAGTTTATAGGTGCTTCCTTTAATTCGATTTCAGAGTTATTTTTAGATTATTTAATTCTTAATGAATGAACAATTCATCGCTGATTATGATACTCAATTATATACAAATATTCTATATTAGAATGGCTTATTTTTCAATCGCATTTCCATAACAAAAAAACCGCCAATCCAAATATGTCTGATTTTTGCGGATCAGCTTATTCAAATCGGTGGTTTTTGATTTCTATTTATTTTTCCTTATCCTTTTGAGCGCAATAATTTATTAAAAACTCCTTTTGGGTCGCGAGCCAGAAGCATTACCAGCCATACTAAAAGACCTAAGATTACGACAGTAATTCCAAGCATTGTCGCATCTAAATTTATTTCGAAAAATTCTCCGCCCTCGTTTACAAATGCAATCACATGGTCAACAAACCACATTAAAGTTGCTCCCCAGTATATAAAACACAGTGTGCTTAAATTATATTTATCTTCCGGAGCATGGACATACCATATGATTGTTGTAACTATAGCTGCCAGAGCAGTAATAATAAAAAACATGACATCCTCCGATCAATTCTCGTTCTGCGCTTTAGCCCTTAAAGCTTTTGATTTTCGGTCAGCTGCAAGAACCATCACTCCCCATACGAGAGTAACAAATACTGCCATTGATGTTCCGACTATTGCAACCTCGCTTAGCATCGGACCTATGTCAGCCGGATTGTACATTGCCGTTAAAAAAGGCGGCCATGGAACAATCTCTCCATGCCATAAGTGCTCTAATCCCAGCAGCATGACTCCGCCCCATAGCAGTTTGTTAAGCCATCCCAACTTGCGGCTCCAGGTTAATTCGGTCTGTGATTTCAAACGGAATTCTGTTTTTGAGGTTCCTTCAGGTAAGCCATTTAGCTCCTTTTTTTCAGCAATATTTTTAGCGACACTTACAACTATGGCTTCTGCCATTGGTACAAGAAAACATGCCATATCTTTTTCCTCCGATTTATTTTTTCAGTTTATAAAAACCTATTTTTCAGCTTATAAAAACCTTCTTTTACGACACCGATTCGCGCTTCACTCTTGGTTTTTTGGATGCCGGTTTCTTAATTGTTTTTTTGTTTTCATTTACTATAAGCGCAGGTTTGATGGCTTTTTCTACGGTTTCCTTTGTTATGACGCATTTTTCAATATTCTCCAAAGAAGGTATATCAAACATAACATCCAACATTATCTCTTCAAGAATTGATCTCAAACCTCTTGCACCCGTGTTGCGTTCGATTGCTTTTTCCGCGATTGCAACAATGGCATCATCCTCAAACTCGAGTAAAACATCATCCATTTCAAACAATTTCTGATATTGTTTTACAAGCGCATTTTTAGGCTCGGTCAATATTCGTGTCAGCGCATTTTTATCAAGTGAATGCAGCGTTACGATTATAGGAAGTCTTCCGACAAATTCAGGTATTAGCCCGAATCTTAAAAGATCCTGCGGAAGTATCTTCTTTAATATTTGTCCGACATCGGTCTTTTTAGGGCTGCTGATTTTTGCTCCGAAACCCATTGTCTTTTCGCCGATTCTGTTCTGGATTATCTTTTCGATTCCGTCAAAAGCTCCGCCGCAGATAAATAAAATATTTGTAGTGTCAATCTGAATAAACTCCTGATGCGGATGCTTTCTGCCGCCTTGCGGAGGAACCGATGCAACTGTTCCTTCAAGTATTTTAAGGAGAGCCTGCTGAACACCTTCGCCGCTTACGTCACGCGTTATGGAAGGGTTTTCGGATTTCCTTGCGATCTTGTCGATTTCATCTATATATATAATTCCTTTTTCCGCTTTTTCAACATCGTAATCCGCTGCCTGAATCAGTCTAAGAAGAATGTTTTCAACATCTTCTCCGACATAGCCTGCCTCGGTCAATGAAGTTGCGTCGGCGATTGCAAACGGAACATTCAGAAGTCTTGCCAACGTCTGAGCCAAAAATGTTTTACCGCAGCCTGTAGGTCCAAGCATCACAATATTACTTTTCTGAAGTTCGATATCCTCTGTTTTAACATCGGAATTTATACGTTTGTAATGATTGTACACTGCAACCGACAGCGATTTTTTTGCTTCTTCCTGTCCGATAACATATTGGTCCAGTATTTCCTTAATTTCCTGGGGTTTAGGAACATCGCCCAATTCTCCGTCAGATCTTGCTTCTTCAAATTCTTCTTCAATAATTTCAGAGCATAAATCAATACACTCATCGCAGATATAAACTCCCGGACCTGCAATCAGCCTCTTGACCTGTTCCTGGTTTTTCGCACAAAACGAACACTTTACTTGCTTTTTTTCATCAAATTTTGCCATAATACACCTCGTTTATTTCCTTCTTGTCATAACCTCGTCAATAATACCGTATTCCTTAGCTTCATCAGCTGACATAAAGAAGTCACGATCCGTATCAAGCTGAATTTTTGACAATTCCTGACCTGTTTTCTCAGCTAAAATCTTATTTATTCTATCTTTAATCTTTATAATCCATTCTGCATGAATTTTAATGTCTGTTGCCTGTCCCTGCGCTCCGCCTAATGGCTGATGAATCATTATCTCACTGTTTGGAAGCGCAAATCTTTTTCCCTTTGCTCCGGCTGCAAGAAGGAATGCTCCCATGCTTGCCGCCATACCGATACAAATAGTCGAAACATCTGGTTTGACAAACTGCATTGTGTCATAAATTGCGAAGCCGGATGTAACCGAGCCTCCCGGACTGTTTATATAAAGCTGTATGTCTTTATCCGGATCCTCAGCCTCTAAAAACAATATTTGTGCAACAACCAAGCTTGCTGTAACATCATTGACTTCGTCACTCAAAACGATTATTCTGTCCTTCAGAAGTCTCGAAAATATATCGTATGAACGTTCTCCCCTATTGGTTTGTTCAATTACCATTGGAACTAAACTCATAAAATCTCCTCCTAAAATGCCTTTATTATATTTTACCCATTATATAAGCATATTTCAATCTGTATATTCCTAATTACCAACAAAATAGTCCGGATAATCTGATTTTAAACCAGTTTTGCGCTTTTTACAATGAAGTCGACCGTTTTCTTTATTTCAACATTTTCCTTGATATAGTCCATATCTTCTTTGCGTAAACCCTTTTTGAAATCTTCCTCGCTCTGCTTATAGTTCTCCGCAAACTTCTTGATTTCTTCGTTTATCTCTTCATCTGTTGCTTCAATATTTTCGACCTGCTTTATTTTTTCAACAACAAGCTGGGTTTTAACTTCGTTTTCAGCTCTTTCCTTAAATTGTTCCTTGAATGTTTCGGCATCCATGCCCATTATCTCGAGATATTTACTTATGTCCAATCCCTGATATTTGAGCCTCATCTCGAAATCATATATTATTCCGTCAGTATGCTTGTCAATCATAACCTGTGGAATCTCAACCTTGGCATTCTCAACAACCTTACTGATAACAGCGTCTTCAGTCTCGTGCTCGGCTTTATGAGTCGCTTCCTTAAGCATCTTTTCCTTCATGTCGGCTTTATATGCCTCGAGTGTGTCAAATTCGCTGACGTCTTTTGCAAATTCATCATCAACGACAGGAAGTTCTTTAAATTTAATTTCATTAATCTTAACTTTAAATACCGCAGGTTTTCCCGCAAGTTCACTGCCCTGATAATCTTCGGGAAACGTAACATTGACTTCAAGCTCTTCATTTGGCTTTGCCCCGGTTAATTGTTCCTCAAATCCCGGGATAAATTGACCTGAACCGATTTCAAGATTATGCTTTTCGGCTTTGCCGCCTTCAAATGCAACTCCGTCAACAAAACCTTCAAAGTCAATTATTGCAATATCGCCTTTCTTGATTCCCCTGTCTTCTACGGTTATCAACCTTGCGTTTTTCTCTATAACCTTGTCAAGTTCAGCTTTCAAATCTTCTGCCGAAACTTTCGCTTTTATATTTTTAACTTCGACACCCTTGTATTTGCCAAGCTCTACCTCCGGTTTTACGGTGACCTTCGCTGTGAATATAAGGGATTTTCCTTCGCCGATTTGTTTTATATCGATTTCCGGTCTTTCAACAGGGCTCAATTCATTTTCAAGAACAGCCTCATCAAATGCATCAGGACATATTTCATTTATTGCATCTTCATAAAGTGTCTGTTCGCCATAGTATCTTTCAACCATTTTTCTCGGTGCTTTTCCCCTTCTAAAACCGGGTATATTAAATTTACTTGCATTTTTTTGGAATGATTTCTGCAAACCTTCTTCAAATTTCTCTGCACTTACTTCAATTTCGAGCTGTACAACATTTTTTTCAATTTTCTCAACTTTTGCACTCATTTATTACTTTTCCTCCCAGTGTTGTTTTGTTTTTTATTTTAATTTTGAATCATTGTATTATACCATACAGAAAAACTAAAATCCAATTAAACGGTCGTTGCTTGTTATAGTACCGATTTTAGAAGGTTATAGATCATATACAATGTCCGTCAAACCAGTTTCAGCGGTTCAAATTTAAGATAGTCAGATGATACAAGCCTAAAAGAAACACCGTCCAAATCGCCCTGGAACGCATTTTTATACGCATCACCATGTATATGTCCGTATATACAGGTCTTCACAAAATGTTTTTTCATTATCTCAATGAATTCCGACGGTTCCCACTTTGAATTGAAGGGAGGGTAATGAAGAGCCACGATTATATCTTTATCAGCACAGTTATTTAAATCCGTATCGCAAGAATAATCGGATTCCTCATCGGATTTTTTACCTGACTTTATGCTCGACTTTATATCCGGCTTTTTGCCCTGTTTTTTTTCGATGCTTTTCAGCGAAAGTTCAAGACGCTGGAGCTCTCTTTCGTAAATCTTTTTATCCTCATCGCTGAAGTCATCGTCACCCGGGCACTTCCAGCCTCTGGTTCCGCAAAGATAATTATTCTCAATTTCAAAACTGTTGTTTTGAAGAAATTCTAATGTATTAAAATTATTCTCTTTCAAAAAACTTTCAAGTTTCGTCATGGTTGTCCACCAGTAATCATGGTTGCCTTTAAGGATGATTTTCCTTCCCGGCAGCAAGTCAATGAATTTAAAGTCTAAAACAGCTTCTTCAAGGTACGTTGCCCATGAAATATCACCCGGAATTATAACGGTGTCAGCATCCGTAATTTTCTTTCCCCAGGATTCTTTGATTTGTTCCATGTAATTTAACCACTTGACTCCGAAAATATCCATCGGTTTGTCAATGCTCTGAGCCAGGTGTAAGTCACCTATTGCGTATATTGACATATATAATGTTCCCTTCCCTGAATTATAGCCGTATTGCGGCGGCGGCTTACTTATTCTTCACAGTAATCAAATCTTACTGTTTCCGGAAATATTCATGGATTTTTTCTGCAATTTTTCTGCTGATTCCGGCAACGGCTTCGATTTCATCAATCCGTGCGTTTTTTATTTTTTCCGGCGAGCCGAAATGCTTTAGCAGTGCTTTCTTCCTCTCCGGTCCGATTCCGGCTATTTCGTCCAGAACAGATACTTTATATCTTTTATCCCTCAATTTTCTATTATAACCTATTGCAAACCTATGCGCTTCATCCTGAATTGCAGTAATAAATCTCAGTAAAATCATATTATGCTTTAAATTTACCTCTTCATCCCCGGATACAAGCCCCCGGGTCTTATGTTTTTCGTCTTTGACCATGCCAAATACAGGTGTTTCAATACCTGCTTCCGTAAGGACTTTTTGAACTGCATTTACATGACCTTTTCCGCCATCAATCAAAATCAAATCAGGCATTTTTGAAAAGCTTCCGGTTTTACTCCCCGAGGAAAAATCCGCTTTTGCATGTTTAAACCTTCTGAACAGGACCTCCTGCATGCTTTGGTAATCATCCTGCACAGCAATCGACTTAATTCTAAAGCGTCTGTATTTCTTATTATTTGCCGCTCCGAATTCAAATACAACCATGGAACCCACTATTTCACTTTGACCTGTGTTTGAAATATCGTAAGCTTCAATGCGCTCGGGAATATCATCAAGACCAAGCATTTTTACAAGTTCGTCAAGTCCCTGTTTTGCTGAACTCAACCCGCGATTATTTATTTCGATTTCACGTTTCAGAGAGAATTCGGCATTTTGTTCAACCATTTTTATCAACTCGAGTTTTTCGCCTTTTTGAGGAGCCTTAATTTGAACCTTATGTCCCATCTTCTGACTCAGCCAGGTTGTTATCAGTTCAATATCATCTATTTTATGCTGAATGATAATTTCATTTGGAATAAACTCAACTGCATTATAAAACTGCTTGATAAAGGAATTCAGTATCTCTGCCGGTTCCGTATTTTCGTCTGACTGAATAATGAAGCGCTCTCTTCCGATGAGCTTCCCTCCTCTGATAAAAAACACCTGCGCACAGCTTAAATTCCCTGAAACGGCAATAGCTATGACATCCTGATCTTCACGGGAATTCGAAAGCGCCATCTGCCTTTCTGAGATATGTGTCAGACTGCTGATTTTGTCTCTCAGACTCGCCGCCCTCTCGAAATCCATTTCATCAGATGCTGCTTTCATCAGCTTTTCAAGTCTTCTTATTATTTTATTATGATTACCGCTTAGGAAATCGCATACATCCTTCATAAAATCCCTGTAGTCATCCTTGCTGACATTTCCCTGACATGGGCCAAGACACTGGTATATATAGTAGTTCAAGCATGGTCTCGTTTTTCCGATATCTCTTGGCAGAACTTTTTTGCATGTCTTTATAGGAAATACTTTCTTTACAAGTCCGATTGTTCCTTTAACCGCCTTGACATTGGAATATGGTCCGAAATATCTTGCACCGTCATTTTCAAATCTTCTTGTTAAAAATATTCTTGGATAATCCTCGTTCATCGTAATCTTTATATACGGATAGTTCTTGTCGTCCTTTAACAGAATATTGTACTTCGGTTTGTTCTTTTTTATTAGGTTGCATTCAAGAATAAGCGCTTCAAGTTCCGATCCCGTAACAATATATTCAAACCTTTTTATGTTTGAAACAAGTAATTGTGTTTTTGGGGATAGCTTAGCATAGGATTGAAAATACTGACGCACCCTGTTCCTCAGGATAACTGCTTTTCCGACATAAATTATTACGTCGTTTTTATCCCTCATAATATAAACGCCGGGGCTTTCGGGTACCTTTCTTATTTCTTCCTGAATATCAAACATCCGTACTGCCTCTCTTCTGTATTACATCGTTCACCATTATTTCAGCATCTTCAAGATTGTCCGAATAATATTCTTTGCGCAATCCGCCCTTTTTAAATCCAAATTTTGCATACATGTTCTTTGCTGCATCATTCCCGGCTCTCACGTCAAGCGTCATAACAGCCACATCATGTGCTTTTGCATAAGTTATAAGTTTCTCCATAAGCAGGCTCCCGATTCCTTTTCTTCTGAAATCCGGATGAACCGCAATATTTGTAATATGGCCTTCGTCGCAAATTACCCAAACACCTGCATAACCGACCACCTTACCTTCAACGATGGCGACAAAATATATTGCAAACTCATTTTGGTTAACCTCTTGAAAAAAGGCGTCCATTGACCATGGAACAGTAAAGCTTATATTCTCCACAACCATAACGCCCTCAATATGATTATTATTCATTAATTCAATTTTTATATCGCACATGCTTCCTCCGAACCTTCAATAAATAAAGCAGATTATCCTTCTCTTTCAGCCTGCGATTTTCTCAGGTAGAACGGAACCAGGTCATAGCAGCTTTCTGTCATCCCTTTTGCCGCTTTTTTCAGAGCGATGTACGCAACCGACGATCCCATTTGCAGCATAAGATTTTCAGGTGCGAAATCGCATGCTTCTCCCAATTCTGTCTCAAGCAAATCTTTGTGCATATTCGCAGCATCACCGTTGAATATGATTTTCGAGTTCTTCTCTTTTAATTGTTTAATCAGATCTGAAACATTGACCCACATGTATTCTGTCAGCTTTATTTGCTTTCGGTTTTCCCACTTATACAATGCGGTAAAAACATAATTATTTCTGGCATCCATCATAGGACAAATTATTCTTTCTTTTGAACGGATTCCATAAGCCAGCGCATCTAATGTCGAAACCCCTATAACAGGCTTATCCATAGCATAAGCCATTGATTTAATGGATGTAACTCCAATTCTGAGTCCGGTAAATGATCCGGGTCCGATAGATGCCGCAAACAAATCAATGTCTTTTGGTGACATTTCGAGTTTGCTTAAGAGCTCGGCAATCATATGAATCAGCATTTGCGAATGCGTTTTCCCATGATTTAAAGTGAATTCCCCTATTAATCCCGATTCGTCAACAACAGCAACAGATGCTATTTGCGCAGAAGTATCAACCGCTAAAACTTTCATTTCATGTTTCCTTTCGCCTTCTTTTGCTGTTAAGTTTTTTCTCGTACTCCTTAAATCTTTCACCGTTGAATGATATTTCGATTTCCCGTAAATCATAATTCTTATCAAGCTTGCTGATTATCACATTCACATTTTCTTCAGGAATGATTTCTGAGATTAGATCTGCCCATTCAATTACTACAATACCTTTATTGTCAATATATTCTTCAAAACCGATTTCGTACATCTCATCAGGACTGTTGATTCTGTAAACATCAAAATGAAAGAGCGGTATCTCTGAATCATATTCATTGACAATGGTAAAAGTGGGGCTTGTAATGTATTCATCAATTCCAAGGGCCTTTGCAATACCCTTTACCAATACTGTTTTGCCGGTTCCAAGATCTCCGTTTAGGCATACAATATCACCCTTATACAATAACTTGCCCAGATTTCGTCCTATTAATTGTGTCTCTTTTTCTGAATGCGATATGAATTTCATCATATAGGTTACCTTTCGTAAACGATACCGGAATTTTGTATCGATATTAAAACACCTGACGTTCATATATGACTTTTCCGTTGATGATTGTCATATCAACTCTCGATTTAAATTCAAGCGGAAATCCGCTAAATATAACAATATCAGCATCTTTTCCGGCTTCCAGGCTTCCCACCCTGTCAGATATCCCTATAATCTCGGCAGGATTTATCGTAATTGCAGCAAGTGCATCATCTTCGCTCATTCCTTCACGGACAGCCATTGAAGCACATAATCCGAGGTATTGTATCGGTACGCAAGGATGATCCGTCATTATTGCAACTTTAATTCCTTCTCTTGCAAGAATACCGGGTGATTTCAGACTTTGATTCCTAAGCTCGATCTTCGACCTGTCTGTCAATAAAGGTCCTAAGATAACCGATGCATTTTCTTCGGCAAGAATATCCTTAATTAAATAACCCTCTGTACAATGATCAAGTGTGTAATTCACATCAAACTCTTTTGCTATCCTGATTGCGGTCAATATATCGTCCGCTCTGTGGGCATGAGCTTTCAGAGGAATTTCCTTATTCAATACCTTAACAAGCATATCAAGTTTCATGTCATAGTCGGGTTTATCATTGTTTTCGCTGTCCTTTTCGTGCTTGTCAAACTGTTCTTTATATTCCTTTGCTTTCATTAAATTTTCCCTCAAAATTGCTGCCGTGGCCATTCTCGTCATAGGTGTCTGCTTTTTGTCATTATAAACAGATTTGGGATTTTCTCCGAACGCGACTTTCATCGCAACGGGTTCCCTCAAAATCATCTCTTCAATTCTTCTTCCGAATGTTTTCAATGCCGCAAATTGGCCGCCGATCACATTCGCACTGCCCGGTCCCGTTACCACCGTTGTAACACCGTTCTCTCTTGCCTCGGTAAATGATCTGTCAGCATAGTAAACTCCGTCAATAGCCCTTAACTGAGGTGTCGCGGGATCTGTTGCTTCATTGCCATCGTCACCTTCAAAACCTACGGAATCTTCCCACATTCCAATATGGCAATGTGCATCTATGAAACCCGGAAGAACGTACCTTCCGGCCGCATCAATGGACTGAACATTATCCCGTCCCCCAAGATGTGCGTTTATCTCATCAATATTATCAGCGACACAAACAATCTTGCTTTCGTTTGCCAATATAAATCCATTATCGATATTTTTCCCTGTCATTGTAATTATTTTTGCATTTTTAATAAGTAACATAATATCCTCCGGATAGCCTTCATATAAATAATCGATATGATTATATCATATCTAAAAAAAAAGCAGAACACCATTTGATGTTCTGCAGGTTTGTAGCCATTATCTTTTTGAAAACTGCGGTGCCTTTCTTGCTTTTTTGAGACCGTATTTCTTTCTTTCTTTCATTCTTGGATCTCTCGTTAAGAAACCGGCTTTCTTCAGTGCAGGTCTTAAATCCTCATCAACTTTCAGCAATGCCCTTGATATACCATGTCTTATCGCTCCTGCCTGACCTGTCAGACCGCCTCCGACAACTTTGCAAATAACATCGAACTTACTGCCTGTGTCTGTGAGTACGAGCGGCTGCCTCACTATAACCTTGAGGGTCTCAAGTCCAAAGTATGTATCAAGATCTCTGTCATTTATCGTAACCTTCCCCGAACCGGGTACAAGTCTGACGCGTGCGATTGATTTCTTTCTTCTTCCTGTTCCGTAATATTGTACTTTTGTCATGACTTAAATTTCCTCCCTTCAAAATTATAGTTTTAAATCTAAAACTTCCGGTTTTTGCGCTTGATTTTCGTGTTCAGGTCCTTTATATACCTTTAACTTTTTAAACATTGTCCGTCCGAGGCTGTTCTTTGGAAGCATTCCCTTGACGGCGAGTTCAATAACCTTTTCAGGTCTTTTTTCAAGCAGAACTCTATATTTTGTTTCTTTAAGTCCTCCGGGCCATCCCGAATGGCGCTTTAAAATCTTTTGATCCAGCTTTTTTCCTGTTAATACTATCTTTTCCGCATTTATAACGATAACAAAATCACCGGTATCAACATTTGGTGTAAAATCAGGCTTGTTCTTACCCCTTAATATTTTTGCCACTTCGCATGCCAGTCTTCCCAGAACCTTGCCGTCTGCGTCAACTACATACCATTTTCTTTGAACTTCTTCGGCTTTTGCCATAAGAGTCTTCATTGATCCAAAAACCTCCCTAACCTTTGTTCCATATTATTTATATCTGTTTTGTCATATCATTTTTCGACACTCATACATTCTAATACATGAATATACCATATGTCAAGCAAATATTGCTTTAATTTTAATTTATCGCCTGCTATCTCTTAATATTGCGCTCAAATGAGTCAATATCTCCACCATGGTCGGCCATCATGTGTTTTTTTATGATTTTCAATAAAATATCTCGACAAGATATAATCCTTGGGCAGGAAGCGTTTTACCCGCTCTTTTCCTATCTTTGGACAAAATAATATCCCCGGTCTCACTGCTCTTTATTTTTCCCAGCCCAACTTCAACAAGCGTGCCCGCAATTATTCGTACCATATTATATAAAAACCCGTCACCCGTAATTTCAAGCTCAATCAAATAATCGTTTGATTCATGCCCGACTCTGTGTAATTCAATCTCATAAATCGTTCTAACCGACGTTTTTGTTTTTCCGCCTGTTGATTTGAATGCGGAAAAGTCGTGCTCTCCTTTAAAAAATTCCGCTGCCTTCTTCATTTCCTTAAAATTAAGAGGTTTCGCAACATTAAATGCCCTGTTCCTTAAGATTGCGGATTTTACAGGTGAATTATGGATTACATATTTATATTTTTTTGCATTTGCTGAATATCTTGAGTGAAAGTCCGCATTAACCTCTTCAGATTCCCGGATAATAATATCCTTTGGCAGCAAGGTGTTAATAGCGTTCGAAAACTTTTCCGGCGGGATTGTTGATGCCGTTTTAAAATTTGCAACCTGACTAAATGCATGAACTCCAGTATCTGTCCTGCTTGAACCAATTAGTTTTATCTTCTCTCCCGTAAGTTCGTTTATCGCATCGGAAACGACATCATGAATAGCTTTGGCATTTATCTGAGTCTGCCAGCCATGATAATTCGTCCCGTCGTATTCTATTGTAAGTTTGATGTTTTTCATTTATCTGCTCCAATCATTGCTGCACCTATTATTCCGGTATCGTCGCCCATTTCAGAAATTTTAATAATCGTCTGTTTAATATCTCCTCTGCTGTACACCCGCCTGCTTACAAGACCTTTCAAAGGAGTCAGAAGATAATCACCCTCATTCGAAATTCCGCCACCTATTGTTAATATCTCAGGCTGGAAAGCATTGATTACATTTACAATGCCTTCGGCCAAATACCCGATATAGTTTTCGACAATCTCCAAAGCTGCTTTGTCACCTTGTTTTGCGGCTATGAACGGAGTTTTTCCTACAATGTTTTCAGTATTCCCCGAGATTATTTCATTTATTTTCGAAGAAGGATATTTTTCGGCCATATCCTTAGTCTGAGAAATCAAAGCTGTCGCCGATGAATACATTTCCCAGCAGCCTTTTCTCCCGCAACTGCATTGAATACCATCAACTGCAATAACCGTATGCCCCATTTCTGCTGCCGCCTTATTAAAACCGTTATAAATCTTCCCGTCTATTATTATTCCGCTGCCCACACCGGTTCCAAGCGTAATCGAAATGGAATCCTTCGAACCTTTTGCCGCTCCGGCGATATTTTCGGCAAGTGCCGCACAATTTGCATCATTTTCGAGATATACAGGAAGGTTTATATGCTTCTGCATTTCTTCCCTCATAGGCACATCATGAAAATTAAAATTGTTCGAATATCCAAGCACTCCCTTTACATTGTCGGAAGTACCCGGAGTGCCTATTCCAATACTTTTAACGTCATTAATACTGATACCCTCAGTATTTATAAGTTTAAGTGTAAGAGTTGCCATATCCTTTATTATTTCCTGATACGAGCGTTCCCTGCGGGTTGCAATATCGTCTTTTGCAAGAATTATACCTTCCTCGCTTACAATTCCTGCTCTTATATTCGTTCCTCCAAGGTCGATTCCGATATAATACATAACAGCCTCCTGATTTAGAACCCTAAAAATCTAATACTTTGCAAATATAGCAATCCTGCAATAAATACTATCAGAGATAATGATATCCAAAAATCAATCATACCAAGCTTTAATTGTTTCATCCTCGTTCTTCCTTCACTGCCCCGGTAGCACCTTGATTCCATAGCATTTGCAAGTTCGTCGGCTCTTCTGAACGCGCTGATGAATAGCGGAACCAGGACAGGCACAAAGCTCTTCGCGCGTTTAATAATATTGCCTGAGTCAAAATCAGCACCTCTCGAAGACTGGGCTTTTATTATTTTTCCTGTTTCCTCAAGCAATGTTGGAATGAATCTTAAAGCTATTGTCATCATCATAGCGATTTCATGTGACGGTATACCTATTTTTGACGCCGGCGTCATTAGCTTCTCAATTCCATCGGTAAGCAAAATCGGTGTTGTTGTAAGTGTTAATATAGATGCGCCGATCATTAAAAGTGATAGTGTCATTACCATTCTGACAGTACTATCAATACCCTCATAAGTGATATTTATATATCCAAACCTGAAAAGCGATGTTCCTTTTGTAAAGAAAATATTTAAAACTGCTGTAAATATGATGATAAAAAGAATCGGCTTTAAAGTCCTCAAAATATAGTTTAGAGGAATATCAGAAACAACAATTACCGTTAAAATAAATACTATTAAAACGGCAAGATAAAAATAATTCCTGATTAAAAAAATCGAAATCATAAAGAAGACAGTAAGAATAATCTTAATTCTTGGGTCTGCCCTATATAAGAATGTAGTGCCGGGTACATATTGTCCGATTGTAATATTCTCTAACATCAATGCATCTCCTGCCTATGTTATAGAAACTTTAGTATTTCTTCTTTTGCTTCGCGAACCGTAAAAATATCTTCGTTTATTTCAGGGAACCTTGACTTCAGTTTTTTCATCAGATAGGTAATTTGCGGAACCGAGAGGCCAAGCTTTTCAAGTCTTTCGCAGTCTCTGAATATTTCAGTCGGCGTCCCGTCCAGTTCAATTTTGCCTTTGTTCATTACAACAACTCTTTCAACTAATTTTGCAACATCTTCCATACTGTGTGATACCAAAATGACAGTATTCTTTGTTTCTTCATGCAGATTTTTTATGAATCCGAATATTTCATCTCTGCCTATTGGGTCAAGACCTGCGGTAGGTTCGTCAAGTACAAGTATTGAAGGTTCCATAACCAGGACGCCCGCAATTGCGGCCCTTCTTTTTTGACCGCCCGAAAGCTCAAACGGCGAGGTTTTCATTAATCCGCGTTCGAGTCCGACAATGTCCATCATCTTTTCAACTTTTTGTTTGATAATTTCTTTATCGATTCCTTGTCTTGTGAGTCCAAACGCAATATCATCATAAACGGTTTCCTCAAAAAGCTGGTGCTCCGGATATTGAAAAATAATTCCCACCTGCCGTCTTAGTTCCTTTAGGTTTTTGCCTGAAACATCTTTTCCATTGATAATAACAGTCCCTGATGTTGGTTTCAAAAGTCCGTTGAAATGCTGGACTAAGGTCGATTTGCCCGATCCTGTATGTCCTATTAATCCAATAAATTCACCCTTCCGGATGTTTAGGGAAATATCACAAAGCGCTGTCTTCTCAAAGGATGTGCCTTCAAGATATTTAAAAGTCAGGTTTGAAATTATTATTGAATTAGTGTCAGCATTCACTTATTTATGCGCCTCCCGGTTTATTAAAAGTTCCGAAAGCTCACTGTATGCTTTATCAACATCAAGCACCTCAAGTGCAAGTTTATAACCGATCTTATCTATTTCAAACAATAGCTCTGTTACCTGAGGAACATCAAGTCCAAGTTCCTTAATCATTCGAACATTTGAAAATACTTTTTCCGGTTTCCCGTCCGCAGCAATATTGCCTTTGTCAATTACAATCACTCTGTCTGCGTCCTTTGCCTCGTCCATATTGTGAGTTATATGAATAACGGTAATTCCTTCTTCCTTATTCAGTCTTTTCAGTATTCCCATTGTTTCTCTTCGTCCCACCGGGTCAAGCATTGCAGTGGCTTCATCAAGCACAATGCAATGAGGTTTCATTGCCAATATTCCGGCTATTGCAACCTTCTGTTTCTGTCCTCCCGATAGTTGATGCGGTTCGGATTTTGCATATTCTGAAATTCCGACCGAATCTAGCGCTTCATCGACCCGTATTCTTATTTCTTTCGGGTCTATTCCAAGATTCTCCGGTCCAAATGCAACATCTTCCTCGACAATAGTCCCGATAATCTGATTGTCCGGATTTTGAAAAATCATCCCGACATTGCTTCTTATATCCCACAGGCTTTTTTCAATTCGAGTATCAATTCCGTTAATAAGGACTGTGCCGCTTGTCGGTGTAAGCAAAGCATTCAAAAGCCTGGCAAATGTTGATTTTCCCGACCCGTTTCTTCCAACCATGACAACAAACTCACCCTTTTCAATTTCGAGGCTGATGCTGTCCAGCGCCCTTGTCCCTAGATTGTCCGGATGACTTGAACCATATACATATCCGGCATTTTCAAGTTTAACGATGCTCATTTGATTCTCCCGCCTGAATAATTAACCAAATAAAAATTAATATATAAAAACAAGGGATTAAGTTTGGCACCTAATCCCTTAAAACGCAATTTGCTTTGATTATACCAGCTCTAAGATAACCATTAAGGCTGCATCGCCTCTTCTGTTCCCAAGTTTGTATATCCTGGTGTAACCACCGTTTTTATCTTTATATTTTGGTGCAATTTCGTCAAATAATTTGTTTGCAACATTTACATTCTTTCCTTTGCTGTCTTTAACCCTGTACAAGAAAGCCATTGCTTTCCTTCTTGCATGAAGTCTGGTTGCATTATCCACTTTAACCATTTCGGTTCTTTCTTCTCTGTCCATGACTTCGTACTTATTTCCATTCTTGGAAGTTGCGGATTTTGTAACTTTTTTGCCTTTGGCGTCAAGCTTTGTAGCAGTCTTAGTAACCTGCTTTGAGGTGAAATTATCAATCTCTTTTACAGCTGACGATATAAACTTCTCCGCAATATCTTTGACTTCTTTCGCCCTGGCTTCGGTTGTCTCTATTCTACCATTTACAAATAAAGCTGTGGTAAGCGTTCTCAATATTGCTTTTCTCTGATCTGTGGCACGTCCTAATTTTCGTGGTTCCGGCATTATATTATTCCCTCCTTACTTTGTGAACTTTTAATGTTATTGTTCTTCCACCATCGCTAATGAAAGCTCAAGCGCCTGAAGCTTTTGCAATACCTCTTCAAGTGATTTTCTTCCTAAATTACGAACTTTCATCATATCGTCTTCCGTTTTGTTTGTAAGATCTTCAACAGTATTAATTCCTGCTCTTTTTAAACAATTATAGGATCTCACCGATAAATCCAATTCTTCAATCGTCATTTCGAGGACTTTTTCTTTCTTGGATTCTTCTTTTGGAACCAGGAACTCTGTGTTCTTTGCCTGGTCCGACAAATCAATGAACATATTTAAATGTTCGCTTAAAATCTTTGCACCGGAACTTATAGCCTCATCCGGCTTAATAGTACCATTTGTCCAGATTTCAAGAGTCAATTTATCAAAGTCAGTAACCTGTCCCACACGGGTATTTTCAACTGTGTAGTTTGCTTTGGTAACAGGGGTGTAAATTGAGTCTATTGGAATAACGCCAATCGGCTGTCCCGGTGTCTTGTTCTTTTCGGCAGAAACATATCCGAATCCTTTGCTGACCGTTATTTCCATATAAAATCTGCTTTCGCCGTTCAATGTTGCAATGTGTAAATCCGGATTAAGAATTTCTACATCTGCATCTGCGTTAATATCCGCAGCTGTGACAGGTCCCTCTTTATCCGTGTCAATGTAGATAACTTTTGAATCTTCACCTTGCAGCGTCAATGCTAAGGACTTAATGTTTAAAATAATTTCCGTAACATCCTCAACAACTCCGGGTAATGTTGAAAACTCGTGCAGTACTCCGTCAATCTTAATGGAATTGACTGCAACTCCCGGTAATGATGATAACAGTATCCTTCTTAAAGAATTACCAAGCGTAATTCCATATCCTCTTTGCAGAGGTTCTATAACAAACTTACCATATGAGTTATCTTCACTGATTATAACACACTCAATTTTTGGTTGTTCTATTTCAATCACCAAAAACCCTCCTTCTATTAACTATATTTATTAATCAAGCAATCAATTACTTGGAGTATAATTCAACTATCAGATGTTCTCTCAACGGTAAATCGACATCTTCTCTTATCGGAAGAGCGATTACACTGCCTTTGAAGTTGTCCGGATCAAATGAAAGCCATTGCGGTATTACCCTGCCTGCATTAATCTCCAATATTGCCTTAATTTTCTCTGATGATCTGCTTTTTTCTTTGACGACTATTTCGTCTCCTGCCTTCACCAATAATGAAGGAATATTGACTTTATTGCCATTCAAAGTAAAATGTCCGTGTCTTACCAATTGTCTTGCTTCAGGTCTCGATGTGGCTAACCCGAGCCTGTAAACAGTATTGTCGAGCCTTGTTTCAAGAATTTGCAACAGGTTTTCGCCTGTTATGCCCTTCTTTTTCTCAGCAATATCAAAATACTTTCTGAACTGGCTCTCTAAAACACCATAGAACCTTCTTGCTTTTTGTTTTTCTCTAAGCTGGATACCGTACTCGGAAACTTTTTTCTTTTGTTGTCCGTGTTGTCCCGGAGCATATGCTCTTTTGCTTATTGAACATTTATTTGTATAGCATCTTTCACCTTTTAGGTAAAGCTTTTCGCCTTCTCTTCGGCAAAGCCTGCAAGATGCATCGATATATCTTGCCATCTAAACTAACACCTCCATATTTTATTTAAGGGAATATCAAACCCTCTATACCAATTCTATTATTATACTCTCCTACGTTTAGGAGGTCTGCATCCGTTGTGAGGAATCGGGGTAACATCTTTAATAAGACTTACCTCAAGTCCTGCTGCCTGAAGTGCTCTGATTGCAGCTTCTCTGCCCGAACCCGGTCCTTTAACATAAACTTCGATAGTTTTTAAACCATGCTCCATTGCAGCCTTTGCAGCTGTTTCAGCAGCCATTTGAGCTGCGAAAGGAGTGCTTTTTTTAGAACCCCTGAATCCCAATCCGCCCGAACTTGCCCAAGATAATGCATTTCCGGTCACATCGGTCAATGTAACAATAGTATTATTAAACGATGAACGTATATGTGCAATTCCGCGTTCAATATTTTTTCGTTCTCTTCTTTTTCTGGTCGTTTTTTTCGCACCAGCAGTTTTAGTTGCCATTTAAGTGTTAACCTCCTCTTTAACTTTTCTTTCTTTGTGCTCCAACAGTCCTCTTCGGACCTTTTCTTGTTCTTGCGTTGGTTTTGGTTCTTTGTCCTCTTACAGGAAGACCCATTCTGTGTCTTCTTCCTCTGTAACAGCCGATTTCAGTAAGCCTTTTGATATTCAAGGCAACTTCTCTTCTCAAATCACCTTCAACCTTATGATCTTTATCTATTGCTTCTCTCAACTTGCTGATTTCGTCATCAGTCAAATCTCTTACTCTTGTATCGGGACTAATGGCTGTTTCTTTTAATATTTCATTTGACTTTGTTCTTCCTATTCCAAAGATATAAGTCAATCCGATTTCAACCCTTTTTTCTCTGGGCAAATCAACTCCGGCAATACGAGCCATTTCTTAAAACACCTCCAATATAATAATTAACAAATAACAATTATCTAAT
>JBAZRJ010000014.1:0-40553 GCA_041662985.1 Clostridia bacterium
GTTTTCAAGAAGATAGAAGAGGAAATCGCGGAATTGAAGGAAGTATATAAAAGCGGCGATGTTGAAAGAATAACCCATGAACTCGGAGACTCAATATTTGCACTTGTAAATCTGGCAAGATTTTTGAAAATTCAACCTGAATTGGCACTGACGAGCACTATCAAGAGATTTATCGAACGATTTGAATATGTTGAAAAGACAAGCGAAAAGGCAGGAAAGAAGCTTACGAGTATGACGTTGGCCGAGATGGATGAACTTTGGGAAGAGGCAAAGAGATTGGAAGAAAAGTAATGCAGTGGATGGGCGGAATAATCAGTTGAAAAATTCGAGGTGGAACAATGAGAATTGATAAGTATCTTAAGGTATCGCGATTAATAAAAAGAAGAACTGTCGCAAACGAGGCGTGTGAAACAGGACATATAAAAATAAATGACAAAGTTGCAAAACCTGGAACCGAAATCAAAGTCGGTGACATTATTGAAATGAGGTTTGGAGCAAATACAACAAAAGTTCTTGTACTGACAACGCAGGACAATGTTTCGAAAAATGATGCAAAAAGCATGTATGAAATTCAATAATCGACTGATTTCATCGAAAATGTGCTCATAAATGGTTAATTATGTAAAAAGGTCTTGAAAATTATCTGAAAAAGGTTTATATATAGAGGTAGAGGTTTAAACAGCAAATCTTAAGATGAATAGATATCTAAATGCAGTTTTATTTTTGCATTTAAGCAGAAAGGGTGTCTATAATGAGCAAAAGAAAAAAAAGGTCCAAAATAGGACTCGTCATTATTATGGCTCTATTCGTTTACTTTGCATGGACTGTTGTCAATCAGCAGCAACAGCTTTTAAAGGTGAACAACAAGATAAATGAGATTAAGTCTAAGATTACCCAGGAGAAAGAGAATAATAAGCAACTCCTGGAACAGAAGAAGGAAGTCCTGAGCGACAAAAACATTGAAAAGGTCGCACGGGAGAGGTTTGGAATGGTCAAAGAGGGAGAACAGGTTTTTATTGATATAAATAAGTAGGACTTGAAATATAGATGAACGGCAAATCAAACAAAGCATATAATGAACAAAATGATGTCTGATGAGCCTAAATCAAACTCTTGACGAAAATATTCATATACTATATAATCAACGTGCTTATAAATTGCTTTTAGGAGCACTTTTTTGTTTTTGTTTTTGAAGGAGGATTTCGTTTTTTATGCTTGTTGAAGTTGGAAATGTAGTTGAAGGAAAAGTATCGGGAATAACGAGTTTTGGAGCATTTGTCCAATTACCTGAAGGGAAAAGCGGTCTGGTTCACATTTCGGAAGTCGCGGATGAATATGTTAGGGATATTAACGAACATCTGAAAGAAAACCAGGTTGTCAAAGTGAAGGTTATTTCGCTGGTCAATAAGGGCAAGATAAGCCTGTCGATAAAACAGGCAAACGTACAGGGAGCGGCCGAAGAACCAAACGGGAATGCAAGCGGGCAGATGTTGACTGAAAAACCTGATGTGCAGGGAAACTT
Organism: Clostridia bacterium; assembly: GCA_041662985.1. Classification (GTDB taxonomy): domain Bacteria; phylum Bacillota; class Clostridia; order Acetivibrionales; family JBAZRJ01; genus JBAZRJ01. The sequence continues at coordinate 1,523 of JBAZRJ010000014.1, forward strand.
TCAGAGAGCAGAAGCTGAGAATAGCACACGGCAATCCGATGGAAGCAGGCCCTTCGGAAGATCAGCGCCCCGTAAGAATGCAGACAAGGGCAAGAAAGCAATCGATGTAAATACTTTCGACGGAAAGCTTGCAAAGTATCTAAAAGACAGCGAAGAAAAAATGCATGACCTGAAAAAGAGTGTTGAATCAAAAAGAGGCAGTGGCGGATATCGAAAAACAGCACATTTTTAAAATACAACTTGAGTAAGATAAAGAAGTGAAAATAGCGGTTATTATGAGTTGACATGACTTTCTATATATATTATACTTATCAAGTCGCTTAAAAAGAACAACAATTTGCCGGAGTGGCGGAACTGGCAGACGCACAGGACTTAAAATCCTGCGGTCCGAAACGATCGTACCGGTTCGATTCCGGTCTCCGGCACCACAATTCGAAATTTTATGATATTGAATCTGCGGATTTGACAACAAAATTGATATTTATATGGCAAGAGAACCGGCAAAAAACTTGAACAGCTAATATAAAAAGCAAACAAAAAAATGCGGAAAATCGCAAAAATATCGCGGGGTGGAGCAGTACGGTAGCTCGTCGGGCTCATAACCCGAAGGTCGGAGGTTCAAATCCTTCCCCCGCAACCAACCTTAAACCTTACAAGTATAACGCTTGTAGGGTTTTTACTTTTTTCGAGTAAAAACTTTAAATGTGCCTCTGGTGGCTTACTGGTGGCTTATAAGCAAAAAAATAATTAAAAACAAGCTCTTTTCACTTAATTAAAAGTTAAAGAACTTGAATGATTTTTCTAATAAATTGCATTACAAAAAAAGATGTGGAAGAAATACAAATATCAATTATCCATCAAATGTAAATAAATGATATAATATAAAGATTGAAGGAGTTGATAAAATCATGAAAGATAAAAGAAAACAAAAGAAAAAAGTTAATGAAGTTGAAATAAATAAATTAAAGGAGTTTGGTTTCATTGCATATTATGTCGGAATATTTTTTAGATTTTTATCTAAACTATCTCCAATAGGTAGTAGGGTTAAAAACCAAGAAGAATTTGATGCAGCTCCAGACGAAGAGAAAATAAATGTATGTAAAAAACAAGCAATGAGGGTTGATAAATATATTTTAGGTTGGATATTATTTGAAATAGCTACCTTAATTACATCTGAATTAGGAATATGGAAAAACTATATTGGGTTCATACTTATTTTAATAATTGTCTTAAGGATAATTGATATTTTGCAAACAAACATAAATTTAAGCATATTTGATTATGAAAGAAAGGCAACGCGAGTTGCATCATATGTCAGAGTTTTAGTAAATGTTATTGTTAATTACTTTGAATTAATACTTTGCTTTGGATTCATTTATGCTCAAAATTTAGCGTTTTTAATCAATGGTAGTAATTATACTGACGGATATTATTTTAGTGCCACTACTCAATTAACAATTGGGTATGGGGATATTATTCCAAGTGGATTTATAAAATTTATTGCATGTTTCCAAGGTTTTGTTGGATTTTTATTCGCAATAATTATTATTAGCAAATTGGTAAGTCTGTTTCCAAAGCTAGAAGAAATAGCAAAGAAGAATAAGGGCGAAACTAAATGAGAGGAATTGCTATATATTTTTAATATTTAAGTATAATAGGAGGTAACTATCGCTAGAGTAATCTTACAACCGTGTTCGAATAGTGGCGCTTTATATGAGGAAAACGATGACCTAATAAATGATAGTTCTATTGACGATTAGTACCTGTACGAAACACGAATTGCAAAAATGAAGAGGTATATATGAAATGTGAATGTGCAATTTGTAAGGACAATAAACCCATTACCATACCAGAAGCAATTTTAGATGCAGCAAAAGCAGAAAAACTTGTTTTGTTTTGTGGCGCAGGTATTAGCACAGAAAACAAAAATGTGTTACCTTTAACTTTTTGTGAATCAATTCAAGAAGATTTGGGTATGGAAAATAGTGATGATTCTTTTTGCGAAATTATGCAGCAATTTTGTGATTTACCAAATGGACGGAGGAAATTAATCAAAAAAATAAAAACTCGATTTGAATATATTCATTCTTTTCCTGAAATAGAGTTTTGGGCAACTAGGTTTCATAAAGAATTAGAAGAATTATATTTCATTAAAACAATAATAACAACAAATTGGGACACATATTTTGAAGATTACTCTTTGGCGATACCGATTACCATACCCGAAGATTTTGTTCTGTGGGATGATAAAGAACGATGTGTTCTTAAGATACATGGTTCCATCAATAATTTAAGCACTCTAATTGCTACAAAAAATGATTATGAAAAATGTAAAGAGAATCTTGAAAAGGGAATAATAGGTGCAAGTCTTAGAACAATTTTTGCTACTAAAACTGTTGTTTTTTTTGGGTTCTCATTTGGAGATGAAGATTTCAATCAGATTTTAGATTATCTAAATACAGAAATGAGGGGTCTTCTTCCGCACATTTATATTGTTACATTGGATAATCAGTTGAGTGATAAGTTGAAAAATAGTAATTATTCTTGCATTATAACAGATGGTACTTATTTTCTCCACCAATTAAAATTAATTTTACGAAAAGAAGGATTAATTGTTAACGACCAAGCAAAAACATGGGTGGATATGATGAATGATGCTGTTAAAATAAAGCATAATGAGGTTTCTCTTCTAAGATGTCATGATAGTCCTCAAGTTATTTACTGTTTGTCATATCAGGATGGTATATTACATGCTTTTTCAAGATTTTTTCAATTATATAATAAAGGCGATTATAATATGCCAGGATATATAGAGTCGTTGGTAAGGGGTTATAACAATAAAATAAAGATTCTTAAAAAAAAGGGAAATTATTGGGATGTTTCATATTATGAGGGATATCTGAATGGTTTGATTTACATCTCATCTTGCAGTGGTGAGCTATCAATCCATATAGATTTCCCTCAATACTATTTACCAAACGCACAAAAACAAATGTCCTCTTACGAAGAGTTCCTATCTGAATTGAAAAGGGTTTCAAAAATTAAGAATAAATATCAAAAATACGCTGAATCAATGACCAGTGAGTATTCCGATTCAAAATGTGTAATACATCATCCCCCACATTGAAAAACGCGACCTGGAAGATTAGCCATAATCATTATTGATAAATGAATAATTATTACCCCGATTAAACAAAGGAAGAAATATACTGCAGCATTTTATTTGAATGAGAGGGACTTACAAGCATATTATTCGATAATTCGTCAACGAAAAAGGAGGCTCGTTTGAAATGGAAGTGTTGATATTTTTTGGAATTATTTTTGTTCTTGCTTTTCTAGGTTGGGTTGCCAAAATATATTATGAACACAAAAGTATGAAAATAAACCTATTAGAATTACAGGAACGCCTAAATAAATATGATTCCGAAGCAAGGCAATTTGCAGCAAAGAAGAAAGAATTGAAAAAGAAAGAAGATTTATTTTTACGTTTATTTCGTGAGCGAACTCAAAATTATCCTGTTGTTGGCGAAGCATGGAGTAATTTAATTGAAATTACTGAAAGTGAACGTGAAAGAGCGTTACGATACAAGTCACACCCAGCTTTAAGGGCAGCAGATGAGATAAAGTTTATTAAAATCGAAAAAAAAGAGTTAGTTAAGGAATTGATATCTTGGAAATACAAAGCTGCAAATTATGAAGCAATATACCCATGGCTAGTTGATGAATTAGGCGACGATATCCAAGATAATGTCGATGCTAATATATTCTACAGTGTCTACACCGAACAAGAACGAGCCGACCCGGTCGCACAGTATATCAGCCCTGAAGCTTATAGGTCATTATCTGTGACTGAGAGAAATCAATTGGCACTAGAACGCTACTGGTTGCATGGTAAAAAGAGTAAATGGATGATTGGCAAGATGTACGAAAGATACACGGGTTATCTTTACGAGAAAAGCGGATGGGACGTCCAATATTTTGGTATTCAGAAGCGATACGAGGACCTTGGAAGGGATTTAATTGCGAAAAAAGGTAATGTTGTGCATGTAATTCAATGTAAGCATTGGTCAAAATTTAAGACTATATATGAGAATCATATATTCCAATTATTCGGAACAGCATATAGTATGGGTCAAGAGCTAAATGATATAGTAGTAACTCCTGTATTTTATACCTCGACATTATTATCTGATACTGCCAATGAGTTTTCGAAACTGCTTGGGATTAAAGTAAAACAAGGTTTTAAATTCTCCCAATACCCGTGTATAAAATGTAATATCTCTCCCAAAGGTGAAAAAATATATCATTTACCATTTGATCAACAATATGATACGACAAAAATTACACCAAAGAAGGGTGAACTTTATGCTGAGACAGTTGCTGAGGCCGAAAGGTTAGGTTTTAGACGGGCATTTAAATGGACTGGTAATAAGTAATGATGCTGAAAAGATGATCTTTGCAAAAAAATATTCCATAAAAGTCTACTCGGATCATTTCATTGTATAGTTATTATTTTGATAATAAAACTAGTTTTATACTATATGCAGAGCAATATAATAAAGAAATAACAACAAGATGCATTAATTATAATTAAAAAGTGCAAATTTTAATATTATTAATTCATAGTATTCTAAATGAGGGGGATTATATGTTAATTGAAATTAATGAATTAAATAAACTGGGAGACAATCAACATTTATTGAGATATATTGACTTTACAGAGTTTGTCAGTTTATTGGATAGAAGTTCTTTATATTTTTCACCACTAATTGATTTGTCTAGGTATGATATTTTTGAAGGTGAATTAAATAACTCTGAGGAAGCACTTAGCAAATTATGTGGTAGTTATGAGGGGAAATCAAATAAGATAGAAATTTACAAGAGAAATGTTGCCGTGTGTTGCTGGAATATAAATGAAGAAGAATCCTATCTCATGTGGAAGACATATTCAGATTTTAACAGAGGTATTGTAATAAAAACAACTTTTAAAAAACTTCAAGAATCTTTAAAAAACAACAAAAAAGATGTATATATAGGAATGGTAAATTATCAGGAAGACATTTGTTCATCTAATACAGAACTTAATCCTATTTTTTTAGCTTCTCGTAAATTACCATTTTTTAAAGAAGAAAAAGAATTGAGACTAATTATAGTTAAAAGTAATTTTCAAAAAGATTTTGCTAAAATGAATAACGACGAAGAACCGAAATGGTTTGATTATGAAAAGAATATTGAAATTGATATTCGAAAGTTAATTGAAGAAGTTATTGTTTCACCTGGAGCAGAGAAATGGTTTTCTGATTTGGTTAAGAATATTTTAAAAAAATATGATTTATGCAATATTAAAGTTAAAGAATCAAACATTCGAAAACGTGTTCCTAAAAACATTTCATCATCGAAATAAAGTTTGTTTCTAGTAATTTAAGTCTGATTTCTATTTACTATTTATAATGTGAGTATAAATATTTTCCTTAATACTACGACAAGAAATAATAGCATTTAATAGTACATAATAAAAAGTCGAGCCTTGTGAACCCTTAAAATAAGCATTGTACAATACATAATAGTATTTAGTAAGACATAGCTCACTTTACTCATAACCCGAAGGTCGGAGGTTCAAATCCTTCCCCCGCAACCAAATGAAAACCTTACAGGCGTATAGCTTTTAGGGTTTTTGCATTATTCGTTTGAAGGTGATTAAAGAAATCTAAGAGCTTTTTGGATTTTGACATTTAAATGTTAAATAGTAATATTTATATATTCTAGGTAGAAACTATTTTACGGACATTTGACTTCATGATAAAATTCTATTATGAAACATTTCGCGGATTAAATCAATAAGTCGATTTTAGGAGGTCATTAATGAAAAAATTAATCGCAATATTAATCACCGCTATCATTGTTATTGCTTTCGCGGGATGTCAATTTATACCCGGACATATTAACGAAATCATACCGGCAAACATTTGGACAAATTCAGCTTCGGGAGGGCAAATGTGTGAGGTCAATGACAAAATCTATTATGTCGGAGCGGCCGGTAAATATGACGAGCAAATTATGTCGATGAATCTTGATGGAAGCGGTCAAAAAAAAGTTTCAAAAAAATATGATTCCATCGGACAATTAATTGCCGATGAACAAAATATATATTTTATTGCATCAACATTTGAAGATGATGAAACTTTATGTAGCGTTTCATTAAGTAGCGGAAAAGAAAAAAAAATAAAAAATGGCTTTTTCTATATGTTGCAAAAGGCTGGAGATAGGCTTTTCTGGGCTGATAATTATTGGGATGATCCAAAGACTACAAAACGATCTATGGGCATCAAGTCGATAAAAACAAACGGGACGGATTTTACATTAAATATCCAAGGGCCTTATAAAGCGGATTTTATAACGACTGATAAATACTTATTTTATACATGGCCCGCAAAAAAAGGATATGATATTTTCAGAATGGACGTTTCGGGCGCCAATAAGGTTAAAGTGACTACAAAGCCTTTGCCATATAGTTTTCATCATTTATTTTATGACAACGGAGAATTTTATTTAGTGACACCTGGGTCATTCGAGAACGATATCGGGTGCGTTTATGATACGGTCAAGACTATTGACGAAAATGGCAACTTAAAAGACGTAATCGATAAGATCGGATATTTTGAGATGGATTATGGACTCTTGGGTTACAGTGGAATATCGAATGGATTTATTTATTATTTGGAAGTGACAAGTTCGCCGGGCGTTCAAATCTCAATGGACCTTCATCAATATGAAATTGCGGCCCATCATAATATTGTTTTGAAAAAGGGTTTAGAGATGGGCGACAATGCTGTCGGAATAATTAAGTCAGCCAGAGGTAAACAGATAAAAAATGCAAGATTATCAGGTTTATATATTTTGGGCAATGATGTTTATTTCTCGCCGCAAGGGTTGCCGTAAAAAATAAGGCAAAAAAGCCACAAACAAATTGACTTTTTCATTTTAGATAATTCATGTGAAGTTGGAACGTGGCTATTTTATAAGAGATATCTTTCACTGTATCGTATGCATAGAAAAGGGAAAAAAATAGAAATTCTAGACAGGGGCTTTATCTTGAAGAAACGGCTGCCCGAATAGATGTGCCGATTAGCTATATACAATCGTTTAAACTATGAAAAAAGGAGGCCACATAATGAGTCATCAGATAGACTTTGAATCAATGCCATGGAAGCAGTCTACCGAGGGAGCCCGTTTTAAGGCTGTAATTTTCGGTAATCAGCAAATTAGGTTTGTTAAATTCTCGTATGGATTTATTGATCAGGACTGGTGTTTAAAAGGACACGCGGGATATGTCCTTGACGGCGAATTTGCAATCGATTACGCGGGAACTGTTGAAAGATACAAGAAAGGAGATATCATCTTTATCCCTAATGGGGAGAAAGATAAACATAAGGCGATTCTGGAAAAGGGACAGGAGGTTACATTACTGCTTTATGAGATTCTCGATGAGGAGTAATAGGGGGATGAAAAAATTATTCCGGTGCAAAAAAATCATTAGATAGGCAATTCTTCGTTCTTCTAGGCCGTTGGCCTCTGCCTATATGGAAATTGTGAATATTAGACGATACGCACCCCAGCAACCATTGATATCAAAGGCGCTTAGAGAAATCCAAGAGTTTTTTTATATGAGTAGAATTTACTTGCGTTTTAAAAACGTGGGTAATATTTTAGAAATTCTACTCACGTTATATTGATATGGGTAAAGAAGTCGTATATAATATGTATGAAAGAAAGGTGATAAATTTGACGGATTCAACATTAAGACTCTTGCCTTTGAAGGTTGATATTGAAACCAAAAAAATATTAAAGAAACTTGCAAGTTCTCATAGAGCTTTGGCTGAGCTAAAGGGCTACGCTGAGACCATGCCGAATAAAAATATACTTATTAATGCCGTTACAATAAATGAAGCTAAAGACAGTTCCGAGATAGAGAATATTATTACTACCCATGATGAGCTTTTTAAAGCCATGGCTCAACCCCATTATAACAGTCCCGCAGCAAAGGAAGTTGTGAATTATAGAACTGCATTATGGAGAGGTTATGAACTGGTTAAAGAAAATCAGATGCTGACTACTAATATGATTGTTGAAATCCAGGGGTACATAGAAAGAAATCGTGCGGGAATAAGAAAATTGCCCGGCACTGTATTAAAAAATGAAACCACAGAGGAAATAGTTTATACACCTCCGGAAGGTGAACAGCAAATATTATCCCTTATGTCGAATCTTGAGAGATATATAAATGAGGATTCCGACAATATCGATCCGCTTATAAAACTGGCAATAATCCACTATCAGTTTGAATCAATCCATCCGTTCTATGACGGGAACGGAAGGACGGGCAGGATAATCAATGTATTGTATCTTGTTCTGAAGGAATTGTTGGATAGCCCAATTTTATACTTAAGCAAATACATAATCCGCAATAAGTCAGCTTACTACGGGCTGCTGCAAGGAACCAGAATAAATGATGATTGGGAAGCTTGGATTTTATATATATTGGATGGGATTGAGAAAACGTCAAAAGAAACATTAATGCTGATTAAAAAAATAAATTTGTTAGTGGAAATGACAACCGAAAAAATTAAAACGGCATTACCAAAGATTTATTCAAAAGAATTATTAGACATGTTGTTTTATGAATTTTACACAAAAATTAGTTATATAGAAAAAGGCCTGGGTGTTTCGAGGAAAACCGCATCAGTGTATTTGGCATTGCTTGAGGATAGAGGATTCCTCAAATCCCAAATGGTTGGTAAAGAAAAGGTATATCTTAATAAGGCTTTATTTGATGTCATACAAGATAGCGGTTCGGCAACTCATCGGGTTGAATAACCCGAAGGTCGGAGGTTCAAATCCTTCCCCCGCAACCAAATGAAAACCCCACAGGCGTACAGCTTTTGGGGTTTTTGCATTATTCGTTTGAAGACGATTAAAGAAATCTAAGAGCTTTTTGGATTTTGACATTTAAATGTTAAATAGTAATATTTATATATTCCAGGTAAAAACTGATTTACGGACATTTGACTTCATGATAAAATTCTATTATGAAACATTTCGCGGATTAAATCAATAAGTCGATTTTAGGAGGTCATTAATGAAAAAATCAATCGTATTATTAATCACTGCTGTCGCTATGATTGCTTTCGCGGGATGTCAATTTATTCCCGGGCATATCAACAAAACGATACCGACAAACACCTCAACAAATACCTCATCAGGCGGAGGAATGTTCGAAGCCAATGGTAAAATCTATTATATCGGCACTTCCGGAGAAGACGATCTGATCATGTCGATGAATCCCGATGGAACAGGTCGCAAGAAAATATCGAAAAAATATTTCGAAATAAGTCAATTGGTAGTCGACAAAAAAAATGCTTATTTTGTAACGACTTCTAAATACAATATTTATCACGGCATATATGTGCATATCTTGCGAAGTGTTTCTCTGAATGACGGCAAAGAGAAAAGCCTAAAAACAGGAACTTTCTACATGTTGCAAAAGGCCGGAGACAGGCTTTTCTGGGTAGATGATTATTGGCGTGATCCAAAGATTACCAAACAATCTATGGGCATCAAGTCGATGAAAACAGACGGAACGGATTTTACTGTAAATATCCAAGGGCCTTATGAAGCGGATTTTATAACGACTGATAAATACTTATTTTATACATGGCCCGCAAAAAAAGGATATGATATTTTCAGAATGGACGTTTCGGGCGCCAACAAGGTTAAAGTCACTATAAAGCCTTTGCCCTATAGTTTTCATCATTTATTTTATGACAATGGGAAATTTTATTTAGTTACACCGGGTTCATTCACGAATGATATCGGGTGTGTTTATGATACGGTCAAGACTATTGACGAAAATGGCAACTTAAAAGACGTAATCGATAAGATCGGATATTTTGTTATGGATTATGGACTCTTGGGATACTGTGGAATATCGAATGGATTTATTTATTATTTGGAAAACACAAGTACGCCTGGGATTGAAATCTCAATGGACCTTCATCAATATGAAATTGCGACTGGCCAAAACACGATTTTAAGAAAAGGTCTTAACATGGGAAATACTTGTGATAGGATTCAATCGGCCAGGGGTAAAAAAATAGCAAATTCTTATTTGAGTGGCTTGTATATTTTAGGTAATGATGTTTATTTCTCACCGGAAGGGTTGCCTTAAATTTAATTCGACCTTTTTTAGCGATATTCTTATAATGTGAATTTGAAAATTAAGCTAACTATAAGTAAAATTATTGTAAAGATTACTATAGCAAGTAACCAGTATAGATAACTATTTACTTGAGAACCAATTTCATCAATCGTTTTTTCTTCGTTGTTTTTAAGAAAAACTCGAAATAGAAAATACCAAACAATTAAACCTAACAGTGATATTGAAAGGGCAACTAGCATTAAAATTTTCCAAAGAATCATTTTCTGTACCTCACAAAATATATTATCTAAATGTCATTATATTATTAACCGGTTACTGGAGCAACCCCACAAATGCTTTCGTCTACGAAGTATACAAATTTCATATTTGTTGTGAATACAAACCGGTATGAACTCCCGCAACCATTGATACATAAGGCTCTCAGAGAAATATGGGAGATTTTATTTTGCGGTTTTCCCTAAAAGCTACAGCAGTGAATCGTGGCAGCAGTTTTTTATGACGGGTCGCAATCAACCAACGATAAGTATTGTAATTATGATTTTATACTTGATTTATTCGAAAAATATAAGTAATATTAGTTTTACAATAATTAATTATGGGTGATTACGATGGAATTAAAAACAAAACGGCTGCGGATTGTTTCACTGAATATAGAGCAAATGGCACAGCTTTGCGAGGGACAGAACAAGCTGAATGACTCATTGGGGCTTGTTCCCGGCAATGTGGCACAGGACGAGCATTTACAAGATGCATTTCGTGAAATGCATCAGCAGTGCTGTGAACATCTAAAGGATTATCTTTGGCACACAAACTGGCAGATTGTTTTAAATGAAGAGAATAAATCAATTGGAAGTATCGGCTTTCGTGGACCGTCAAACGACAGACATGAAGTAGAAGTCGGCTATGGAATTGATAAGAACTATCAAAATCAAGGTTATGCTACTGAAGCGCTGAAAGCAATTTGCGATTGGGCATTTTCGCAGAATGTGTATTATGTACAGGTGCAGACCGAACAGGATAATGAACCGTCAAAAAAGGTGCTTGGCAAATGCGGCTTCAAGCAGGTTGGCAGCGGTGACGAAGGACTGCTTTTTGAGCTTGAAAAACCGGCATCAGCATGGATGCCTATCTATATGTGCCTTGGCATGAGTGTCGGGTTGTCCATCGGTTTGTCACTTAACAAGATGGCAGTCGGCATATGCACGGGCCTTGTTATGGGTATTGCTCTGGGAACTGCACTCGACTCCGATGACAAGAAAAAGAGAAAGCGTGATTGATATGCAATATAAATGTCACCTTTGTGAAGTCGGTCAGATATGGAAAAATGCAAGGAAATACAAATAGATAACATCAAGCTAACGAGGTGATATAATGTCTAAAATAGCTATACTTATAGGAAGCCCCAGAAAAGGCGGAAACACTGATATGTTGGTACAAGCCTTTATTGATGGCATTGATAAACAAAAAAACAGTTTTGAAACCATATCTGTTGCGGATGTAAGGGTTAACGGCTGCATAGGCTGTAATGCCTGTTATGCAAATAGCAAATGCATTCAAAAAGACGATATGCAGGATATCTACAATAAACTCACAGACGCAGAAACCATAGTGATAGCTACTCCGATCTATTTTTACGGAATAAGTTCTCAATTAAAAAGTATAGTTGACAGATTACACAATCCGATACGAGGCAGGTTCAGTGTCAAAAGGCTGGTTTTACTTATGGTCTGTGCGGATACCATACCGACAGTTTTTGATTCGGTTGTGGCTATGTATCAGTCCATACTTTCATATTTTTCATTGCAAGACGGCGGTATAATAAGAGCCTGCGGCGTCAAAGACAAAGGAGATATTGCTGGGAATCCAGTACTTAATGAGGCTTTTGAACTTGCAAAAACAATTTGAGGGGGCATGATTATGAATTACAAAATAATCAATATGGATGAATACTATCGTTGCGGTGTGTTCCGTCATTTTTCGGAAGACTGCAAGTGCTCTGTATCAATCACAAATAGGGTGAATGTTACAAAGCTTTATTCTTTTTCAAAACAAACCGGCACAAGATTCTATATCAATTTTCTTTATCTGCTCTCGAAGGTTCTTAACTCCAGAGAAGATTATCGGATGAGCTATCTGTACCAGACAAATGAGTTGATTATATACGATAAAATCAATCCAACCCATTATATCTTTCATGATGACACTGAAACCTGTACGCCTGTGTATACAGAGTACAATGCCGATTACAAAAGCTTTTATAATGCCTGTGAGGTTGACATAAAAAAAGCAAAGCAGTCACGGGAGTATGCGCTTGACAGCAAGAATCACCCCAACTGGTTTGATGCGTCTTATATTTCATGGTTGTCTTATGATTCGTTAAACATTGAACTGCCCGATGGACATTTGTACTTCATGCCCATCATAAACTGGGGTAAATTCCGCGAAGAAAACTGCAGATTAGTAATGCCGGTTACCGTTCGAATGAACCATGCCACAGCAGATGGATATCTGATTTCAAAGGTATTTTTATCTTTAGAGGAAGCAATTGATTTATTCATATCTGAAAACATAGACTGAACATAACACCTTCGTTATCTTGCTAAATTATTCATCCCGAAACCATTGAAACATAAGGCTCTCAGAGAAATCTGGGAGATCTTATTTTGCGGTTTTGCTTATAATTTTGCTGATAACTGGAGAAAAAATAAAATACCGAGCAATTATATGTGACTCAAAATGTTTCCATTTAAACAAATTATTTTCCATTTTATGTATATTACTTAGTTATAAAGTGATAAAATTTTATCATGGTTTGGGTGTTATGAAAAGTTAAAATATTATTTGCACCAGAACCGAAAGGATTTATATATTGGCCCCTACAGGGAGATCGTCATCGAAGAGAATGATTGAAAAGTTTATTTTACTTTTCTTTTTATATAGTCTTGAAGCCCTGCTTCCGAATTGAGTTCAAATGCTTCAATACTCAAGGCAGGATAGTCTTTTGTATCAAGCAGAATCAAATATTTATCGGTCTTTGCCAAAAAATATTCTTCTGAAAACTTTGATAACCCCTCAACTAATGTATTACCCAAATCAAGATCAACAGGTTTACCATGTTTAAAGCTGTCACTTTCCAATCTATCTGTAAACCACCAGCCATCGAAGCCCATCAAAAGGCTTAGCAGATATGAGTATTTAATGTCGGTGCTTGAATTATCCCATGTTGCACTATCTCGTTTATATGAAAGAGAGGCTATGTTAATATTGAGAGCTTTTTTATAGTTTCTGGCTTTTTGTGATTTTTCTATTAAAATATTTATAGATTCGTTATAGCCGGAATTGGATACATAATAGCTTTCCAGCAGATACCAGTCTCCTTCTGACAACCTTGTTGGTAATCCATCAGGGTTATGCTTTGAATCAGGCTTGTTGCCAAATGCATCATCAATATGCCAACAATTTACAAAACATTTAAGCCCTTTGCTATGTGCATAGTCAACAATACTGTTCTGCCTTTGTCTGGTTTCTCCAAAATCATACCCAAACTGATCGATGAATACTCCGTACCAACCTTGCCTTTGTATATTGTCGATTTCATTTTTTATGTCAGCTAATGAAGGCAAAGGACTTCCACCCATGTGAACATAGCCAAATATTCTAACTTCTTTTTTTATTGCTTCTGCCACTTTAATTTCCTTCTTAGACAGGTGTCCCGGCTCTGCACAAACAAGATACGGAAAGTTTTTTAAAACTTTTATGGCATGTTTTGGATCACTAATATCATTAATACGGTAGAGACTGTTGTATACAAACGGCATCATACTCATTTTAAGATTACCGGACGGAGATAGCAGTTCAACTGATTTTATTTGAATTTTTGGTATCACCGTATCATTTTTTTCTCCAATATTACCGGACGGAGATAGCAGTTTAACTGATTTTATTTGATTATTTGGTATAACCGTATCATTTTTTTCTCCAATATTACCGGACGGAGATGGTAGTTCAACTGGTTTTATTTGAATTTCCGGTACAGCCGTATTATTTTTTTCTCCAATATTACCAATTGTATTATTCTTGTTAAAAATTACTTTATAACCCAAAAACAGTAAAGATAAAATTATTAATATAATTGACAAATTAGTAATCTGTTTTTTCAAACCAGTCACCCCTCTCCGAAATTTATTATCATAACACAATTTTATATAAAAGAGAAACGAATGTAATAAAGGCTTCTATCTTCAATTTAATGAATCAATCTTAATTATACTATATCTTTAAACTTTTTGTATTGGAGTGCAGCTATTTTATAAGAGATATATTATTAAAGACTTTACTGAAGCCACTTCACGACATGCAAGTGCTAAAAAACGGATGACAAATATGGTATGGCATGGTAAAATTTGAACGTGAAAAGTGTGGTGTATTTGTCACTAATGAAATACTCTCAGACAAGAAGTTTGAGAAAATGATTATGGAATATTTAAAAAAGATGATATGCAGGATATCTACAATTTTATCTTTTCACACCTTACGGAATCAAATCTGTGAAAATAAGAAAGGAAAAGACGATGAAAAATGTTAAGAATGTATTTATCCAGGTAATTGAGAAACCTGCACGCAAGGCGCTTATAAAGCGCGGAATCAAGGCAGACGATTATTTTGCTTATTGCGAGGAGGTCGGTTGCGACATCTGGGGACTGCTAGTCAGCATGAAATCAATAAGCGGAGAACCGTTTGGCCTTTGGCTGCCTGAAAAGTATATCAAGCCCGGAACCTCAAAATATGTTCAGGGTGTTGATGTTGCCACTGACTATGATGGTGTAATTCCTGATGATTTTGATGTAATTGAGCTCCCGCAGGCCAAATATCTGATGTTTCAGGGTGAACCGTTTGTCGAGGAGGATTACGAAGAAGCAATCGAACAGGTATGGGAAGCAATCAAAAAATATAATCCATCCGTTATCGGCTATTCGTGGGACAATGAAAATCCGCGCATTCAGCTTGAACCCGTAGGAACACGCGGATATATTGAGCTTATTGCAATAAAGTAGCAGGAGCTTATATTTGAATCATAATATCAGGAAGAAAAAATCATCGATATCAAAGGCTCTTAGATTTCTCTAAGAGCCTTTGTTTTAAAGCTTTTACTTGTTTTGTTTGGTAAGAAAAGGCATTGTATTCGTCACATGTTTTCATCTTTCAATGCATCAATGATGTTTTCCTTTTTCATCTTTGCGCTTGAATAGAGCATGGTCGACATTACAATTATGAAGATCAGTACGATTGCCACGCCATAACTCGCCCAAGGAAGCGAAAACCCAAACTCAAATGAGCTTCCTTGTATTTTATAAAGTAAGATGCCAATGCCGGCACTGATTGGCAACCCATACAATAAACCTTTAAGCCCATAGAAAATACTTTCAAATCGTATCATTTTATTAAAACCCTTAGGTGTCATACCAACTGAGCGTAGCATTGCAAATTCTTTACGTCGCAAGTTGATATTTGTTGATATGGTGTTGAAGATATTCGCAATGCAGATGAGGCTAATCAGAATAATAAACCCATAGATAAAAATTGCAAGAAATAGCATCGAGTCGTGTTCTGATTTCGCATTGGCAGCGATATTCCAAATCGTTACATTATTACTTGAAATATTATTCTTTGTGAGGTTATCAATCTGAGTTTCAAGCTTGTCGCTGTTAGTTGTATTCAGGTAGATTGTTTCTCCGGTGTTTTGCTCCGTAGCCGGAAGTTTTGATTTATAGGAAGCAAATACTTTTTCGCTTACCACAATAGATATTCTGTCAAAAGATTGTATCAGCATACCCATTGGGCGTTTGTCAGTCAGCGCACCTAATTGAATATCAATGCCAATTGATTGATTATTCTTAGCTGATGCATAACTGATGAGATGCAGACTTTCACCGGACTTCATGTCAATGATTTTACCGGCGACATGTTTTTCATTGTTGGTCGTTTGAGCATAATTCACAACAATGGCTTTTGGATTCGCGGAATCCTGATATTCTTTTGGATTAACACCTACGGCCTGCGCGTATTTTTTAAATGAAGCACTATCAAGACAATAAAGCTCTGTAGAAAGCTCATATTTCCCCTGCTTATTGGGTGTGGAGAGTTGCTTGGTTGTTTCCGGTAATTGTGAACCGCTCAATAAGAATGAACCATAGCCGATTTCAACTTTTGCTGAACCGGTAACAAGATCGAGTGCGGCAATTTTTCGATTCATGGCTTTGCTTTGAGATAAGGTTGTATTCGTATAATCTACACGGAGATCATAATTTATACCCATGCTGCTTGTGGTGGATGCTCTGTTTGCAAATTCCGCATAATAAGAAACTGTTAAGAATAAAACAAGTGAGATAATCAGAGACAAAACAGTAGCACGATATTTTTTACGGCTGCGTTTGAGATTTTTTAAGGCGATTTCACCTTCAAATCCAAACAGAGCACGTGTTAACTTTGATGTTTTCACGGATTTATCGGTCAATTTGATTTCTTTTGATTGTCGGATTGCATCAATCGGCATGATCTTGGAAGCACGTCTTGCCGGAATCCATGCGGAAATGAGAATTGTCACGGAAGCAAATACAACCGCAACCACAATGGACATGGGAGACACAACCAAGTGCAGTCCCGAAGATCCCAGACGCATAAAGCTTTGCATCAAAGGCCTTATGAGTTGTATGGTGATTCCGATACCACCAATTCCGGCGAGAATTCCCGCGGGAATGCCAATTAAGGCAATTAAAAAACCTTCAAAATAGACATTTTGGCGTTTCTGTTTTTTTGTTGCCCCAACACTTGCGAGCATTCCAAGCTGGCGGGTACGTTCAGAGACAGAGATGGCAAATGCGTTATAGATTAGTGACACAGAAGCAATTATGATAATGAGAATCATAACAAATGCAAAGCTATAGATTGTACTCTGCAAATTATCGCCTCTCACAATCCCATAGTAACGCAGCAATTCATTATTGTAAACGATAGATTTGCTATTGAGACCGATGCTTTTTGCAAGTCCATTGACATCATTATAAAACTGACGGGTTAAGTGATTCGAGAGAAGTGAAACATTCACAGATTCATTTGCGTGTAAGGTTTTGATATCTAAATAGGTGAGTGCTGTGTAACCAGGTGACCAACTTGATTCAAAATTAGGCCGTTTGATTATTCCCACAATCGTATAGGTTTTTGTCGATTCTGCAACGAACTTTTCACCTGAACTTGAAGGAGTATTCGCCTGTTTATCGGCATCTTGGGCTGCTTCAAACGAATCTTGCTGCATCAGGTAACTACCGGAAGATGATACTCGTTTTCCAACCGAAAGTGTAATCTTATCTCCAACAAAATATTTTATGTTGCTGTTTATTTGAGAATCTTGTGACAGTACCAATTCACCGTCATTTTTTGGCATGCGGCCCGACACAAGTGTTGTATGGAAATTCTTATTGCTGTTTGCATCGTATTGTTTGATATATAAATAAGGTTTTGATGCATTTTTTGCACCGTCAAGTTTTGCATATCCGATATTGCGGCTTATCATCACTTCCTTAACAAATTTTGCATGCTCAAAGGCCGGGATGTCTTTCTTTTGAACATCTGAAACGGTTGAATGCCAATTGCCGCTATTTGCTATGGTTTCGTTTTGCATTAAAACCATAAAAGATGTAGAAAAGGTGGCAACTGCTGTGATCATTGCTGTGGAAATGATAATGCCGATGATGGTCACAATTGTCCACTTTTTATTAAGCTTCAAACTGCGAATTGTAAAACGCTGCATAACGTTCATCGACGAATCACCTCATCTTTCGCGATGCGACCGTCCTCAAAGGAGATGATGCGGTCAGCTTGCAAGGCGATATTTTGATCATGGGTAATTAAGATGAGCGTTTGGTTATATTTTTTGTTAGACAGACGGAGCAAACTCATAATGTCAGCGCTGTTTTTGCTGTCAAGGTTGCCGGTCGGCTCATCAGCCAAAACAAGTGCAGGGCTATTAATAAGAGCACGGCCAATTGATACTCGTTGCTGCTGACCGCCTGAAAGCTGATTGGGTAAATGCCGGGATCGATCTTTCAGATTCAGGGTGGTAAGAATCTCAGAAAGTTGCTGATTATTTGCTTTGCGTTCATCTAGCAGCAATGGAAGCGTAATATTCTCTTCCACATTGAGTACAGGTATCAAATTATAGAATTGATATATGAGTCCAATCTGACGACGGCGAAAGATGGCAAGTTTGGTTTCATTGAGGGCATAGATATCGGCATTTTCAATAAAGACCTTACCGGAAGTTGGACGATCCACGCCGCCTAAAATATGCAAAAGTGTGGATTTGCCGGAACCGGATGGACCTATGATTGCAACAAATTCCCCTTTTTCCACAGTAAATGAAACATTGTCAAGTGCCTTAACAGTAGCCTCACCGCTGCCATATGTTTTTGATAAATTTTCTACACGTAATATTTCCAAAATAGTTCCTCCTTATATGTTTATATCTTAATACTAGCTTAGTAAAGTGACAGGTTGGTGACTTATTTGATGACACTTTTGTCACAATGCACATTTTATTGCAGGAGATATTTTTGCTAGATTGCGCTCGATGATTTTGGAAAGTGCAGAATAAATGTGGAACCATTTTCCTTTTTGCTCTTCACCATAATATTGCCGCCTTGTGATTCAATGATGGATTTTGCCATCGCAAGACCAATTCCCACACTGTCTTCGCCGGCATCATTGCCTTTGTAAAACCGATTGAAGATATAGGGCAAATCAACGGGATCAATACCGAAACCGCTGTCTTGTATAGTGATTTGCGTATATAATGAATTAGTGGATACTGTGATTTTGATTTCTCCGTTTTGCGGAGTATGCTCCATGCAGTTTTTCAGAATATTGAGCAGTGCTTCCGCTGTCCAGTTCAGGTCACAATAAAACGCAATTTCATCTGCCTGGATTGATAATGTTTGATTTTTAATCTCAATCGGAATCAGAAGCGAAGAACAGGCTTTTTCAATCAGTTGGGAAGGTAAAACAGATGCTTGTTTAAAGATAACAGCTTTTGCATCAAGTTTTGATAATTTAAGCAAAGATTCTACCAACCATTGTAACCGTCCTAACTGGGAACGGATGCAGTCGGTAAAGTCGGAGCGTTTTTCTTCAGATAGATTCTCATCGAACAGCAAATCCGTCATAACAAACATAGATGTCAGTGGTGTTTTCAGTTGATGGGATATGTCTGAAAGAGAGTTTGAGAGTGCTTTTTTTTCTTGTTTCAGCTGTTCATTTTGTTCCCGAAGCACTGTCGTAACTTTGTAAATTTCACTTTTCAGTATGGAAAGTTCTCCTTCTTGATTGTCTCGTAATTCCAAAGAATAGTCACCGCCGGTGACGCGTTTTAGATAAGAATTTAATTGGTTCAGATGTTTGTAACGCCAGTACGTAAAGATCAGAAAACTAACAATTGCGACGAGTAAAGTACCGGAAGTAACAATTGCCGCTGTTGTGGAAATAGTCGATGAAACGGCTGCTCCGATAATGCCAATCACGAGCAGTATCAGCATCAGAATTCTTAGTTCTTTGTTTCGAAGTAAACCCAATTCAATCACCTGCCCTATATCCGAATCCACGTACCGTTTTAATATATAAAGGATTCTGCGGATCATCCTCAATTTTTTCACGCAGACGTTTGATGTATACCGTCAAGGTATTGTCGTTTACAAAGTCACCGGCAATATCCCAAATGCCTTCCAACAATTGATTGCGTGTCAGGACTTGCTCGCGATTCGTCATAAATGTCAACAAAAGGCGATATTCCAGTGCTGTCAAAAGGATTTCTTGCCCGTTTCTTGTCACTTTGGCCTGCTTAGTATAAATGGTGATTGATCCTAACCGGATTTCATTTTTTGCTTGATCGCTTTGTCCCATACGACGCAAAACTGTGCGAATCCGAGAGAGCAATTCTTGCAAACGAAAAGGTTTGGTTATATAATCATCTGCGCCCATATCAAGGCCCATTACCACATTTACTTCATCATCACAGGCTGTCAAAAAAATCACCGGCGTATCTGATTTGACCTTGATGCGTCGGCAGATATCATAGCCGTTGCCATCGGGCAGCGACAGATCCAACAGTGCCAAATCAAAGGGACAAGAATCAACAACTCTTAAAGCTGAACTTACATTTGAACAGACTGTCACCTCATAACCTTCCTGACGGAGGGAATAAGAGAGCCCCATCACAATGGATTTATCATCTTCAACCAAAAGGATTTGTTTCATTTTTATCACCTGATTCCTATTATACAATTTTTTGCGCAATATTACATTGCAATGCTATGGAAGTTATTGAAAAAAATCTGAATAGATTTCAGATAAAATTATAAAATATTACAAATTTGAAGCAGAATAATTGTAATCTGAACGTTATTTGTCAAAATATAGTATTTGGATGATGAGAATTTGGGTAAGTAAATGATATTAAGGAAACAGTAAATTATTCGGTTCCGTATATGGTTTATTAATGTTATTAGATTAAAGAGAAGTGAGGTGCAAAATGGAAATAAATGAAATGACCAAGGAACAGCTAATTGACCAGATTAATATTTTAAAGGGACAAATTCTTGAATTTAAGGCGGCAAGAGATAGATATAAAAAAGTGGAATCAACGTTACGGGCATCCGATAAAAAATTTCGTTTTTTCTTTAATACGGCACCAATAGGGCTTGTCATTTCAAATTTTCAAGGGGATATCATCAATACAAACAAAACTATACAAGAGTTGGTTGGATATACTCCGGAAGAGGCAAAAAAATGAATATTGTTGATTTCTATGTTGATTCCGATGACCGTCAGAATCTCTTGGATATATTACGTAAATCAAACAGTGTGAGTGACTTCGAAACAAAAGTAAAATGCAAAGACGGTACATTTCTAAGTGTGCTGATAAATTCAGACTATATAGATTTGGATAATGAAAGGATGTTGCTAACTTCAATACACGATATTACACGGTTCAAACAGGTGCAACATGAACTGAGAGAAACTGAGGAGGGATATCATCTCCTTTTTAGCAATGCTCCGGTAGGTATCACTGTTACAGACATTCAAGGCAACTTGATTGCAAACAATCAAGCAATACAGGATTTATTGAACTACAATGAAGAAGAAATAAAAACCAAAAACGTTCAGGAATTTTATTATGACAAGGCTGAAAGGCAAAAATTGTTAGCCTTGACGGAAAATCTTGGGATAGTGCGGGATTTTGAGACGAAATTTAAGAGTAAAGATGGTGAGGCTATTTCGGTATTGATAAATACTGATTTGATAGATTTCAAAGATCAACGTCAGGTTTTATTGACTTCGATACGAGATATCACCAATCTAAAACATATTGAAGAGGAATTAACAGATGAGAGGGATTTTACTAACGCTATTTTGGATACGGCGGCATCGTTGATTCTGGTTTTGGATAAGGAAGGGCTGGTTACCAGATTTAACCTTGCATGTGAAAAAACTACCGGCTATTCTTTTAAGGAGATTGAAGGTCAACACATCTGGGATACACTTTCGGATGACCCGGCAATTACCAAAGAGATGTTCGAAAAACTTTTTACCGGGAATTATCCAAGTACCCATGAGAATTACTGGCTCACCAAGAAGAGAGAGAGGCGCCTTATTTCATGGACAAATACTGTCCTTTTGGATGATCTTGGCGGGATTGAATATATAATTGCTACGGGGATTGACATTACGGAGCAGAGACAGGCGGAGATTGGATTAAAGGATGCCAATCAAAAACTGGTTATTTGGGTTAAAGAACTTGAAGAGAGAACCAAAGAGCTAGGCCAATTGAGCGAAATGGGAGAGCAGCTTCAGAATTGTCAGAGTATTGAAGAGGCCTGTGCTCTCAGTGCTCAGTATCTAAAAAATATATTTCCGGCAAGTCAGGGAGCTTTATATTTAATAAATTCATCAAAGGATTTGGCTGAAGCAGTCGAAATGTGGGGTGATATTGTTTCTACCGATAAGACTTTTATTCCAATAGACTGCTGGGCCATAAGGCGCGGACAGGCTCATATGGTTGATGACTCCCATCTTGGATTGTGCTGCGGACATATTTCGGGTCCATGCACAAGTCAATACCTTTGTGTGCCTATGATGGCTAATGGCGAAATCATTGGAATAATTCATTTGAATCACGCCGCAACTAAACAGGATCAAGAAAAAACAAAGGATGGATTATACAATGAACATGAAGTTCAATTGGCGGTTACGGTGGCTGAACATATTGCTCTTGCTCTGTCAAACCTGAATCTGCGGAAAACATTACGCCGGCAATCGATTCAGGATGCTCTTACCGGTCTCTTTAACAGACGTTATATGGAAGAATCGCTGGAAAGAGAATTAAACCGAGCGGCACTTGATAAAAAAGCGGTTGGGATAATCATGTTTGATATTGACCATTTTAAGGAATTCAATGACATTTCCGGGCATGACGGAGGAGATGCAATGCTCCGTGAACTGGGTGTTTTTCTAAATAAAAGTACGCGAGGCGGTGATATTGTTTGCCGCTATGGGGGAGAAGAGTTTGTGGCAGTGTTGCCGAATGCAACTTTGGAAATAACCAAACTTCGAGCTGAAGAATTAAGGATGGGTGTCAAACGACTTTTGATATACCACCTCGGAAAACCGCTTGCGAAATGTACAATCTCTCTTGGTGTTGCTGTATTTCCGGAGCATGGACAGACCATTGATGAACTTTTGAAGAATGCCGATAACGCCCTCTATCGCGCAAAAAACGAAGGAAGAGACAGAGTAGTGGCGGCTTCTGTTGGCAACAGTTTGGAATAGTGAGGCTTTTTATATCGCACTTTCCTTATTAGCAATCTTAAAATAAAATATCTACTTATTGATTAATAGGCATTTATAGTTGGTAAAAACCAACTAGGTATTTTCATTTAGGAAGGAAGCGTTGAATATGAAAATTATTGCGAGTCTCAATTTCAGTGGAAATGCGCAGGAGGCGATGCACTTTTATAAAGACGCCCTAAGTGGTGAAATTACAGGGATTATGAGATACAAGCATGTACCCGAGACCAGAAAAAATCCTGATACGTTTGAATATGTTTTCCACGGTGAAATAGTATTCAATGACTGCAAACTGTTTTTCAGCGACTATTACTTTGACGGCGGGATAATTGTCGGAAATCATGTCGGAATTATGATAGATTGCGACAGCGAGGAACAAATAAGAATGTTTTTTGATGGATTGAAGAGCGGTGCGAAACGAGTATTAATGAAACCTCAGGAGACATTTTGGGGAGCTTTTTATGCACAGTTGATTGATAAATACGGTATTGGCTGGAGTTTCAATTATCAAAAAAGAACATTCATTTATCCTACAAGATTTTAATTTACAATGATAAATTATTTAATTAAAAAAATTGCCTTCCCTTTCGGGAGGCGTTTTTTGTCTAATTATGTGTTTTTATGTTATAATGTGAGAACAATTATGTATGCTGTATTTCTATTAAATATACCATCGGGTGGGCTGAAATGAAACAAATATTCAATAGAATAAGTGACTCTTTAATAAAACGAATCAAACTAAGTATAATTCTGGTATTTAATGCAGGAATCCTTTTAATCGCTGTAATTTTTTATCCTCTAATCCCAATAATGTTAGGTTATCCGAAGGAACTGATGAAATTAAACGAGAAGGTTGGACTAAGCTATTCTCTGCAATATGTAGTTCTCTTTTTGGTCATCAATTCAATCGGAACTATTTTTTTGCTTTTTTCACTAAGAGGGGTGGGAAAATGGCAGAAGGCGATTGAAGACGGAGATCAAAAAAAATTAATAAAAATCAGAGAAAAATGCATTAACATCCCCTATTCGGTTTTTTTAATTCAGATCGGGATAATTGCAACCACAATTATAATAGGTTTGGGCATAGTATGTTATAGCAATCATTCAACACTCGGCCTGTTTTTAAGACTTTCGACTGTTGTGATTTCATTCTCATCTATAATTGCTGTTTTCTCGCATATTTTTACCAAAAGATTATTCAGAAAAATTTTGCTTAATACGTATAATGAAGAAGGTTTATTAGGACGGAGAATCAGATTAAGAAATAAATTCTTCCTTCAGATTTTACCGATAATACTTGTCTCTGTTTTATTTATTTCCATACTTTCATTCTCAAAACTTGCAGAACAGACCGGAAGTATTACTTTTACATTATGTAAATTCGAACTGAGCAGAGTTTTATCCGTTAAATCAGATTTTAAAACTGTTGAAGAGGTTTTTGAAGCATTAAAGAATATAGAAATTGAAAATACGAATATTGGATTTTTTACACTGAATAGGGCAACCGGAGATATAAAAACAAATGATGGGTACGTACCGGGGTTTTATCTCGACTATCTGATAAAACATCCTCTTCCGGGCGGCAAAGTATTTAGCGATAATTATGAGGTGCAGGGTGTTTTAGCAAAGGTCAAAATAGGCGGATTAAATTATTTCGCGGGAATAAGATTTGAAGGCAACTCAAACGAAGTAATTGAATATTTTCTGATATCTATATTTATTCTGCTGCTGCTAAATATCATTGTCCTCTATTACTTTTCAAAATCACTTTCGGATGAAATTACTCTTGTCGCAAAAAGCCTTACCGAAATATCCGAAAAGGATCAAGTCGACTTAAATAAAAGACTTGCAGTAATTTCGAATGATGAAATAGGTGATTTGGTCGTTGCATTTAATAAAATAAGGGAACGCGAGATAGAATATGAAAATCTAAAGGATGATTTCATTGTAAATATTTCTCATGAGCTAAGAACACCGATAAATATTATTTTTTCATCTGTCCAGCTTATGGAACTCTATACTAAAAAGGGTTCAAAGGTTGTTTCGGTGGATTTGCCCCAAAAATTTAATTCGATAAAAAGCAATTGTTTAAGACTCATAAAGATAATCAATAATTTAATCGACATAACTACTGTAGATGCCGGGTTTACAAAATTACGTCTGTCACGGACTGACATTGTGAGGTTTGTTGAAAAAATTGTTTTGTCTGTGGAAAGTTACGCAAAAATCAAAGGTATAGAAATTAATTTCTATACCGAAATCGATAAAAAAGAAATGTACTTCGATTTGGAAAAAATTGAGGCGGTTGTTTTAAATATTTTGTCTAACGCAATCAAATTTACAAGAGAAGGCGGAAAAATTACCGCAAAAACTTATGAGAAAGACCGACACCTGATGATTTCTGTCAAAGATACGGGAATCGGCATTCCTGAAAGCAAGATAGGAATTATCTTTGAACGTTTCAGACAGGTCGAGCATACATTTGTAAGAAGTTTCGAAGGAAGCGGTATAGGACTTTCGCTAGCAAAATTATACGTCGATCTTCATAAAGGTAAAATCAGTGTTGAAAGCGAAGAAGGAGTCGGGAGTGAATTTATTGTTGAACTCCCGATTGATTTGCAGATTGAAGGAGAGGAAAATCAAGCTCGGTCAGAAAACATTCTAAAAAATGAAGATCGCAGTAGTATCAATAGGGTTGACATCGAGTTTTCCGATATCAAGCTGCCGGATTCCGATAAAAATAGTTTGGAATAAACGTTATAATTCAACAATTATACAGTAAAAGCAGGAAGTTGCATTATGGAGCAATATGGAGGAATAACATGAGTAGGATAGTAAGCAGCCTAAGCGCTTTTTTAATAAGACATATCAAAACAAGTATAATTTTCATATACGATATTGGGATTATTCTGATTACAGCAATATTCCATCCTCTTATACCGTTACTTGTCGGATACCCAAAAGAAGTTGTGGCGGTTAACAATTTTGTTGGAATAAGTTATAATCTGCAGTTTGTCATAATTGGTTCGATGTTGTTAATTGTCGGCACATCAATGCTGCTTATTTTGCTTCGAGATGTCGAGAAATGGCAGTCTGCATTATACGAAAACAAGCTGACCTTGCTTAAAAAAATACGTGAGAAATGCATAAATATTCCGTATAATATTTTCATCATTCAGATTGGAGTGGTCGGTATAATTATTCCAATCTCCGGGCTTATCGTATGCACAGTCAATAATATTCCTTTGAACGTATATCTTAAAGTCTGCATTGTCATTTTTTCGTTTTCTTCGATGATTGCAGTCTTTTCACACATTCTAACGAAGAAGCTTTTAACAAAGCTATTACTTGCGACTTACAGCGATGAGTGCCTGATTGGGAGAAGAATCAAATTAAAGTATAAATTTTTTCTTCAGGTTTTGCCAATAATCATTGTGTCTATCCTTTTCATTTCAGCGCTTTCTTTATCAAAATTAACTGAACAGACAGGAAACATAACTTTTAAGTTATGCAAATTTGAATTAACCAAAACTTTAACCGATAATTCAGTCTTCAAAAGTTCTTCGGAGGCGTTTATGACATTAAAAAAAATAAAGATTAATAATATAAGAACAGCTTACTTTTTAGCAGATAGAACAAACGGAAAAATTATCTTTAGCGATAAATATATTCCCGATCCGTTTTTTGAATACTTCGTAAAAAATCCTTCAAAGGACAACCGGATTTTTAGCCAGTCATACGAAATCCAGGGACTTGTGCATAAAATAACCATTGCAGGAAAAGATTATTTTGCGGGAATCAAATTCGAAAGCAACTCGAATGATGTTACCGAATTCTTCCTCTTATCAATCTTTATACTGCTTGCATTAAATATTTTTGTATTGTACTATTTTTCAAAATCGCTTTCAGATGAAATATCGCTTGTTGCAAAAAGTCTTACTGAAATTGCTAAAAAAGATCGGACAGACCTCAACAAAAAACTTGCGGTAATTTCGAATGATGAAATAGGGGATTTGGTCGTTGCATTCAATAAAATAAGAGAACGCGAAATAGAATATGAAAATTTAAAGGACGAGTTTATAGTGAATATTTCACATGAATTGAGAACGCCGATTAACATTATTTTTTCGTCTGTTCAGCTTATGGAATTGTTTAACAGAGAAGGCTCGAAACTTAATTCAACGGATTTAAATCTGAAATTTTATTCAATAAAACAGAATTGTCTCAGATTAATAAGACTAATTAATAATTTAATTGATATAACTACCGCAGATGCAGGTTTTATAAAATTAAACCTTCAGCGGCTGGACATAGTAAGCTTTGTTGAAAAAATCGTTATGTCGGTTAGGGAATATGCGGTTAATAAAGGTTTAAACTTCTATTTTGAAACTGAAACAGACAAAAAAGTAATGGTATTTGATCCATATAAAATCGAAGCGGTTATATTAAATCTTTTATCGAATGCAATAAAATTTACAAAGCAAGGCGGAAATATTGCAGTAAGAATATATGAAGACAGGGAGCATTTGATGATTTCATTCAAGGATACGGGAATCGGTATCCCTGAAAACAAGAAGGATGTTATTTTTGAAAGATTCAGGCAGGTTGAACAATCGTTTGTAAGAAACTTTGAAGGAAGTGGCATCGGCCTATCACTCACAAAACTATTTGTTGAATTACATAAAGGTAAAATTAGGGTTGAGAGTGAAGAAGAAGTCGGAAGCGAGTTTATTGTGGAATTGCCGCTTGATATCGAGCTGTCCGACGAGAATTTGAATTTAACAAACACATGCGACACAAGCAGCAGTAGTGGTATAAACCGAATTGATATTGAATTTTCTGATATCTATCTTCCAAAGGAGCCGGAAGAATAAGATTATTGTCTTTGGTTTCCACAGCCCGCACAGAAATTATTCTTGTTAATTTTTCCGCATTGACATTGCCATGAATTATCAGATAGCTGCACAGTTTGAGGCGGTAGTTCCTTCAACATATTTTCATGCAGAATCTGCGTTTGCTCAGAGTTTATAATTTTTTTAGCCGGATAAATTCTTTTTGCTCCTGCCGACACAATGTTTGCTTTCTCAGAATTTTGATTTCCACAGGACAAACAAAAATTACCGGAATTTGATGACCCGCAACTACATTTCCATGAAGTGCCCATCTTTTGAATAACAGCAACGCCGGTTGCGAATTCGCCCATGGCTTTTTTTTCTATTTTTTCCTTCATGGCTGTTTCAGTATCGGTTTTCATTTGCAATGCTTTCTTTTGAGCTTTGGATGGAGCTTTTGGAAGAGAAGCCATCGATTTATTGATTTCTGAAGCTTGCTCTGCTATTTCTCTATATAGAATATCCATATTAAATACCTCCTTTATTCAAACTGTTTATTTGTCAGGCAAAAATGATTCGGTTTTTCCATCCGGATGAGTTACATGAATAACTTTGTCCGTACCGACATGTATCTTAGTTCCGTCAGTCTTTGCAATATCGGTAGTACCGTCGGAATTTGCTGTCCAATGAGTGCCGTCTGGCTGTGTTACTGTACCGGTACCGTCAGGATTTGCACTCCAGGTAGTTCCGTCAGGTTGTTTGAGATTAACATGACCATCGCTTGTTAAACTGGTTGTAGTTCCGTCAGTATATTTTTCTGACAGAGTGCCATCCGGCCCAATTGTCGCACTTCCATCAGGTCCCTTATATGACGCACTTCCATCAGGATTTATCGTTGCACTTTCACCGGTCTTATCATTTGTAATACTTGTAATGCCCGTTTCTCCGTCCATGTCAATTTTTCTTCCGTCATCAAGAGTCATTTTGGCGCTGGTTAATTCTCCGTCCTTGTTAATTGTTACGGTATCACCGCCCGGTAAAATCCCTTTAATCGAACCGTCTTCGGTCATTTCTATCTGTGTTCCGTCGGACATTGTTCCTTTTCCGGTTACCGAACCGTCCGGAGTCATAGTAAGTGTAACACCGTCAATCGATGTAGTCATTGTACCGTCAGGATTCACGGTAATAGGAGAACCATCAGGCATTGTTCCTCCCGTGAGCGAACCGTCAGGTCCATAGGTACCTGATGCACCGTTTGGAAGAGTTTTTGATGTCAGATGATTATCTTTGTCATAGGTTTTTGAAGTACCGTCCGGATCAGTCAATGTCATTCTTCCGTCGTCATGCAAAGTTGTTTTGCTTCCGTCGAGGTTCGAAACTGTCTGTGAACCGTCTGCATTTAAAGTAGTAGTTGTTCCGTCACCATTATCCTGAAATGCTGTGCCGTCAGGATTTTCAGTCAGGACTTTTCCGTCGGGACTGTAAGTTGTCTGAACACCATCGGCAGTCAATGTTGTTTTAGTTCCGTCGGGTTCGGTCTGCACAGCTGAACCATCAGGATATTGAGTTGTAGTCGTTCCATCAGGGAAATTAAATGTCTCAACACCTTCGGGAGTTTTTGTTGCGGTTGTTCCGTCAGGCAAATACGCTTCTTTGGAACCATCCGGTTTAGTAATTATTATAGAACCATCAGGATTTGTTACAACTTGATTTTCAGTATAATCGAGCGGGGTTGGTTGATCATCGTCCGGATTACCCGTTCCGGTGTAAGGCATACCGGTATCGCCGGCACCCGGCATACCAAATCCCTGGAACATGCCCCCCAGGATTGATGAAACGTATGAACCGACTATACCGCCGATTGCAGGTGGCAATCCCATTGCAGTGGCCTGAAAGGCACCGGGGCTATTAAGCCAATCCCATAGATTTCCTCCTGCTTCGGACCATCCACCATCGTCCGCAAATACGGTTATTTGCGCAATGTTGGCAAATAACATTGTTAATCCGACAATGGAGATAAAAAACATTACTTGTCCGGAAACTTTTTTATTATGATTGTTTATTATTAAAACAACACCTAATATAGCAAATGCAACCCATATCCAATTTAAAACAATGAAGATGACTGCAATCGGCTCTATTGCTTTAAGAACACCGAATAATAACATTATGATTCCCGAAGAACCTATAATAACAAAAACACTGTCGTTATCAAGGTTGAACTTCGATTTTTTAAGAGCAAACATCTGGACATCGGTGAGAATCAGCCTGATGACCTGAACAAAAATACCGCCGCTTCCCGTTGCAAACGCTACAACCGAGCTCATAAAAAGTCCTCCGGCAAGAGCAGTTGTGACACCGGACAAAAAACCGTTTAAAAACAGCACCAAAGCCCATGAGAAACATACTATAGGCAAAAGTCTGCCTTTAGTGGACTTGTTTCTGTCAATGATGTTTTTTGGCATCATAAAGATTGAGGCAAAAAAAGAAAAAGGATTACTGCCTTTTCTGAAGAAATTAATCATCAGCGGAATCGTAAGACCTATCATGGTCCATAAAAGCGTTGAGCTGACTAATCTATCACTGACGTTCAGAAGATTTTTGCCAAGCCACGTGTCGGCAGCAAATCCCTCATTTTGAAAGACAAGCAAAAAAGTATGCGCCAGCCAGGCAAGAACACCGATAACTATCGTTAAAGGCAGAGCTTTCAGTAGTCGTTCGGGAATTTTTTTTAAAATGTACAACAGGAGTTCCAGAGTTGTTCGTGGATAGATTTCTTGTTTCGTACCACTCATAAGTAAAACCCTCCTTTAATATTTAGAAGAAATTCGAATTATTAATCATAGGCTGATTACTTAAAAGGTTTATATCTAATTATATTAGAAAAACTTCTATGCTGCAATGATTATTTGATACTGTAAGGTAAACTGCAGACTTATCCGCAGGGCACAAATTACATATTTACTATAAGTAATAAAAATGGTATTATTTTCTTATAAGACAAAGGGGGTCCAATTTTGAAAAATAGACATCTTCTGAAGAAAAAGTTTATTGCTATGATTGTTGCTTTGGTGGTTTTGGTTTCCGGCACAAATGCATTGTACGCAAAAAATATTGTAAATTCTCAAGCCGATCAACCATCAAAACTGAGCCTCGTCAGACAAACAGGCGGACACTTAAGGTCAAATGTTGTTTTGCGAAGCGTACCAAAGTCGGCCAATCTTATCAAAGGTCAAGGACTTCCGGCTTCTTATGATTTAAGGGCAGAAAACAGAGTGACTCCTGTTAAGGATCAGGGTGCCTCGGGTTCATGCTGGGCATTTTCTGCGTTAGGTTCCCTTGAATCCTGTCTTTTGCCGACTGAAAATTTTGATTTTTCTGAAAACAATCTAAAAAACAATAGCGGTTTTTCAATTGGACCAAATGATGGCGGAAACGATCAGATGTCAACCGCATATCTTGCAAGATGGGGAGGTCCTTTCAATGAATCAGATGATCCCTATCGTGCGAGTTCAACGAATTCAACGAGTACAGGTCCAATTCAAAAACATGTACAGAATATCCTTTGGATTCCTGCAAGAAATAATTCGACCGACAATACAGCTATCAAAAATGCTGTTTATCAACATGGCGCAGTTTCGGCAAGTTTTTATGTGGGTGGTATTAATTTAAAGAAAATTGATGATAATGTTACAGATACTTATTTCTGCCAGAAAACCCCGGACATGGTCAATCACGCAATTGATATTGTTGGATGGGATGATAACTTTTCACGTAACAATTTCTGCGATTATGATACCGGCAACAGTATTCCGAGCGGAGACGGGGCATTCATTATAAAAAATAGCTGGGGTGATGAATTTGGCGAAAACGGATATTTTTATATTTCGTATTATGACAGAACATTAGCATATGAAATAAGCGGCGTTTATTATGGAGCCGAGGATACAAGCAATTTCTCGGATGTATATCAGTACGATCCTTTGGGATATACATCGGATACAAAATTTGCGACTACATTAATTGACGGAAATTATGAATGGATGGCAAATGTTTTTACGGCCGACACAAATGGAGAAAACCTTTCTGCAGTGAGTTTCTATACACTGCAGCCATCAACATCATATAATGTTTACGTTTGTAGCAATTACGGCGTGAAGTCCGATCTTTACAACAAAAGAGTTCTTGCGGCGTCGGGAATAATTGATGAATGGGGTTATTCAACAGTGGATTTAGACACGTCGACACCTTTATCCAAAGGAGAAAAATTTGCTGTTATTGTTCAAATGACTGCAAGTCTTGGGCCGGAAATACCTATTGAAGATTCTCAGTATTATTATTCTGAACTTGCATCAAGCTCTATAAACCAGAGCTTTATTTCAAAACTTGGGTCTGCATGGGAAGATTTAAATACAAAGAATAAAACCGCAAATGTTTGTCTAAAAGCATTTACCACTTTAGCAGAAACACCTACATCAACTGAAACTGTAACTGTTTCGCCGACACCGACAGAAACGCCGACGGTTACGCCTTCGCCAACCCCGACGCCTACGGTATCGCCAACAGAAACACCGACGGTTACGACTTCGCCAACTCCGACGCCGACGGTATCGCCGACAGAAACGCCTACGGTTACGCCTTCGCCAACTCCGACGCCGACGGTATCGCCGACAGAAACGCCTACGGTTACGCCTTCGCCAACACCGCCGATTGTTGACAAAATTACTCTTGACAAAAAAGTTGCAACAATAAAAAATAAAGGCACTCTTCAATTAAAAGAAACTATATTTCCGAGTATTACGCCATATAAAAATGTTGTCTGGCTTTCGAGCAATACAAGAGTTGCATTGGTGTCTCAATACGGTTTGGTTACGGCAAAAGCTGCAGGTACGGCTATAATATATGTCGCTTCTTCTTTTGATAATAACAAAAGAACCTCCTGTAAGATTACTGTCACACAACCGGTAACAAGTATAAAACTTAACAAGACCAAATTGACCTTAACAAAGGGTAAAACATATAAACTGACTGCAACTATAAATCCTTCAAATGCAACAAATAAAAAAGTTACATGGAAGACTTCCAATACAAGGATTTCTTCAATCAGCAAGACGGGGAAATTAATTGCAAAAAGCAAAGGTATAGCATATATAACTGTAACTACTGTTGACGGTAAAAAAATTGCAAAATGCAGGATTACTATTAAATAATCGGAGACAAAATGCTCGTTTCAGGAATTGAAATAGAAGTTGTAAAGAAGAGAATCAAGAACATGCATCTTTATGTTTTCCCGCCAAACGGCAGAGTACGTGCAACAGTACCGCTTTTTACAAGCGACATAAGCGTACAGACATTCGTGATTTCAAAAATCGATTGGATAAGAAAGCAAATCAAGGTATTTGAAAACCGTCCCAAACAATCTGACTTTAAGTTTGTTAGCGGAGAGAACCATTATCTATGGGGTCGGGAATACTCTCTTGAAGTAAGATATGTCAAACGTAACGTTAATGCAATGATTACGGACAATAAAATAATTTTAAATGTCCGTGAAACTAGTCCGCCTGCAATAAGACAAAAAGTCATAAATGAATTTTACAGGTCGGAATTAAAGTCAAAACTTCCTGCGTTATTTGAAAAATGGGGAAAAACAATCGGTGTAAAAATTGATGCCTTTGGTATCAAGAACATGCGAACACGATGGGGGACCTGCAATATTAAAAGTAAAAAAGTCTGGATCAATCTGCAGCTCGCCAAGAAGCCGGTTTATTGTCTCGAATACATAGTGATTCATGAACTGGTCCATTTGATTCAAAAAAACCATGGGTCTGCTTTTAAAAAACAGATGGATTTCTATTTACCAAAATGGAGAGAGATAAAAAACGAATTAAATAGCATTGTTTTTACGGTTAAGAATTGATATAATTACCTTATATTCTTGTTGTTGTTTGATTTAAGCCGCTCCTGATAAATAATATTGAAAGGATTATGAAAAACGGTTTCATAATTTAGGTGAAAAGAATGATTTGTCAAAATTGTGGGAATCAGATTCTGAGTGATTCAAATTTCTGTACAGCATGCGGGCATTTAAAAAATCCGCAGGAAGAAACCGGCAACGGACAGCAAAATCAGTCGCAGGTTCCGCCGCCGCCTCAATTCCAAACGCAGCCTCAATATCAAACTCCGCCTCAGCAGCCTTTGCAGGAGCCAATGCAACAACCCATGCAGCAACAGACCATGTACCCGCAAAAAAAACAAAGAAGTCCGGTTCCTTTTATTATCATTATAGTTTTATTAGTTGCCCTTGCAGGTGTTCTGGTATACGGATATATGCAATCTACGCCTGAAGCCGGAGCAAACAGGTATTTTACGGCAATACTTCATAAAAATGGAGATGTAGCTCTTGAAAATGTTTATATTCCAAAGGATATAACGGCCGAGAAGAAAAGTACTTTTAAAAAGGAAGTCTCGGAAATCGATTGGAGCACATACGACATCAACTCATTGAAAATATATGCGACGGCACCGTCGGGATACAAAGGAACCACTGACAAAACAATTACTATAGACGGCAAATCCACAACCGATTTTAAGGTTATGTATACCGGCATTAAGGTCAATAATGAAATGTCTTATTCCGCAACACCTATGGTGAAACAAGGAAAGATCTTTTTCATTTTTGATAAATGGGTTGTGAAAGCATATTTTTAAAAAATGATTTCGGAATAATCTTATTTTAGCTTCAAAAAAACTAAAGGTTATAGCCAAAAATAAACCGTCTTAATCCATTGACAGCTTATTTTCGGCGTGTTAAAATTATTTGGTATTAAAAAATTTATATAATAAAATAAATAGAAACAAAGATTGAAAGAAGATAAAATATGAAAATTTTATTCAAGAGATTTAAGGCAGTATCAGTTGTTACATTATTAATATTTTTAATATCTCAATTGGCGGTTTTTAATGTTTTTGCAGCTGATAAAGCGGCATTTACAGTTGACAGTGCCGAAGCACTTGCGGGACAGCAGGTTACGGTATCGGTGAATGTCAATTCGATTACCAACTGGGGAGCCGGAGGCTTGGACTTATTTTATGATACAGAAAAGTTGGATTGTTTACCTTCAGACTGCGTAAAAGGTGTAGATTTTTTATCACAATCTCCGGTTATTTCTTTGAATACTACGATCGGAAGAGTAAGGTTTGCCTATGCCAATGCTGACGGGTTTACCGGATCCGGTAAGATTTTTACTGTTAAGTTTACAGTCAAAGCGGATGCTGCCGGTAGCGCCCTTCTTCATTTAGTTGCCGGTGAAATAGTTGATACTACATTCGATCCTGAACCGCAACCAATCGAAAACACAGTCGCAGATGGCAGTATAACTGTAACAGAAGGAGTTACACCAACGCCTACACCTATACCTGTAACAGATACGCCTACACCGTCACCTACATCAATAACACCTACACCTACACCGATTTCGGTTTCGAGCGTTAAAGTGAGTAAAACTGCTGTAACATTAAAGGTTGCGCAGACATTGCAATTAACGGTAACAGTATCACCTTCAAATGCAGCAAATAAGTCTGTTAAATGGACGACAAGCAGTTATAAAGTTGCAACTGTTTCATCAACAGGAAGAATTACAGCAAAAGCCAAGGGTATCGCGACAATTACGGTTACAACTGTGAGCGGAGCTAAAAAAGCCACCTGCAGGGTTACTGTTGTACAACCTGTTAAGAGTGTGAAGCTTAACAAGACCACTTTAACACTTAAGAAGGGTGAAACCTATAAATTAGCAGCGACTGTAAGTCCTCTCAATGCAAGCAACAAGAAGGTTACCTGGAAATCAGGTAACAAAAGACTTGCAACCATCGGCACAACAGGTATAGTCAAAGCAAAGGTTAAAGGAACAGTTTACATCTACGTTACAACTGTTGACGGCAAGAAGACTGCAAGATGTAAAGTAATAATAAAATAGCAAAATGATTTTGGGTTCTGACCCGAAACAATTAAACTAATCAAAAGATGCATACAAATCGTATGCATCTTTGTTTATTCACAACTATCCGTTCTGTTATAAATTAAACTGCAAAAATCGAATATTTATAGTAATTGAATATAATTTCTTCAATATTCAATATAGTTTGTTGTGACTTTAATTTTATTTACACTCATAAAGTAATGTAATAGAATATTATTATAAATTCGGAAGGGGTATAACAAGATATGGGAAGTAATAGGGTTATTAATAAGCGAACCAAGCAGGGTGTTGCTATTGCTGTTACATTAATGATAATTATAACCGGATTTATAACGACCACATTCTCTGCGGCAAGTACACTTGTCGGCCTGGATTTAAATCAATATATTGTGAATCTTGATATTGGAGAAAAAAAGTCTGTTAAATCAACGACAAATCCCGCAGATTCAACCGATAAAGGCGTAACATGGTCATCAGACAACGAAAATGTTGCAACGGTAAGTCAAACCGGCGAAATTAATGCGATTGGTGCCGGGACAGCAATAATTAAAGCCACATCAACAGCAAATCCGCTAATATCCAGCACATGTACCGCAGCAATTGAAGTTCCGACCTTGCTGAATATGACATTCAACGGGAATCCCAAGACAAGCATTGCATTTGATTGGTATACATCCCCCAAAACAACGGGGACTGTACTGCAGGTAATTGAGAAGACAAAGCTTATTAACGGTAAATTTCCTGCAACGGGGTTCGTTTCATATAGGGGAACCGGAACCGTTATAAATACATTTATGAACATTTCGGACAGAGGATATACAAGCAGTTCACCAAAAGTAATCGGAAATTATACTCAGTTCTGCAGCCATAAAGTGATTGCAAACAATTTGAAACCGGGGACACTTTATGCCTATCGAGCAGGTGACGGTGACGCTGCAAGATGGAGCTCAATCGGATCATTCACTACTGATTCTGAAGATATACAGCCGTTCCATTTTGTTGTCACAACTGACACTCAGGGTTCGGTAAAGAATGTGTTCGATTTATGGGCAGATACATTCCAAAAAGCAATAATTACGGTCAATCCAAAATTTATAGCGTTGACAGGTGATATGACGGATGACGGAGATATAGAATCCACATTCCAATGGTTCATGGGAATACCGAAAACACAGTTTGCCACAACACCATTTGTTCCGGTATTTGGAAGCCATGAAACAAATGATCAAAAAAATCCAAGTTTGAACTTCTTTTATCATTATAATCTGCCGAAGGATGTTGGGATTGGTTATAGGACAACATGGGCGGGAGGCAAGGATTTTGGAAAGTCATACGAAGATGGTTCGGTATATTCGTTCGAATATGGGAATGCTCTCTTTATGGTATTAAATGGCCAATATGAAGGGAAATTAATTAACAATTATGACACCGGCAAAGGAATAAGCTGGGTTGATCCCCAGTTTACCGCACAATGCAACTGGATGAAAACTCAGGTGGCTAATTCAGATAAAAAGTGGAAATTCGTTCTAATTCATAAAGGACCGTTTTCAGCCGGTAACAATACTAAATATGAATGGTCTCGGATAGCATTTACCAGATTTGTATTGACTCCTCTTTTAAATGAACTGAAAATTGATGTTGTATTTGAGGGACATGACCACATGTACATGAGATCCAATCAAATGGTTGGGGATCAGAATTCCACAAAAACAGTTTTTAAGGACGAATCCGGTAATGTTATCGATCCTGAGGGAACGCTTTATTTGATGAGCGCAACGGCCGGATCAAAATATTATACCGAAAATCCGACATTATATTTGGGCGATTACTTTGCGGCAATAGACGAACAGCCATCCAAAAAAATGTTTATTGATGTTTCGGTAACTGATGAGGTTCTGAAAATTAAATCATACACAGCTGCCCTAAATGAAGCGGTTTCGGTGTATGACCAATATGGAATAAAAAAGACTTTACCTATTATGGTTAGCAAGGTTCAGATCAATAAACCGTCAGCTACGCTTAATGTTTCGGGGACACTTAAACTGACCGCGGCAATTACTCCTGTCAATGCAACAAACACTACTGTCAACTGGACTTCAAGCAATACTAATATTGCTGTTGTATCCGCTGCCGGTGTTGTTACGGCGAAGGCTAAGGGCGTTGCAGTAATTACAGCAACGACAGCAAGCGGAATTAAAAAATCAACATGCAAAATAACGGTTCTTCAGTCGGTTAAAAGCGTCAAACTGAACAAGACGAGCATCAGTCTTAAAAGGGGAAAAACTTTTAAATTAACAGCGACCGTGAGTCCTGCAAACGCAAGCAATAAAAAGGTAACCTGGAAATCAGGCAGCACAAAGATTGCAACGGTTAGTTCGACCGGTTTAATAAAAGCAAAGACTAAAGGAACTGTTTATATATCAGTCTACACTGTTGAGGGGAAAAAGTCTGCAAGGTGTAAAGTTATTATCAAATAAAAAACAAAAGACAGGGGTATGTTCAAATGAAAAGATTTATAGCAGTAATAACGACAATTATTCTGGCCGCAACATTTACCGTACAACCTTATGCTTATAACGCAGAGACTTTAGCGACGGCAACAGTTACAGCGACTTCTACGGCGACACCATCTGAAACACCTTCAGTTACACCGACGCCTTCAGCAACACCGACCTACACACCAACGACGCCGCCGACACCCACACCGACACCTTTCGTCCCGGATATTTCTGTGGGGATTGATGTTTCAGAACACAACGGTAAAATTAATTGGTCTAATGTAGAAGAATTCGGGATAGCCTATACAA
The DNA here is from genome assembly GCA_041662985.1 of Clostridia bacterium. Classification (GTDB taxonomy): domain Bacteria; phylum Bacillota; class Clostridia; order Acetivibrionales; family JBAZRJ01; genus JBAZRJ01. Next base: position 40,248 of record JBAZRJ010000014.1, read on the forward strand.
TAATTCGTCTGGGTTACAGAGGCTGGGGAACCGGCAAACTGGTTCTGGACAGTTACTATACAAAAAATATTCAGGGTGCAATTAATGCGGGCATTGAAGTCGGGGTATACTTTTTTTCCGAGGCAATAACTGAAAAAGAAGCAGTTGAAGAAGCAAACATGACTTTAAAATATGTTAAGAATTATAATATTACATGTCCGATAGTATTCGATACGGAGATGGTTTCAAATTCTCCCGCCAGGGCAAATAATTTGTCGGCAAAAGCACGAACCAATATTGTAATAGCTTTTTGCGAAACAATTAAAA
>JBAZRJ010000015.1:0-39526 GCA_041662985.1 Clostridia bacterium
TATCTTCAACCATAATCCTGTCAATGTTGTCCGAACCGGTCAGCTTTGCAATCTCTTTACCCTTTAAATCATAAAAAATAGTAGTTTGACCTTTAAGCTGCAATTGGTCAGCAGTTATTAACGGTGCGGATTTGATGTATCCGATAATTGCTCCGCCAATAATGGCAGTTAACGTCAGTGTGGCTGCAAGTATGATTATCACTACGATTTTTGTAACCAAAATCATGTATTTTGCAAAAGGTGTTCTTATCTTTTTTGCCTTTTTAACCTTTGCAGGAACGGTTACATCGCTTCTTTTTTTAAATTTCATTTATTCCTCCTAAAATGCCGTAAAATAAAAAAAGACACTAAACTGAAGCTGTCTCTTTTTTTGTAGATGTATCTTTTTTTGAAGATGTTTCAGTTTGGTCGAGCATAATGCATTTCCCCTGAAAAACACTGCCTTCATCGGTTACAAGACTCTTTATCTTAACATCTCCGTATATTTTAGCTTTTGAATGAATTATTAAGATACCGGTTGAGTCAATATTTCCGTTAATTATGCCTGAAACAGTTATGTTCCGGCAATTGACATTGCCTTTGATATCAGCTTTTTCTCCTACAACCATATCTCCGGCTGCTTTTACATCTCCGGTTACTTTGCCGTCAATTCTGACCGAACCGCCTGATTTAATACTGCCATTAACATCTGTGTTTATACCGATAAAAGTATCGACATTATCAAAATTTATAGATTTCTTCTTTGCAAACATTTTTATCCCTCCATGTTTGTTATTGAATTATAATCCGGAATTAGTTTAAAAAATTAAGCGGATTAACAAACGAACCGTTAATTAAAACGCAAAAATGAAGATGCGGGCCTGTGCTTCTGCCGCTTGTTCCGACCAAACCAATAAGCTGGCCTCTTTTTACCTTTTGCCCCGCTGAAACATAGCTCTTGGAACAATGAGCGTAGTAAGTGGAAAAACCATACCCGTGAGAAATTACTATTTTAAGACCGTATGAGGAATCGTAACCTGAAGAAGTAACAGTTCCCGCACCCGGAGCAGATATTCCCGCACCGTAACTTGTCGCTATATCCACACCATTGTGAAAATCATAACCGTATGAAATAGGATCGGATCTTACACCAAAACCTGAGGTTATGCCGCCGTTTGCAGGCCAGGATGTAGGAAGACAAGAGAGATAGCTGTTGATTTTACCTTCTACGCTTTTGATTGTGCTTGTAGTTTTCACATCGTTATCACTTAGCTTTTTCAGCTCCACTATCATTTTTTTAAGCTGTTTTAAATTTTCAACAAAAGCGCGGTCTTTCGAAACACCGGATCCATTGATTCCGATACTATCCGAACGATTTGTCAAATAATTGTTTGTCATGCTCCTGTATTTTGAAAGAAAATCTCTCTGGATTTTTACGACTTTGCTGTCTATTGTTTTTAGAGATTTGATTTTAGAATTTTTTGTTGCCAAAACATCCTGCTGCGCCAAATTCACATCGATTAGACTTGAAACATTTGATTTCAGCTGTTGATTTTCATTTGCTTTTGAAGCGCCGTAAGAAAAACCGAAAACCGTTGTTCCAATTAACAACGCGGCAATTCCAAGAATAATCCCCGAATATAATTTAGTAATCTTTAATGTTTTAACTCTGCCGGAAAAATGAGGAACTATTACTATTGAAAAATCTTTATCATTTTTTTTGACTTTGCCTTTTTGCATTATATATCACCAATAAGTTATCTTAAAAAACAATTTTATTTGCCATTTAATTAGTGGCACCTGAAATAATATATCATTGAATCACAAAAAAATCAATCCAAAAATTTACAAAAGAATAATAAGGCGCTGAAAATATGATAGAATAATGAAAATAAGAACTGTGTTCGGAGGAACGGATGGCAATAATTAAAAGGGACGAAATTTATACGGTTACAATTACAGGAATGAATCATGACGGACAAGGTGTAGGCAGAATCGAAGGCATGGCAGTGTTTGTGGACGGTGCTCTGTCGGGTGAAATTTGCGAGATTAAAATCCTGACTTCGAAAAAAAGCTATGCGACAGCAGAGCTGATTAAGATTATTAAAAAATCCGAAAACAGGATTGAAACATTTTGTAAACATTTTGTGAATTGCGGCGGATGCAGTTTGCAGCATATGAATTATGATGCGCAGTTATTAATGAAAGCCGATATAGTAAAAGACAGTTTGCAAAGAATCGGTAAAATCGAAAATGTCAAAGTGAATCAGACTATAGGAATGGATTCTCCTTTCTATTATAGGAACAAGGCGCAGTTTCCGATTGGGATCGAAGCGGGCAAGCCTGTTTGCGGATTTTATTCAAGAAGGTCCCATGACATTTGCAATATTTTAAGCTGCGGAATCCAGGATGCTGTGAGCATCGCAGTCAATGAAGCGGTCAAGGAGTTTATTTCAAAATACAAAGTGCGGGTTTATGAAGAGAAAAAACGCACAGGTCTTTTGAGGCATGTCATTACACGGGTCGGTTTTAAAACCGGAGAGGTTATGGTTGTCATCGTCATCAATGGAGACGATCTGCCATATAAGGACGAACTTGTGGTGATGATAAAGGAGAAGGTTGATGGGATCGGACTGACAAAAGTCGACGGGATATCGGTTGTCAATGATGGTGCTATGCAATCCGGAGACAAGCAAAAAGCAGGCGACGGAAAATTTGAGCAGCTCCGGTCTGAAAAAGCCGTCCTAAAAAGTGTATTCCTTAATATAAACACCAGAAATACAAATATTATACTGGGCGAAAAAAGCAAGAAAATATTCGGAGAAGATAAGATAACTGATTTCATCGGGAAATATAAATTTGAAATCTCGCCTCTTTCGTTCTTCCAGGTGAATCCTGTTCAGACCGAGGTTATGTACAACAAGGTTCTTGATTATGCAGGTCTAACAGGTAATGAGACAGTTTTCGACATTTATTGCGGCGCCGGTACGATATCGCTTTTCCTGTCTGAAAAGGCAAAAAAGGTCTACGGAATTGAAGTTGTTCCGGAAGCAGTTCACGATGCGCTGAAAAATGCCGAAATAAACGGAATCAAAAACGTTGAATTCATTGAGGGTGACGCAGAGACGGTAATTCCTGCTCTAAAAGCGAAGGGGATCATTCCGGATGTCGTAGTCGTTGACCCGCCGCGCAAAGGTTGTGACGAAAGCATCCTCGAAACAATTGCACAAATGGGTCCAAAAAGAATTATCTATGTAAGCTGCAACCCATCAACGCTTGCGAGAGACTTGAGATATTTAGAGGACAATGGATATAAAACAAAAGAAGCCCAGCCGATCGATATGTTCCCGTGGACACCGCATGTTGAGTGTGTGGTGAGGATAGAGCGGAAGTAAATATGACATTAACAAGAATATGAGTATAAATACATTTTAGGAGGACATAATGATAGAAAATTTTTTTGTGTCAACATGGTATTTATGGGCTTTAGTAGTTCTAACTGCGATTTTTAAAGCTTTTCAACCTAAAATTAGTGGATATTTCGGAGAAAAAACAATCAGTACGTTAGTATCCTTTTTACCAAAGGACAAATATTTAATATTAAATAATATAATGTTAAAAACTAATACAGGAACTACTCAGATTGACCACATCGTTGTTTCTGTTTATGGTATATTTGTTATTGAAACAAAGAATTATAAGGGATGGATTTTAGGAAATGAAATGGATGAATATTGGACTCAAAACATTTACGGGAAGAAAAATAAATTTAAAAATCCTATCAGACAAAACTTTGGACATATAAAAGCTTTAGAAGAACTGCTTTCAGCTTATGATGGTATTCCTACTATTCCTATTGTTGCATTTTCAGGAAAGAGCGATTTAAAAGTAAAATTAAACAAATATAAGGTTGTGTATTTTTCGGGTGTGGTAAAAGTTATTAAGCAATATGATAGTGAAGTTTTAAATTTTAAAAAGGCTAAAGAAATATCAGATTTTATATTACATAGCAACATAGATGGCAAAGAAACACGCAAGGATCATGTTACCGCTATCAAGAAAAAGGTAAATGATACTGCTACTAAAACTGACAATAATATTTGCCCAAAGTGCGGTGGAACACTAGTTGAGCGTAATGGAAGGTATGGAACATTTACAGGCTGTAGCAATTATCCAAAGTGCAGGTTTACAATAACAAAATAGATTTGACTAAATTTTTAACATTTAAAAATAAGGAGAAAAAATGCAATTTAAAGAACTAAACATTATTCCATCAATCCTAAAGGCTCTGGAAAACAAAAACTACGTATTGCCGGTTTTGGTGCAAAAAAATCTTAGCAAAACGAAATTTCGAAAAGCAGTAAAACTGTACTTTGAAAATTGATTTTCAACTAACATTCATGAGCAGGTTTATGAATTCCTTCTCTTCAAAAGGACTCATTTTACCTGCTTGGTTTTTATGAAGCATATGCATAATTTCTATCCCGGAAATTGTGGAGCAGACTGACTTAAAACTCTTGAACCCTAGCATTGGCTTAACTTTACGCTTAATAAACCGGTGATCCTGTTCAACAATATTATTGAGATATTTTATTTGCCGGTGTTGAGTGTTACAGGAGAGATTACAGTTATAAATAAGTTCGTTTATAAGAATTTCGCAAGTGTAATATTTATCCGTTGTGATTACTCTTGGAATCTTGTTATGACTTGATTTCAAGGCTTTTTTGAAGAACTTTTTAGCAGATTTTTTATCTCGATTTTCAGAAATCCAAAAGTCAATTGTAGCGCCATCGGAGTCAACAGCCCTGTATAGATAACACCATTTACCTTTAATTTTAATGTAAGTTTCGTCAACTCTCCAAGAGTCATTGGTTGGTTTGAGGTGTTTCCTGATTCTTCTGTTCAGAACCGGAGAATACTGGAAAACCCAGCGCATAATGGTTGTGTGAGAAACAGATAAGCCGCGCTCATCCATCATTTCAACAAGATTTCTATAAGATAAAGGATACTTCAGATACCAGCGAACGCAGAGCAGAATTATATGTGACTCAAAATGTTTCCATTTAAATAAATTATTTTCCATTTTATGTGTACTCCTCATTCATAAAGTGATAAAATTCTATCATGGTTTGGGTGTTGTGAAAAGTTCAAATATTATTTGCACCAGAACAAAAAAAAATGGAATAGACATCCTGGATGTCAAATTATTTGTCGAGATTATCAAGTTTATATTACAATCTGATGTAAAATTTTTCAGTAAATTTTACATTTATTGACGGAGGTATACAAATTGGCCAAAAAAAATATGTTGATTGCAATCTTAATTATTTCTATAATTACCTTACCACTAAGCGCATGTTCATTGTGGGGCATAAATATTCCTGGTAGATTCATTGAAAGTGATGAAGATGTTGCCAATGCAAAAATGGATAAAGTACTAGCGGCAATAAAAAATAAAGATAAGGATTCTTTAAAATTACTATTCTCTAAAAAGGCAGTTGCTGAGTCTAAAAATCTTGAAGCAAGCGTTGCCAAATTGTTCGAATTTTTTAAAGGAAAATATATTTCTTATAATGATTGGGGTGGCCCGGGTGTTGAAGATACAAGTAGTGGCTGGAAAAGGATTGATTCAACGTATGATGTTAAGACGAGTAAAGGGAAGTACCGTTTCGCAATAAGAACTATGGCAAACGATCCAGGAAACGAAGACAATATAGGAATCTACTCATTATATATAATAAAAATGGAAGATGATCCATACAAGGATTACGCTTACTGGGGTGACGGAGAATGGACTCCAGGTATTAATTTCAATAAACAGGGTCCAAAAAGGGATTAGTTGACTTTATCGAATATTTAAACATGTATTAGTTCGACTTTAGTTGAGTAAATGCTCCAGTCATATGCGTGAACGCTTTCAGAAAGCGAGCGCATCTTGGAATCGTGTGGAATAGTTCGACTTTTGTTGAGTCAAAATGATAAAGCTATATGCATACGAAATGCGAATTTGATATTTGCTAGTAAAAATGGAACAGCTTTGATTGAATCGCTTGATTCTTTCAAAGCTTTTTCGTATGAAACTACTTTTGTGAACATCCAAACTGTCAACTCACCCTACTGCTAAACTTTCGTTGACATCTAGTATATCCCCTCACCGCATGTTGAGTGTGTAGTGTTGCTAACAAGAACGTATTCTGAATAAACACGTGGGAAGACTTCATTATAAAGGCTTGTAGGGATTTGATATCGAGGGGAATTGCTCGGATAATGTATATCATTATCATGAATTATACAAAAAAGGACTTGCTAAGATTATTAAAAATTATTACAGTCAATATGTGAAGAAAAGATTTCGGGTTTTTATTTATTTAACAAGCGGATATAATAATAGTGTAACCAAGCCTGACTTTGGGTGGGATGTGGGCATAGCAATTGAAGGGCCGCTTGGGGTAAATATCCAAATATTACTCAAAGAGAGGCATTATCGGATGCATTCAGGGATATTATATGGAGTAAAATTTATAGCGAACAAAATCTGAAAAATAAAACATTTCTTAGTTGAGGGAGAAAAATATGAAAAAAATGCTCTTTATTAATGATTCAAAGATGAAAGAAGCAAATAACAATAGAAAACAAATTGCCAAAATAATTCTATTTTCATTGGTAATCCTCTTTCTCGTAATAAAATTTGTATTTTTCATTTTAGCTACATTTTTTTCAATCGAAATATTTTTCAACAAATTTGATAAATTTCAGACAATTTCGTTGTACGACTTTTTTCTAATAACCTGTTTGGTATTGTATTTACAGTTTAAATTAAGAAAAAAATTAGCCAAGATTTTGTCGGTTGCAGTTGCGATTTTGATTTTATTCCATGTTTTAATATATAATTATGGAGGCTTCTTCAGTTCAGATTCTAGATTCTTGTATTTTAATTCTCCGGATAATAAAACTACGTTGGTTGTCCAGCAAACACCAATGTTATTTGTTGAAAATAATAGTTTTTATGTGAAATTGAACTCTTTTTTTATCAGGAATCTTAATCAGGAAATCGGCATAAGTAATGGATATTCTGCATTCACAAAGGGTACATATAATATAAAATGGATATATAAAAATTCCATTAAATTAACTTATGAAACAGGAATTGATAATAATAAAGAGACCAAGCTTATAAAATGGTAATGCTTACCTCTGTGGGTTTGTTAAACATATGTTACTCCCTTGGTTGGAAGAGCTCGACTTTTGTTGATATAATAAAAAGTCAGATAGTGTGAAAAGACCATTTAGAATGTGAAAGAGGGCATATCGTATGAAAAAAATCGTACTTGTAATTTGCGCTGTTATATCAATTTGCTTGATTGCTTTTGGCCATATTGAATTCTCAACATTAATGCTTACGATATTCGGACTGACATATTTACTTGCGTTTTCATTATTACAGATATACTTGACCAAAAAGCAAAATAAATTTATTGGACTCATTTTGCCAATTATTGCATTTCTATTACCATTAGTTCAAATAGTAATGGACAAAACGCCATTTCTGCATCTTTGGACCACCACTACTTATAATAATAATGGTCAACCGATTAACAATAATCCAAAACTAACAATTATTTTAGCATTATTAAACTTTTTAATTGAAAATATTCCTACTATAATATTCTTAATAATTTATTTTGTAAACAAACCAAATAAGCAATCGGAAGTGTCGACTTTTGTTGAGTCAAAATGTTAAACGCAATCCTCTCCCCGCATGTTGAGTGTGTAGTGTTGATGTCGAGGGTGAGTTTTGAACAAACAACCGAGACATTTACTTTATATGTAAAATGATTTAGTATGGTTATATATCCCGGAAAAATGTTCTGAATATCGAAGTAAATGAAAGGACCCTCATTAAAATGAAAAAATCATTTTTTATACCTTTAATTGCATGTATTTTGCTGGTTTCATGCAGCAATAGCATTAACATTAAAACTAATCCAGATTATACGCCTTACGTAAATGAAGCTCCAAAAATATCTCAAGGAATGGGAAGAGTAATTTATTTAAATAATAAAGATGAGCTATGGAATTGGGGGAAATTTGCGACGGATGGGGAGATTGTCCTTAAGCAATCAAATGTTCCTCTTAAAATCAGGAATTTGAAGATTCATGATTTATATTTTTTACGTGGCTCTGTGGATAAAAAAATCAATGATGTTCTTCTATTAAACGACGATATGGAGTTGCTTTTAATGAGCATCAATAATTTTAAGTTGTCAATCAAAAAGCTTCCTGTGGCAGACGATATAAAACGTGTTTTTGTGGCAACCTTCGACCTGTTTTCAAAAGAGCAAGTCGTTTTTTGCCAAAAATCTGATAATTCAATATGGGAAATTACGGGACTGGAGAATGTTGAAAGCAGTAAGAGCACCATATTCAAGCTTCCTGATGGTTGTGGAGAAGTGAAGGATATTGGTATATATGGAACAATTATTTGTGAAAATGGAGACGTATGGCAACAAGACTTTTTTAGTCCCCCCAACAGTACCGTTAGTGAGGATTATCGTAAAATTGATATAAGTAATGTAAAGGATGTACAAGGGCGTGATAATACTTTTCTTGCGGTCAAAAACGATGGAACAGTATGGGGATGGGGAGTAAATAATGAGTTGATTAGTAAAGATCTATCAGTTCATTACCCCGAAAAGCCGGTTAAAATTCCTGGCCTGGATAATATCACTCAAATTTCATGTTCTAATCATGCGCTGGCATTAAGTGAGAATGGAGAGGTTTATGAATGGGGCATAGATGATACTACAAATATAAAGTTAATTAAGTATTCTAATTCATATGCCAAAATTTTTGAAATTAACCAAACAAAAGCGGAAAGGCAAAAAGATATGACGGATATATTGGGTAAAATGTCTTCCGCTACTCATCTTCAATTTCCGCCTCATAAAATCGATTTGAAATTGAATAGTGAAATCAAATATATATATTCCGGCGATTGTTTTAGTGGTCTTATGACCAGCGGTGGAGAACTTTTGTGCAGGGGATCAAATTATTGTGGACAGTTAGGAATCGGGTCAGAATTTGATAAGATAAAATTTACAGAAATAAAATTTTGACATTGTAAAACCTGGAAAAGTTCGACTTTTATTGGGTCAAAATATTAAAGTCATATGCATACATCTCCTCTCGCCGCATGTTGAGTGTGTAGTGTTGATGTGTGCGGGGCGGGCTGTGAATAAAGGCGTGATTCGAATACTTTATCTTCCATTTGTGAAATGTTACAGAAAGAGGTAAAATTACTGAAGAAGCTTAGTTTTCGGCAAACTTTTTTTGGTGAAACCTAAATTATCGGAGGAATAATTACATGAAAGAAAAAAGGCAAACCCATACACATAAGGCGTCTGACGGTACAGAGTTTTTGCATATACACAGCGAAGGTCATAAACATAGTCATCAGAATACCAAATCAGTACTAAACCGCCTATCGCGAGCAAGCGGACATCTTGAGTCGGTAAAGCATATGGTTGAGGATGGGAAGGATTGCAGCGAAGTGCTGATTCAATTATCAGCCGTTATTGCGGCGTTAAATAACGCCGGGAAGGTAATATTAAAAGACCACATGGAAAATTGCATCGTGGATGCTGTAGAATTGGGAGATGAGCAAGCAATTACCAACCTAAATAAGGCGATTGACTGTTTTATTAAATAGATTTGAAATTTCATCGTAATTTAATATAAATTTTTTCTTAAAAAATATCCCCCGTGGAGGCTTGTACAGTTATTTGAAAGTGATAGTATAAAAATAATTGATAAAGATTGGGGGAGAAGATATGGCATGTTTTATGGTTCCTATGGCGGAAGCTATAGTCGTAACAGTTATAAAAAAAACAGCAGAGAAAAAGGAAAAAGATTTAAATATTAAGGAATCATCAGAAGAGGAATTTTCTCTAAAATCACAGACGGAGATAAAATGGAGTACGAAATTAGGATGGCTCAATAAATTATTGTGGGGCGGAGTTTTGTTGCTTGCAGTTGAACATTTATGGCATGGAGAGGTAGTTCCGTGGCCGCCTTTTTTGACTGCTATGAACAATCCCGCTGATATAGCCCCGATGCTACACGAAATTGCAACAGTTGGAACATCTATGGCAGTGTTTGTAACACTTGTATGGGGAACGATGGTTTTGATTGCTGATCGAAAAGTCAAAGCTGTTCCCGGTAAAGCACAAACTGAGAATTGATAGAGGGATAAATATGTTTTTAATTATAACCGGACTTGCGGCTGTTGTTTCAACTATTATATGGTATGTTCAGGCTCCAAAAGACACATATAAAATAAGCACATTATGTTTCATATATTGGGGAGCAACATTGATGTGGCTTGTTGACCATGTTATTGCGAACATAAATGAAGGCGGCGCGTTTTTTGAAATAAATTTAGACGCTACTATGCTAGGGGTTACAGTTTTTCTGATTGGCCTGTTAGCATGGATGATTATGCTGCTGGTCAATGATCCAAAGAAAGTTTTTCGCGTACTTCTAAAAAGATAGAAACTTGCTTTTGCTTATTTCCCGGGGAGGATAATATCATGGATATTTATAAAAAGATACAAATAGCATTATTAGTTGTTCTTGTTGTTGCAATAGGAGTATTTTCGTTTTCGATGTATTCTTGGAAATATGCTTACTCAAAGCATGAGCTGGTAACTGATGACGGAACATACACAGGCGAATTTAAAGGGACCATGTTTAATGGAAAAGGAACTTTTAAATTCTTAGTCGGAGCTATATATGAAGGGGAGTGGAAAGACGGAGAAATGGAAGGATATGGTGTACAGACATTTAATAATGGAGCGAAATATGAAGGTGAATTTATTGATGGAAGATATGACGGTAAGGGTAAGATAACAACGGAAAAAGGCAATATTGTAGAAGGAGTTTGGGAAAAAGGGAAACTAGTAAAAACAATTAAAAAAACAACTAAATGAATATTGGTTAATATTAATGAGATTAACCGCTGATTCAGGTGCTTTGTGCATCTTGATTGGCGGTTTTTGTTTTAATTGCAAACAATGAGTTAAAAATAGTTATTGACATATGCCGAAAACGATGTATAATGAAATTGTAAAGGGCATATGTCAGAAACTAATAAGGGAGGTGTTGAATATGCCAAGACCGAGAAAATGGAGAAAAGTGTGCTGCATGCCGGAAAGTAATCGATTCGGACCGCTTAATGTAGCGACTGCGGCAGAGAAATTTGTTGTTATGAGTATAGATGAATATGAAACCATTCGCCTGATTGATATGGAAGGTTTTACGCAGGAAGAATGCGCAAAACAAATGAATATTGCACGCACAACTGTTCAGGGTATGTATAATGATGCAAGAAAAAAGGTCGCAGAGTCATTAGTTAACGGGAAGATTCTTAGAATTGAAGGCGGAGACTATAAGCTTTGTGACGGACTTGAAGATTCTTGCGGCAGAGACGGATGCAACAGACACAGAGGCGGAAGAGGGTTTTTAAGAATGAATAAAAAGGGGGATAATAATGAAAATAGCGATGCCGGTAGACGGTAAATCAATGGATTCAACTGTATGTATTTCTTTTGGACGCACACCATATTTTCTTATTTACGATACTGAATCAAAAGAAAGTACTTTTCTCGACAACAGTGCTGCTGCCAGTCAGGGCGGAGCCGGAATTAAAGCTGCGCAGACGATTGCAGATAATAAGGTCGGTGCTTTGCTGACTCCGCGCTGCGGCGAGAATGCGGCTAATGTATTAAAAGCGGCCAATACTAAAATATATAAAACAAAAAATAATTCTATTAAAGATAATATTAATGCTTTTAACAGCGGTAAGCTGACTTTACTTGAAGATATTCATTTGGGATTTCACAACCACGGAGGGAAGTAAAATGAAAATGGCTGTGCTTAGCGGCAAGGGTGGCACAGGGAAAACACTTGTATCGGTAAATTTGGCTGCGGTAGCTCATGAATCAGTCTATATAGATTGCGATGTTGAAGAGCCAAACGGGTATCTATTTTTCAAGCCGGTCAATATTGAATCAGAAAAAATTTCTATAAAGATTCCCATGGTTGACGAAAAGCTTTGCACCGGTTGTCGTACTTGTGTTGATTTTTGCAAATTCAATGCCTTGGCATATATCGATGGTAAACTGATTGTTTTTGACGAAATTTGTCATTCATGCGGTGGTTGTATTTTGTTTTGCCCTGCAAAAGCATTATCGGAAAAAGAGAAAATCATTGGAGAGATTCAAAAAGGAATATCAGAGAATGTTGCTGTTGTAACCGGGATATTGAATACAGGCGAAGCATCAGGAGTTCCGATTATAAAGAAACTTTTAGACGGTGTTCAAAAAGAGAACAGGATGACATTTATTGATTGCCCTCCGGGGAGCGCATGTACTGTTATGGAAAGTATAAAGGATGCCGACTATTGTTTGCTGGTAGCTGAACCAACAATCTTTGGCGTGCATAATCTGAATATGGTTTATGAACTTGTAAAACTATTTGAAAAACCTTACGGGGTTGTACTTAATAAATGTTTACCGGTAAAGAATCCTGCGGAAGAATTCTGCATAGAAAAAAATATTAAAATATTGGGAGAAATTCAGTTTGACAAGGAACTCGGGAAGCTTAATTCAAACGCATTGATAGCGGCAAGGGAAAGTGAGAAGTACAGACAGTTTTTCTTCTCACTGATTCAAATCCTGATTAAGGAGGTGTGCGATGAAACAGCTGTTAATCCTTAGCGGAAAGGGAGGCACGGGCAAAACAACCGTTGCCGGTGCGTTTATTAAATTGTCAAAGGCAAAAGCATATGCGGATTGCGATGTTGACGCACCTAATTTACATTTGGTTATGAATCAGTCATCGAAGGCTGAACAATCAGACTATTATGGATTTCCAAAGGCAGAAATCGACCCCGAACTTTGTACAAAATGTGATTTGTGTAGGCAAAACTGCCGTTTCGATGCAATTCATATTGACGGGGACTGTGAAGTTGATTTTTATGCATGCGAAGGCTGCGGCATTTGTGAAAAAATCTGTCCTGCAGGTGCAGTATCTATGAAACCTGCGAAAGCCGGCGATTTATTGCTCTATTTAGATGATACGGTATTTTCAACCGCTCAGTTAAAAATGGGTAGCGGTACTTCGGGCAAGCTTGTAACCGAAGTAAAAAAGCAGATGAATTCAGTGGAGGTAAACAGTAAAATCGCAATTATTGACGGATCGCCGGGAATAGGATGTCCTGTTATAGCTTCTATTAGCGGAGTTGACATGGTTTTGATTGTTGCGGAACCTTCGATGTCAGGCATCAGCGATATGAAACGCATTATTAAAACTGCGGATAAATTTAAAACTAAAATTGCACTTTGCATAAATAAATATGATACGAATATTGAAAAGACAAAGCAAATAGAAGCAATATGCAAAGAATTAAAATTGCCTTTTACAGGCAGAATACCATTTGACAATGATGCTGTAAAAGCCGTCAATAATGGTCAGAGTATTGTTGACGTAGTCTGCTTGTCGGGACGTGCAGTCAAGCAAGTTTTTAATAAGACGATGAAAATTCTTCTTACAAAAAGTTGAGGATAGATTTATTATTACTAGCGGTAGCGAAATTAAAATATAAAAAGCAATGGAGGCCAGGAATTATGTCAAAAGAAGAACAAAAATGTTCAGATGTGGAATGTACTAAAGAGTCCTGCGAAGGATGTGAAAAAAAGCCAGAAAGCATGATTGAAAAAACAAACGACTTTAATTCGATTAAAAAAGTTATAGGTGTAGTCAGCGGTAAAGGAGGAGTCGGGAAATCGCTCGTTGCGTCAATGCTGGCGGTTCTTATGAAAAGAAATGGTTATAATACAGCTATTCTGGATGCAGATATTACAGGACCGTCGATTCCAAAAATTTTCGGGCTAACGCAAAAAGCATCAGGGAATGAAATAGGAATATTTCCCAATAAGAGTAAAACGGGCATTAATATTATGTCGATAAACTTTCTATTAGAAAAAGATACTGATCCGGTACTTTGGAGAGGCCCAATAATAGGAGGTACGGTAAAGCAATTTTGGACAGATGTTTTATGGGGAGACATTGATTTTATGTTTATTGATATGCCGCCCGGCACAGGTGATGTAGCATTGACTGTTTTTCAATCAATACCTGTTGACGGAATTATTATTGTAACTTCGCCTCAGGATTTGGTATCAATGGTTGTGGCAAAAGCCGTAAATATGGCAAAAATGATGAATATTCCGATAATCGGAATGATTGAAAATATGGGTTATGTTAAATGTCCCGACTGTGATAAGCAAATTAAGATATTTGGGGAAAGTAATATTGAAGAGGTAGCGAAAAGCCACAATATCAAGGTGCTTGGGAAATTACCGATTGATCCTAAGATTGCAGCAGCATGTGACAAGGGAATGATTGAACTTTTTGAGGGCGATTGGCTTAATAATACAGTGGTAATTCTTGAGGATTTATTATAAAAAGGGGGTGAGAATTTGGACAAGCATTCACAGAGGGCAATGGAGTTATTCAAGCAGGGTTATAGCTGCTCACAATCTATAGTCGGAGCTTTTTGTGACGATATTGAGATAGATTTTGAAACCGCTGTAAAACTTTCATCTTCCTTTGGCGGCGGAATGGGAAAACTTCGTGAAGTTTGCGGGGCGGTAAGCGGCATGTTCATGGTCGTCGGACTAAAATATGGCTATACGGACCCAAATGATACTGCGGCAAAAACGGAGCATTATAAACTGATTCAGTCATTGGCAAAGCAATTTAGTGAACATAACGGCTCAATAATTTGCAGAGAGTTATTGGGACTTGATACGGAAAGCGACAACTATATTCCCGAGGAACGAACAAAGGAATATTACCTGAAGCGCCCTTGCATAGAACTCGTAGGTGATGCAGCGGAGATTGTAGATAAATTTATTAACAAAAAATTAAAATTAGAGGAGAAAAGATTATGAAAATCGCAGTCGCAAGTGAAGGAAAGATGGTTACAGGTCATTTTGGACACTGTGAGAATTTCAACATTTTTGAAACTGTGAACGGACGGATTATTGAAAGTAAGTCTATTCCGAATCCGGGACATAAACCCGGTTTCCTGCCGAATTATTTAAACAATATTGGAGTTAAGGTAATAATTTCCGGAGGAATGGGTGGTGGAGCAATCGAGATTTTTAATGAAAAGAGGATAGAAGTTATTACCGGTGCGTCAGGTCTTGCTGAAACTTCAGTAAATATGTACTTGCAGGGTAAGCTGGAATCCACCGGATCTATTTGTCATGAGCATCAGCATAGTGATGAATGCGGAACAATTTAATTAGGGGTGATTACAATGAAACTTGGAGTTATTATTGAAACAAAAGAATTTGAAAAAGCTTGGAATGCCTTGCGCTCATGCGGTTACGACTTCAAAACAAATTTCCATATGCAGTTATAATCAGGGTTTGAAACTTCGGGATGACAACTCACGCACTCGGTTTCGAATCTTTCATCAATAGCTTTGGCAAAAAGTTCGTACTCCACAATACCCACTGATTTGCAGGGGAAATATTCCAATCCTCTTCTTTGCCTTGCGGCTTGAACCCGGCAGCTTTTCACTCGATAAATCAGAGTATTATCCTCAGTAATTTCGATTTCGTCTTCGTTTAAAGCTGAATATAATCTAAATGAAAGAGCTTTCTTCAAACCCTCGACACCTGAATTTGGCGCAAGTTTCAAAAACTCCATGAGCCTTTTTGCTTCAACGACAGTAAACCTTCTCCATGATTCCCTGTCCATTTCGATGGCGATATCCATACCATATTTTTCTTCAATGGCCAGAAACCAAGAGCCGTCATGAGCTAGCCAGTTTTTTGCATAAACTTTTGTCAATTCAACCAGCTCATCTTTCGATAAATCCATAATATTTTCTTTATCCATAATATTAGCCTCAATTCAACATGTTTTCTATACATTATATCATGGCATCTGTCTTGTTTGATAAAATCCAACCTGTAATATATAATATCACATATACCCCTACATAGTATCGGAGGTAATGCGAAATGGCTGAGAACAGTAATGAAATTAAACGGGATATTTTGTTGAGATTAAGGCGTATTGAAGGACAGGTAAAGGGCATTCAAAAAATGATTGATGAAGATAAATACTGCATCGATATTCTTACCCAAATAGCTGCTGTCCGTGCGGCCATTAACAAAGTAGGTAGCATGATGCTTGAAAAACATTCTATGTCATGTATCCAAGATGCAGCGACGAATGATGACAAGGAAAAGGCTATAGGTGAGCTTGTGAAAACAATGCAAAGCTTTATTAAATTTTCAGAGTGATAAGCAAAAAACATTTGCATCTCGTAAAATTTTATGTTAGTATATACCCACATGGGGTATATACATTTTGTTATATCTGTAATGATGTAATTATTATGTCAGTTAAAGTATATTCAACACAAACTCGTACGTGGTGCACGTTAGTAAAAATTATTTAAAATCAGAAATTGTCGTTTTTAAGGACATTGATGTTTCGAGCAACAGGGAAGCAGCAATGGAAATGGTCCAAAAATCGGGACAAAGAGGAGTACCGGTAATCGACATTGACGGTCATACTATTCTTGGCTTTGATCAGAATTCTATCGACAATTTTCTGAAGTAGCAATTAAAAAGTAAAATAAAAAGGATGGAATAAATTATGGCTATGACTGTTGACAGAAACCGATGCCCTCAAAATCATAAATGCCCTGCTATAAGGGTTTGTCCAGTAGGGGCAATAAGCCAGGCAGGAGTTGGCTTGCCGGTGATTGATCAGGTAAAATGCATAAAATGCGAGAAATGTATCAAGTTTTGCCCAATGGGCGCAATCCGAAATGCATAAAATCTTATCATCCTGGCTGCATATGCTTCAATCGGAGTAAAATCATTTAACATCACACGGAGCAATACTTTGGTGTAGGAAATTTTGATCGGATTATTAGGGTGATACTTGGAATTGCTGTATTGAGCTTGCTTTTCATCTTACAGGGGAATGCAAAATTTTGGGGACTTATTGGTTTAATACCGCTTGTAACAGGCATAATAGGTATCTGCCCATTGTATTCGCTTCTTCACATTAAAACCACCAAATCTTCGTAGAGCGGTTATAATTTCATGCTTTTTGTGAGAATGGACAGGCTCAGATGAAACGCGCCAATCAAAATTATTTGTTGAAATAAAGACAAATTTTGGAGTTGTTCGTCTTTTGTTGAGTCCTGTATTTCTTCAAAGTTTTTTCCATGAGTACTACTTATAAAACATCTAAATCGTCAACTTACCTTATCAAAATATTACTTGAGCCAGAACCAAATTTCCAATCACACCGTTTTTTAACAAGGTTTATATTATAAAAAATGTTTTAAACTGTAAACAAATATGATATATTATTGCTTAGGATATGTTATCATTTTTAATTATTTCTTGTCTATTCCCATCTGATTTCACAAAGGAAAAATTTAAACAATAGGAAAATACTTTTTAATTTAATTGAGGAGAGGTTATTATGAAAAGAACATTAAGCGTTTTTTTGGCAGTTGCATTAGTTTTATCAATGACTTTAATCGGTAACACATCTGTATTTGCATCACAAAGTGGAGATCTTACTTATACGGTTTCAAATTCTACGGCAACTATTACAGGGTATACAGGTGTTGGAGGCGATGTAACAATTCCAGCCGAATTAGGAGGATGCCCGGTAACGAGTATAGGTTATGGAGCGTTTTCCGAGTGTTCTGATCTGACAAGCATAACTATTCCAAGCAGTGTGACGAGTATAGGAACTGGTGCGTTCGGTGGATGTACAGGGCTGACAAGTATAACTATTCCAAGCAGTGTGACGAGTATAGGATATAGTGCGTTCTATGACTGTACGGGACTGACCCAAATAATTGTTGACGATAACAACTTGGATTATTCAAGCCAAGATGGTGTTTTATTTAACAAAACAAAAACAATTCTAATTTGCTGTCCTGGAGGCAAAACAGGAAGTTACACTATTCCAAGCAGTGTGACGAATATTGAATCGGTTGCATTCGTAGCATGTTTTGTACTGACAAGCATAACTATTCCGAGCAGTGTGATGAGTATTGGAAATTATGCGTTCTATGGATGTGGACTTACAAGCATAACTATTCCAAGCAGTGTGACGAGCATAGGCGATGGTGCGTTCTGTGGATGTGGATTTACAAGTATAACTATTCCAAGCAGTGTGACGAGTATAGGCGATGGTGTTTTCTGGGGATGTTTTGGACTTACAAGCATAACTATTCCAAGCAGTGTGACGAGTATAGGAAATTATGCTTTCGATGGATGTATAAGACTGACAAGCATAACTATTCCAAGCAGTGTGACAAGTATAGGATATGATGCGTTCTGTGGATGTATAAAACTAACCAAGATAACATTTCCGACTAGTGTTAAGAATATTGGCAACCAGGCATTTTGGGGTTGTGAAAAACTAACAACAGCAAACTTTTTAGGTAACGTACCCAAAATCGGCGATGATGTTTTTGCGCGTTGCGGATCTAAATTCACAATTTATTATATTAAGGGTAAAACAGGTTTTAGCAATCCATGGCATGGATATAAAGCGATGTATAAGGGGCAAATATTAGTAAAAAGTGTAAAACTTAACAAAAGCAATATGCATATGACTTTAACATTTTGACTCAACAAAAGTCGAACTATTCCACTATCCGTCCTTTACAGAAATTTTATGTTACAAACATGTTTCTTAACACTAAATTAATATTATCTTTGGTAGTATTAATAAGCAGTTATAAGAATTTTGTTTGTAATTATAAAGAAGTTGTTCTGATTGGGGGACGAATTTATGGAGGGCTTATTAGAAAATATCGGTATTTTTGCGATTTTCTTTTTGATACTTTTTATATTTAAAAAAATATCAGAATACTACTGTTTTAAACATTCAATTTACTATGAGGATGATAAAGTCTATAAGGCAGCTAAAGAATTTGCAAGTGAAGCATCTCTGGAGGATGTTAAAAACATTCTTGCAGACTGCATTGATTTTGATGAGGAAGATGTCGAGGAAATTTTGTCACAGGAGAGTTCTTATAGAAAGGATAAAGATGGAGGCTATATTACATTCCTAAAATGCGTAAACAATATATTGGGCAAGAAAGTTTACAGCTGGTAGTTTTGGGTTTTGGCGCAAGAAAATCTTTGTAAAACGTAGTTTTTAAAAACAGTAAAACTGTTCTATGAAAATTAAATTTCAACCAATTTCATGAGCCGGTTAATGAATTCCTTCTCTTTAAAAGGATTCATTTTACCGGCTTGATTTTTATGAAGCATATTCATGATTTCTATTCCGGAAATTGTGGAGCAGGTTGACTTGAAACTCTTGAACCCCAGCAGTGGTATGACTTTGCGTTTGATAAACCGGTGATCCTGTTCGACAATATTATTGAGATATTTTATTTGCCGGGTTAGATATCCTTGATTTCCTGCGACAAATCGGCTATAATAATATCATATATTATATTAGACGGAAGGAGCCGTTACATGTATATTCATAGACATGCAGAAGAAACAGTTAAAAATATATCAAAAATGTTTGGAGCAATACTTGTTACCGGACCCCGTCAGGCAGGTAAAACAACACTTTTGAAAAGGGTTGCACACAATGTCAAATATGTATCACTTGACGATCCAATCATGCTCCAGTCTGCACGAGAGGAAGCAGGGACTTTTTTTAAAAACATCCCTCCGCCTCTATTTGTTGATGAAATTCAATATGCGCCTAATTTATTTCCGTATATTAAAATGATTATTGACTCAGAACATAAAAAAGGACAATTCTATATGTCGGGTTCCCAGCGATTTGTAATGATGAAGAATGTCACTGAGTCGCTTTCCGGAAGACTAGGTTTGATTGAATTACTTGGACTGTCACTGCGTGAAATTAACGCAGTCAAGTTTGATGAACCGTTTATTCCGACGGATGAATACTATGCAGGCAGGAGAAAAGATTTAAAAGAAACATCCTATAAAGGTATATGGAATACAATTTACAAAGGCAGTATGCCTCAAATGTATGCCGAAAAGAATGTTGATTGGACTGTTTTCTACGGATCTTATGTGAAGACTTATATTGAACGTGATGTGCGTGATTTAACGCAAGTTGGCGATGAAAGCAAGTTCTTGAAATTCATGACAGTGTTGGCGGCTTGCACAGGTCAGCTCTTAAATCTTGCGTCAGTTGCCCGTGATGTAAATATCAGCGCACCGACGGCAGAACGTTGGTTATCAATATTGCAGGCATCGCAGGTTGTTTATTTACTTCAGCCTTATCATAATAATCTTATAAAACGTGCTGTTAAAACACCCAAACTTTATTTCCTTGATACGGGACTTGCTGCTTATCTTACAAAATGGAATACGCCTGAAGTATTGCAAAACGGGGCGATGGCAGGAGCGTTTTTCGAGACTTTTGTAATCGGCGAAGTTATAAAAAGTTATTTAAACAAAGGGAAAGATACTCCGCTTTTCTTTTACCGTGATAAAGATATGAATGAGATCGACCTGCTGATTCTGCAGAACCAAACATTATATCCAATTGAAATTAAAAAGCATGCTGATCCAGATAAAAAAGATATATCAGCATTTCGAATTATTGATAAATTCCCGGGGGTTTTGCGGGGACAAGGCGGTATTGTATGTATGTACGACAGTCTTATTACCCTTAAAGGCGAAGATAAAGTAATTCCGGTTAAGTATTTATAACAAGGAGGTCACTCGGCTAATGATTATTGCAGGTATCTATGGTTTAATTGGCGGGGCGGCGCTTTTCATTGGGGCATTGCTTGGAATATATGTAAAAAATGTACCCAAACGGGTAGTCGGTGTCATTATGGCTTTCGGTTCGGGTGTACTTATCTCGGCTTTAACATTCGACCTAATGGAGAAAGCTTATCAATCGGGAGGGTTCGATTCAGTGTCTATTGGATTTATCTCCGGCGCACTCCTTTTTGTTGGTGGTGACTACCTGATCGACAGTTGTGGCGGACACTTTCGCAAACTTTGGCACGGGAAACGGCACGTAGCTAAGAAAGGCACCGCCAATAATCCCAAGCTCGTGAACTCCGGTTTCGCCATCTTCCTAGGAGCTATCCTAGATGGTATCCCCGAATCCGCGGCTATCGGCATTGGTTTGGCAGCCGGTCAGGGAATAGGTTTGAGCATGCTGGTTGCAGTGTTTCTCAGTAACTTGCCGGAGGGTATTTCCGGGGCTTTGGGAATGAAAAAATCGGGCAAGTCTAATATTTATATAATGACGGTTTGGGGTATGACAACCGCTGTATGTGGCGGCGCTGCGATGCTGGGCTATACACTATTGGGCCATGCATCCCCAGATATTATTGCCACGACACTTGCGCTGGCGGCTGGGGCCATCTTGGCGATGATTGCAGATACGATGATGCCTGAAGCATTCGAAGAAAGCGGACGATTTGTAGCACTTGTCACGGCAACCGGCTTTCTAATAGCTTTTATCGTTAGTCACATAGCAAAATAGCGGGGCTGTCACTTCAGATTTAGAGCCAAAGTTGATTTTGTTTGAAGACAAATATTACAATATCTATCAAAAGGTCGGAAATGAAATTTTTGTTGATTTATTTAGCAAAATGCACAGCAATATTCGCCAATTTTTCCCGCTTGACGAAGCTCAAAAACGCGAAACGTATCTTTGGTTCGAAAACGATGAGCTTGTCGGAAGCATCAGGATTTATCACAACAAAGAGGAAAACTGTTATGAAGTCGAGAGAGTGATGGTCGCTCCGCAGTCTCAGGGCAAAGGTTACGGGAAAAAGTTATTGAATTTTGTTGTTGCTAAACTTCAACAAACTCATCGTAAGCCGATTATTGTGACTGTTGCCGCTTGCAACGACAAAGCAGTTAAAATGTACGAAGAGTTTGGGTTTGTTCCTGTTAGCGAGGAAATGGACGAATGGAAAATCGAGGGGGATATATGAGGTTAATAATTTTGTAGAGATATAGAATTCATATTACAAATTTTCTCAAATAGAGATTTGTAATATTGACATCTCAAATATTAATTCATATAATTAAATGGAAGTCTACGATACAAATATTAATTTTTTAATACGAAGGGAGTTGTTTTGATGTCTGTAAAAAATGTTGAGGTGGTTTTTAACTAACCAAATACCGGCACAGGTATGCATAAGAAAGGCCTTATAAAAGGGTTTGTCTGTGTTACCTATGCACCTTCTTTCGAGCAACCTGAATAGCGTATTTTGCAGTATGTTGGCACGCATTGGTAGCGTGTTTTTTTATTGCTTTTATTACGAATTAAATAAATTAATAAAGGATGGTTCAAACTAATGAAATTAGAAGATTACGGATGGGATGAATATTTTAAAAATGAATGGAAGCAAAGCTCCATTGATGAGATATATACCGGCCTGGTCACAGGGAAATCCTGCTGTTCGCCCATGCGGCCCGGAAGAATAATTGCAGACTATGGTCAAATGCTTCGGGTGGTTTCAGAGTCAGGTGAACTTCTTGTAAACAGACCGGTGAAAAAGCTTGATGATGCTATACAATTGGCGGTTGGCGATTGGGTAGCATTGGAGCATTCTGATGAAACAAAAACAACTCAAATTCGTTTAGCACTAACGAGGAAAACAAAGTTTTCAAGAGCTGCTGCAGGAAATGAAGTAAAAGAGCAGATTGTTGCAGCAAATGTAGACACGGTGTTCATTATACAGTCATTGAACAGGGATTTTAATATGAGAAGGTTGGAAAGATATCTGATTGCAACATGGGAAAGTGGTGCTGTACCGGTTGTTGTGCTGACCAAGTCAGATTGCTGTGACGATGTAGCTGATAGAGTTTCCACTGTAAATGTTACATGTCCTGGAGTGGAAGTTCATACCATAAGTTGTGTAACCGGAGAGGGGATTGAAAAGATAAGAAAATACTTTGTGCCGGGAAAAACTGTAGCTTTGCTTGGTTCTTCAGGTGTTGGCAAATCAACTTTGGTTAACACGCTTGCAGGTAAAGAGCTTTTAAAAACTCAGGAAATCCGTGAAGATGATAGCAGGGGAAGACATACCACCTCCCATAGGGAACTTCTGCTTTTACCGAGAGGAGGATTGATTCTCGATACACCCGGAATGCGATCATTATCTCTATGGGAAGCAGATTCCGGTATAGAGGTTATGTTCGGTGATGTGGAGAAACTAACAGAGCTGTGCCGTTTTCATGACTGTAAACATCAGAATGAACCGGGATGTGCTATCAGAGAAGCACTTGACACCGGAAAACTGGAAATTAAACGGTGGGAAAGCTGGCTGAAACTGCAAAAGGAACTGGTACATCTAGAGGTCAAAAAGGAAGGAAAGTTGAGGCTTCAGGAAAAGCAGTGGGGTAAGCAGATTGCAAAGTTTCAAAAGGAATTAAATAAGGGGAGGAAATAAAGAATGGAAAAACTTAGCTTTGAAGTTTCTAATCACAATGAAAATTCACTGTTTATAAATCAATATGTAGAAGGGTTATCTTGACCTATGGACTCATTCATGGAAGATAGATTAGCCGAGTCATCAATATTCTCCATTTTATGTGTACTCCTTAGTTATAAAGTGATAAAATTTTATCATGGTTTGGGTGACGAGAAAAGATAAAGAAAGAAAAATTTGAATTTATGTGAGCGATGAAAATGAACAATCCGTGGGATGAAATACAATTGAACGATTATGAAAATCATATGAAGTCAGATTCCGTATATCAACTTCAAGCATTGAGTAACATCATGAAAAAGCAGCTATATGATTTTTTGGTAAGCAGTATCATGATTTTGGGGATAACCGGAGGAAATGGCTTAGAACATATCAATACACGGATTATTAAGCATGTTGTTGGGGTTGATATCAATAAAGATTATTTGGATGAATGCCGCAGGAGATATTCGGCGCTTGAAGGTGTACTTGATTTAGTTTGTGTTGATTTAACAGACGCTGAATCCACATTACCACATGCGGATTTGGTTGTTGCCAATTTGTTGATTGAATATATTGGATATGAATGTTTTCAGGTAGTGATTAATAAAGTTAGACCAAAGTATGTATCGTGCGCGATTCAAATAGATACTGATGAAAGCTTTGTATCGGATTCTCCGTTTCTACATTTGTTTGATAAATTGGACAGTGTGCATCATCATATAGAAGAATCTGCTTTGACAAGTGCAATGAGGGAGATTGATTATCATTTGATTGGGACAAGTGAAGTACTTCTGCCAAACGGAAAGAAACTGATTCGTCTAGATTACGGACGATAAAATCCAGGCTATTGATACGTTTCCGGGGACTCCTCTGAAAGTTTTCGAATTGAGTTCAATGTTGAAGTTTGACGGAACAATGAAGGGGGAACAAAGATGGACAAGTCTGAAAAATATACTGAAAAGGCGTTTCCTAAGGACAGAGAATTAGTTATTGATGTTGTGGAATTAGGACTGAAAAAGCATCACGTCAAGGTGTTGCTTGAAATTGACGTATCATTGGCACGACAATTTATCCAAAAAAACAAAGAAAAGACAGGTGTTAGAATATCATTCACCGGTTGGGCAATTAAATGCATCAGCCAGGCAGTAGAAGAAAATAAGCAGATTCATGCACTTAGAAAAGGAAAGAAAAAAGTAATAATATTTGACGACGTGGATGTTCTCGTTACCATTGAAAAAACAGTTAATGACGAAAAAATACCTTTACCGTATATTTTGCGTAGAGCCAATAAAAAGAGCATTACAGAGATAAGCGACGAAATCCGAAATGCTCAAACTTTAAAAACTGAAAATAAAGCTATGGTTATCGGAAAAAATTATCAATGGGCAGGATTGTATCATTTAGCGCCTAAATTTATCAGAAAGATTATGGGCGTTTTAGTTTTGAGAGATCCTTTCTCAATGAAGAAAAACGTCGGAACTGTCGGAATTAGTTCTATAGGAATGAAGGGCAATTTCAATGGATGGGTTATACCGGTAAGTCCGCAACCCCTTTATTTTTCTCTTGGAGGAATAGTAAAAAAGCCGGGCGTTATAGATGATAAAATTGAAATACGTGAATATCTTCTCATGTCTTTTTTGTTTGATCATGACATTATAGACGGCGCTCCGGTTGTCAGATTCACAGAGAGATTGGTTGATTTAATGGAGAGTGCTTTTGAATTGGGATTTGAACTATGACATCAATCATTTGCACCGGAACCAGTAAAACTAGTGCAACTTCTTTTTTGCTTTTTCCTTTGCTGTCAAAATTACAAACAAAGCCAGCAGAATTGCCGTTGAAACCGCTATGATCCCAATTCCTGTCGCATATCCGAGAAGTATTGATACACCAAATATTATCGGACCTATAGTTTGTCCGAAATTCTCCATCAACTCATAAAAACCGAGGGCAACACCTTCTCCGATTTTCTTTGATGCAGACAATCCGACAAGATAGTTCAATGCAACAGTAATTCCGAACCCTTCAGCCAAACCCATCAATATTAAAGCAAAAATCGCAGAAGTTATACTTACATTGAATGCAAAAACTGCAAGACCAATTACATTTAATAATACATAGAGAACTGTAGAAAACTTGTCTCCTATTTTTTTCGAAAGAAATCTTGAGAGTACCGGACCAAAATAGATTACACAAATTCCGTACAGCATAAATATCCGGCCCGTATCTTCCGATGTATATCCGATTGTTTCTGCATATATCGGGAAGAAATACACAAGAAACATACTGCATATTGAAACCGGAACATAGATCATTATGAAAAACAGTATAATATATTTATTTCCCAGGAATTTAATAATCTTCTTTAACCCAACTTCTTCTTTTTCTTCACTTATATGTCTGGTATTAATCGTCATTTTTAAAGTGAAAAGAATTGTTATAGTAATTACAACGGCAATAAAATAAAATACGTTTGAAAAACCAAAGTTTTCAGCCAATATTCCTCCGATTATTACACCGCAGCTCAACCCCGCATAACCACCGGCTCCCAAATGTGCTATCGCGCTGCCTTGTTTTTCTTTATCATCATTTAACAAATACATATATGCGGATGTTTGTGTCAGTCCGAAACCAAAACCACAAATACTTCTGGAAACTATCAGGCTCAAAGGATCCCAGGCAAGAGCCGAGATTAAAGAGCCTATTGCAATCACGATTAATCCAAAAACAAAAATCGGCCGCCACCCTTTTTTTTCTGCGAGATAACCACCAAGTAAGGATGATACGGCAATAAATAGCATTTCAAACGAAATAGGGAGACCGATTACAACATTTTTGGGGATATTGAAAAAAGGCAGATATAAATGCTGCGCATATAAAGGCACAAACGCCATAGACATTGAATATCCAAGCATAAGGACAAATGCAATCGGTCGGATCATCATAATCTTATTGTGCCGCATTGTTTCAGCCGGTAAGTTCTTTTTTGTAAGAGATCGGAATATGGTAATCTCTATAAGAAAAAGTATAAGAATAACAAGTAATGTTGCCATGTCAAAAATGATTTTCTGAATAACACCCCAATTATATTCCTCATAACCTGAAAGGTCGGTACCGACTTCAAGCACTGCTATAACTTTGCCGTTTGCATCAGTCAGCGGAACATCCGCGTACATCCATTTGCCGTACGCATCTTCAAATGTACCGGAGATTATTTCTTTATTTTGGTAAACTTTTTTAAAATATGAGTTTTCATAATCCGCTAAATACGGCAAATACGTTCCGGCAGTGCCGTTATAGTACATTATTGCAAATACCTTATTATCACTTACCTTATAAACATCACCGTAAAACTTGTTATTCCAGTCGTCTTTGCTGTTATTGAATAAACTATGCACCTGTCTAAACATTTTTTTGTAATCTCTGTTCATATAGTCTGAACGTTTTTCTATCCTGTTGATGGCTTCAACGTCAACCTGATCTTTTGACAAGTGTGCTACAAGTTTTAGATGCTGTGTCAGATCGCTTTTGTATTTATCGGTAAAACTGTTGCTCATATATCCTACTATGATACTTCCTAAAATAACAACAAAAACAACAATCCCAAGAGATTGAATAAAAACAGGAGACATTTTACCTTTGAGAAAATATTTGTATATCAATATTATAAGATATATTGCCAGCAGTATCAGCAGCAGAATGCATATCCAGAAAAATATCTTGCCGGCAAGGAATTTCAAACTTATATTTAACGATTGTATTTCAATAGTTGTTTGCTTTCCTCTGTCCCAAACAATGATACTTTTATCGCCAATTGCTGTCACAATTTCGTTTTTTTCGCAAAATGATGAAATAATTTGATTATTACTTGAAATCACGATTTCTGATGCTTTACCGTTTATGTTGGTTTTTTCAATTTTCCCATTTGCAGAATCTGCGTAGTAAATGTTTTTCTTCTCATCAATTATTACTTTTGTCGGGACGAAAAGACCTTTCATTTTTTTATCTGAAGTTATGAGTCTAAGCCTATCATTCTGCAGCCAGACCTCACTCTTTTTTGTAACAAAAACAATGTTTTTTAAATCGTTTGTATAGTCAAAATCGATAATATTCTCCTGAGGATTATTAAACGCAAATGATTTCATCTCCTCAAAACTTCCTGTTTCCTTATCTATTTTAATTATGGAATATTTCGAATCATCTCTTAAAACACAATGAAGTTTGCCATTACTGTATTTAATATTTATCAGTCTTCCGTTACCGAGGTAGCTTTTATCTGAATAGCCCTTTGTGTATATTGTTTTAGCAAGGTCTCCATATTTACTGTATTTCAATATTCTTTGCCTTTGGACATAATCTGTAGCTGTAAAGTAGTTGAATTCCAAAACGTAAATATCCCCATCTTCATCAACCGCTATATCTGATGCATAAAAAAAGCTGTCAGAATCTCTTTCCCCTCCGTTTAATATGAATTCAACAGTGCCTTCACTGTTTATTTTAACAACTCTTCTCATGGAGTTATCAATGATAAATTTATTGTTGTCAGAATCGGTCACAATCTTCATCGGATTAGTTATATCTATTGTTCGCGAAAAATTTCTTTCACCGAAATTCTCCTTGTTTATAAAAAGAAAAACTGCGATAACTATAATTAAAATTATTATAGTTAAAATACGCAAAATTATGCTTTTCATACTATTTTTCTTTCCTTTCTCCGACAAAATTCCATTATTGATGTACTATCCGATAAATAGATTTTTGAATTGCGGGATGTTTTTTTAACAAATTTCATCCCCAACAAATCAACATCCACTTTTTCACCGAACATACTGATAACGTCAGCAGTAATCGCTGAAAACTTAATGTTTTTTTGCTCAAAATCTCGTAATTTTTTCTTTAATTCTCTGTATAAAATAAGAAGAATGCTTTTGTTTTTGCATTCTTTTGCAACTGCTATGCCTTGAATATGACCTCTGTATTCACCCGGTTTGTCGTATTTCAGAATATCATCGGCGCTTATTTCCGAATCGTTAAAGTCACCTTTCAGGATTGAGATGAAAACTTCTTCTTTTACGGGTATTAGAAAAGTAAATCCGACAATGGAGGAATTCTCATTATCCCTCACGCATAAATAAATTTCCGCGTTTTTTTTGTAAAGACTTTGCATTAATTCAGGAGAACTTAAATATTCAGATGGGTAGTGACTTTTTTCAATTTCGCATATCCGTACAAAATCGTCAAATACTAACTCATTTGTAACACAAAATCTCATATATTCACCTTTCGAAAACAAATGATTAAAATGTGCGAATTGTAGATGATTTAGAAACAATTTAACCTTTGCAATAATTCTATCTTATTTTGCAATATTTTTCAATATTACAGGAAAAGAAGGATGAAATTTAAAAAATGTGTTGAACTACCTTTCGCTGCGGCATATACCGGCGTATTTTATCTTCACAAAGTTCTTTATAGAGGGCATTTAAATTCAAAGAATAGTATTTTGTTTATAAGATATTTGAACGGGTAGATAAACGATGATTGTATTCATAACATCTAACATTGGGAGGAGGATAAAATTATGGAGGAGATGAAATGCCCGGTTACGGGTCACACCGGAAAAACCATATCCGGCGGCGGCACGCCTAACAGAGATTGGTGGCCGAACCAACTAAACCTGAAAATTCTGCATCAAAACTCAAACTTGAGCAACCCGATGGGTGCAGACTTCAAATATTCCGAAGAATTTAAGAAACTCGATCTTGATGCAATAAAGAAAGACCTGTATGCCTTGATGACGGACTCGCAGGATTGGTGGCCTGCAGATTATGGTCATTATGGTCCGCTTTTTATCCGAATGGCATGGCATAGTGCGGGAACTTACAGAATGGGTGACGGCCGGGGTGGCGCAGGGTATGGAACACAACGATTTGCACCGCTCAACAGCTGGCCGGACAATGTGAATCTCGACAAAGCGCGCCGTTTGCTTTGGCCGATTAAAAAGAAATACGGCAAAAAGATTTCTTGGGCGGATCTTATGATCCTCGCCGGTAACTGTGCTTTGGAATCAATGGGAATTAAGACATTCGGTTTTGCAGGCGGACGTGAGGATGTTTGGGAGCCGCAAGAGGATATCTATTGGGGTTCCGAGTCCGAGTGGCTTGGGGACAAACGTTACACCGGTGAGCGTAAGCTGGAAAATCCACTTGCAGCAGTGCAGATGGGCCTTATCTATGTAAACCCGGAAGGGCCGAATGGAATGCCTAACGCAATTGCTTCCGGACGCGATGTTCGAGAGACATTCGCACGTATGGCCATGAACGATGAGGAAACTGTTGCACTTATTGCAGGCGGTCATACCTTTGGTAAGTGCCACGGTGCCGGGCCTGCAACCTTTGTAGGGGCAGAACCTGAGGCTGCTCCTATTGAGGAACAGGGACTTGGTTGGAAGAGCAGTTTTGGCAGCGGCAAAGGCGGCGATACGATTGGCAGCGGTCTTGAGGGTGCCTGGAAGCCTAATCCTACCAAATTCGATATGGGTTATTTAAATACACTTTTCAAATATGACTGGAATTTAGTTAAAAGCCCAGCCGGCGCTTTTCAGTGGATCCCGTCTGATTCGGATGCGGCAGACACCGTGCAGGACGCACATGACCCTTCCAAACGACATGCACCTATGATGACAACGGCGGATATTTCTCTTAGGATGGATCCAATCTATGGACCGATTGCCAAGCGATACCGCGATAATCCCGAGGAATTTACGGATGCCTTTGCCCGTGCATGGTTCAAGCTGACCCACCGCGATATGGGACCACGTTCGCGGTATCTCGGTTCTGAGGTTCCCACGGAAGAATTGATCTGGCAGGATCCGGTACCCGATATTGATTATGAATTAATTAATGAACAAGATGTCACAGGTCTTAAGAGTAAAATACTGGCTTCAGGACTGACTGTATCTCAACTGGTCGCTGTGGCCTGGGCCTCGGCATCAACCTTTCGCGGCTCCGACAAGCGCGGAGGGGCGAATGGAGCGCGAATCCGTCTTGAACCTCAGAGGAATTGGGATGTCAACCAGCCGATCCAGTTGAACACTGTACTACAGATACTTGAAAAAATTCGGGATGAGTTTAACGGAACACAGTCGGGTAAGAGGAGGGTTTCCTTTGCCGACCTGATTGTCCTTGGCGGATGTGCAGGTGTTGAACAAGCCGCAAGAAACGCAGGGCGTCAAATCACAGTACCTTTCAAGCCGGGACGTACAGATGCGTTACAGGAACAGACAGACGCGAAGTCATTCTCGGTACTGGAACCGAAGGCGGATGGATTTCGTAACTATCTGAAAACCAAATATTCCGTATCAGCAGAGGAGCTTCTGGTTGACCGCGCGCAGCTTTTGACATTGACCGCTCCGGAAATGACAGTTCTGATTGGTGGCATGCGAACGTTGAATGTAAATTATGCCCAGTCACAGCATGGTGTCCTCACGAAGAGACCCGAAGCGCTGACAAACGATTTCTTCGTGAATCTTCTTGACATGGGAACAGTCTGGAAGCCAACAACTGAAGAGGGAGATGTGTTCGAGGGTCGTGACCGCGCGACGGGAGAACTCAAATGGACAGGCACCCGCATCGATCTGATTTTCGGTTCAAACTCCGAGCTTAGGGCTATTGCTGAAGTCTATTCAAGTGATGATGCTCAGGAGAAATTTATCCCGGATTTCGTATCCGCTTGGAATAAGGTTATGAATGCAGATCGATTTGATATTGCTTGATTTAATGATTATAAAACAATGTATCCATTTTTCCGCTTATTTCTACGCCGGCATTTGTGCTTTCGCCGGAAAATATAATTTTGTCTTTATGATACAAAGTCACAAAAATAGTTCCGCTGATGCTCTCGGTGATTTCACGTTCCATTTTGCCTTTCATCGGAGCAATCAAAGTTCCGCCCGGCGGGAATGCTGATTTTATTTTCATTTGGTAAGAAGAGTTTTTTAGAGAAATGTCTATTGCATTATCCGTTGCTGCACACTCTGTAATTTTTGCTCTGTTGTACGTTGCGAGACAATGATACTTACCATCATGATAAAGAAATGCAATTATCCCCGTAAAACTTTTTCCGATCCAGGGAATATGGGCTATGGAAAACATAAAACTTGTGCCTTCATGATCAAAGTTGTTTGCCTGAAGCCAAATCCAGGCTTCAGGGAAGGAAATTCCCCAATCTTTTTCGATATAGCCTGTGCCACCTTCGAAATCAACTGTTTCACCGTTTATTACCAAAGAGCCGCTTACTTTTTGCCATATATTCAGAATTCCGTGGTAACATTCCATATTCGGAATGAAACCAAAAGGACCCATTATACTTCTGCGAAACAGAGTTTTTGGAAACGGTATTACATCATAGAAATTGAGAACCCCATGAATCGTAAAGGTTTTGCCGTCAAGTGAAAGACTCAGACTTTTTCGTGTGAAGCTGTTTTCTTTGATTTGTATACAAAAATCCTTATCATGTGCTGTGAAGTCAGTCTTTGAGAATTTAAGGTATTCTGTTTTTCCCGATAATGAATCGTTAATTTGAATAAACGAATGAGATGAACCGGAATCTTCTCCGGCGGCTATCCCGGGTATGATTGCAAGCGAATGTTTTCTGTCAGAGGATATTAATTTATAATACCAACCTTCAAAATAATTTTTTTTATTTAAATGTCCCTGGAAAAATTCAGGGGTAAGTATTTGCTTAATAAAACTCATATTTTTAATTTCTCCATGAAATATTTATTTGCCTTTATACTTAATATACATTTATCCATTTGTTTCTTGAGTTAAACAGCTTTAAAACAAAATGGCTGACAAATGTATAATTTTGTCTAAGTATCATCATATTCTTTAAAAGGACTCATTCTGATTCCTATTTAAAAGGGTGGACGCTTAGCTGCCTTCACAGCATAGTTGATTCCATGTTGAATTATGGTATAATCACTTTGAAAAGAAGTGTTTCGACTTTATCACTTCGAAATGAACTTTGCGCTATCTCGCAAATGAAAAATAAGATAATAGTAAAACTCATCATATAAATCAAACTCAAAGGAGAATAAGATTATGAAAAAATTTTTAGCAATTGTTCTTAGCGGGATAATATTTGCAATGGTTCTGACATCTTGCGGTTCTTCTACTGACACAAACGGAGCGACAAACAGTACTGCAACATCAACTGTTACTGAAGTCCCAACCGCCACTTCAGTCCCAACCGCAACAGTCAACAGTGCTGAGAAAGAAATATTTTACAACGGGAATGGCGCCGGAGTTCAAAGCAATCCTACTTCTCAAACAAAATTTACTATAGATAAAGCATACTATATAACATTTATAATGGACTACCATTACTTCAATAATGGAGTTTTGCCAGGCACAATAGCACTAAAACATAGCGACGGAACAATTTACGGTCCTTGGCAGGCAATAGGACGAACAGGTCAGGGCGGCGTCAATAACGCATATTGGGATGCGACGCCAAATGTTCAAATAAAAGCGGGGACTTATACAGTCGTTGATTCTAACCCAACGACATGGTCACAGAATTCGCAATCGAATAATTGCGGAATGACACAAGTCAAAGGATATTAGGTTTATTGCTCAAAAAACATTCTATGTCATGCGTCCAAAATGAGTAACAAATAAGGTGGTTTTACATTGCTGTTTACAATCATAATTTACATTATTGCGGCGGGACTTCTATTTCTTTCGTTCCTCAAAGACAAGAGAAAAACGAAACTGGCGCTTAAAAAAGCGTGGAAAGCATTCGAAAACATACTTCCAATATTCATCGTCGTTCTTATCATAATAGGAATAACACTTGCATTATTGAATACGGAAACAATATCAAGATTACTCGGTCAGCAATCGGGCTGGTTTGGTATGGTTGTTGCCGCTTTTATAGGTTCGGTTACGTTGATTCCCGGATTTGTAACTTTCCCGCTGGCGTCTGCATTACTTCATAACGGAGCAGGATTCATGCAAATTGCGGTATTCATATCGACCTCTATGATGGTTGGTATTGTAACTCTGCCTCTGGAAGTGAAATATTTCAGCAAAAAGGCCGCGGTTATAAGAAATTCTCTGGCAATTATCTTTTCATTTGTAGTCGCCATTATATTGGGGATGGTGATCAAATGAAAAAGACTATAAAACGCTATAAATTTGCTATCGCTCTTGTTGCAATCAATCTTATCATCCTGGCAATTTATCCTTCAATCGGCATAAAATCTTTTAGTATCACTTGGAGCAATACATTGGAGATGCTGTCTGTGGTACCTCCGATTTTTGTGCTTCTGGGACTTTTGGATGTCTGGGTACAGAGGGAAACAATGATAAAACTAATGGGTGAAAAATCAGGATTTATCGGCATTCTGCTGGCGTTCCTGATGGGATCCGTTGCCGCAGGTCCGCTTTATGCTTCGTTTCCGATTGCAGCAGTTCTTCTTAAAAAAGGAAGCAGATTCTCAAATGTAATTATTTTCGTAGGAGCCTGGACAACAACAAAAATTCCGTTGCTTCTTTTTGAAACCTCGGCTATGGGTTTGAAATTCATGATTACAAGATTCTTGATTGATATCCCGGTAGTAATTCTGATAGCAGTAATAACGGATAAGCTCTTGAATGCAAATGATAAAAAGCAGGTATATGATAATGCAATTGCCATGGAACCCTGATTGTGAAAAGGTGCTATGAAACCTGGAATCATAACTGATTTGATGTATCGATTTGCAGTTCAATATAACAAGGAGTCATTTACTCAGGGAACAATAGTGAAACAGGCCAACTTTAAAAATTTCTCTAATAACGATTAAAACCCCACTTGAAACAGACAAAATCATCTTACCCCCAAACATTCTACTAAAAATATTTAAAATAAAAAACATGTTTGTCGAATTATTCGAAATTTTAGAAGATGAATTAGAGTGCGCACTATCGATGAGCTGCACTCAAAAAAAGGACAAAAAATGTATTAGAGAATTGTCGAAAAATGACGAAATTTGTAATTATTTATGACTTTTAATTGTTTTTTAATTCAAATATAATAGTGATTGGGTCAAACTTTTATTTATGTAAATCTATTTCTTTAATGGTTTATAAAACAAGAAAGGAGGAAAATTAACAAGAATAAGTTCATTGCAAAGAAAACAATTTGTTTTATTTGACCCTTTGTTGTAGGTTTGGTACTGAAAAAAATGTGATTTAAAAAACAAAAATGGAGGGATTTGAAAATGAAAAAATTCAAAAAAATCAGTCTGTTACTTGTGGTTTGTATGATTATTTCACTTATTCCGGCAATTCCAAATTATGCAACGGCAAACACTTATGAAGCGGAATCTATTCCGCCAAATGTAATAAGCGGAACTGCAGAAACGGCTCCTGTTAGCGGCGCATCAGGCGGTTATGTAGTTACAGGTATTGGTGGTGACGAGAGCAGTTGGTTAGAATTCAATAATATTTATGTGCCTACAGCCGGAATATATAAAGTTGTTATTTACTATTATTCGAATGTGAACAGGAATGGATATGCAAGAGTTAATAATGATACAATCACTAATATTTTATTTCTCGGCAAAGGGACCGAAGAGGGGACGAAAACAATAACTGTATATTTACAATCAGGAAATAATTCACTGA
Source organism: Clostridia bacterium (assembly GCA_041662985.1). GTDB lineage: Bacteria > Bacillota > Clostridia > Acetivibrionales > JBAZRJ01 > JBAZRJ01. The sequence continues at coordinate 35,218 of JBAZRJ010000015.1, forward strand.
AGATTTTTAGAAATTCAGACGCTACAGCAGATATCGATAAAATAGTTGTTGACACTTCTTCTTTTACATCATTTGAGGCAGAGGAAACTGCAAATATATTGCAAGATTGTTCTATAACTTACAAGCCAGGTGCTTCCGGGAATTATATTGTTAGCAATGTTGGTAACGGCAATACACTGCAAATAAACAATATTTATGTTGAGAATGACGGTGTTTACTCAATTCCTATATATTATTATTCGGATACAGTTAAAAATGGGTATTATTCGATTAATGGAGAAAACGATACATATATAAGCTTTCCAAGTATGGGAGATTTGACGACTGAAGGAGTAAAGTCGATTTCGGTTAGTTTCAAATCAGGATATAATACCATAAGATTTTATAATAGTTCGGCAGCAATGCCATATTTTGATAAAATTGATGTTGCTAACGCAGTGGAAAACTATTATACTACGGACGAAGCGGAAGATCCTTCCAACGAAACCACCGGAACTACTTACAGTCTTCCTGCTTGTTCAAACGGTGAATACATTGGAGATCTTGGTTACGAAGATACACTTCAAATTAATTTCTACGGAGATGTTGGCGCAGGCATATATAATTTTGGTATATACTATTTATCTTCAGCAGCAACAAGCGGATGTAAATATAGTATAAACGATGGAGACCCAATAGATATAGATTTTGCGGTAACAGGTAGTTCGATAGTTAGTGTAAAATATATATCTGGTTATCTACATGACGGATACAACTCCATAAAGTTTTTCAATAGCACCGGAAGCATGGTGGATATCGACAGAGTGTGTCGTATTGGTGATCCTTACTTTATTAAAAACTACAATTTTGAGAACGGAACGGGCACAACACCTGATTCATGGACTTTTGAACACTCACAATCTCAATCAACAATGACTTGGGCTAATGGTGTGGGACAAGATGAATCAAGTTGTGTTGTAATAACAAACACCGGAATATCAAACTCCGGTATCAGACAAGAGATAGCAGGATTGCAGCCACTTACATATTATACTGTTAAAGCATGGGTAAAGGCTGAAAATATTGTATTTTCAAATGGTACTCAAATTGGAGCAAACCTCAGTGTGAAACCGTCCGCAGATGCGAACGTCCCCGTAGAATTCGAATGGTTTAATTATTCAACGCCAATTCAGCCATCCGGTTCATTTGATTGGACTGAAATTCAACTGGATTTCTTATCATCGAAAACCGGAAAAATAGATGTTACCTGTAGATTGGGGAATAAGTACAATGAATGGGTTACAGGGAAAATATATATTGACAACATGTCTATAGTTAGAGATTATGCAATGTCATCATATATGGGCGATCATGTAAATGTCCATGTAAAAGCATCAGATGTCGCAGCTTCCGGAATTACAGGTTCCGAGATGAATACGTGGATAAGTAATCTTGATTCAGTATATCAGGAATACCATGAACTCGTCGGAGATTATCCGACATTTTACGGCCAAGATAATATGAATGTCTGCTCAGTTGATTTTGCACATACTAATGGCGTCAGTCCTTTGTGGTCAGGTCAGCCTATTTCGTGGCGTCAAACGGGTATAGAATCGGCTCTTGAAAAAATAAAAGACGGTGACTGGTTCTTTGGTGTACTTCATGAGATGGGGCATGGTTTTGATAATAATGCATGGCTCTGGGACGGTGAACTTTCTGCGAATTTCAAAATGTATTGCGCATTTCGTGCTCTCCCAGCAGGAGTAATAACAACCGGTTCTTCATATAATTTACTTACCTATACAGGAAGTGATGGATTAGAAGAATTTTATCGCGAAGGAAGAGACTGTGGCGGTAATTACGAAAACACAATCGGAAACAGCGTTCCGACCTTCCATCATGATGCTCTTACTTACTGCCTGATTAGAGTTGTTAAAGCCTTTGCGGCAACCAGTGAATCAAATTGGGTGTCCGGATCAAATTGGAAGAGCTGTTTTACCCAAACATATCAATACATGAAAGCAAATGTAGACCCGGATGCATCAAAGTGGTACAAACTCACTACATTCTTAGATATACTACAGCAAAAATATGATGATGCAACAATATATTCTACAGGGAATGAAGTTATGGACGCTTTATTTGTCAGTGATCATGAATATAACGTAACGAAAGATTTTTACAATACTGAAGGATACAATTATTATTCTTACAACGTTGCCAATAACTGGACAGAACATGGAATAAACCTCGGAACCAAGAATGTCGGGAAATTGCATGTTGCTTTTGATGCAACCCCTCTTCAGAATGGCATCGACGGTGCGATTAACTATGCTGATTCCTCAACAGATGTAGCGGGTTTTGGTGATCTCGCTATGCAGGTAAGATTCCATCCTTCAGGATATTTAGATGTTCGAAACGGAAGTTCTTTCATGAGAACGAATGCTGTAAATTACACTGCAAATACGAAATACCATATCGACATTTATGCGGATATGGATGCAGCAATTTATAGCGTGTATGTCACTCCAGACGGCGGTTCAAAGACTTTGTTAGCCGGGGATTACTCATTTAGAACCGGTGCGCCGGCAACGAACGATGTTGGCCAATTGTTCCTGGATTCTGATGATGGAACAGATTGTAACTTCAAAGTTGCAAATCATGAGATTAGTTATGATTCCAGCAGCACGCCGGAGTATCTTTCAAATGGAATAAATCTTGGCAGCAGCAATACAGGAATCAGAACTGTTAAGTTTGATGTTGTTCCGCAGCAAAGCAATATTGACGCTTCAGTTGATTATGCCGACACTTCAACCACAGTAGCCGGATTTAACGACTTTGCAATGCAAGTGAGATTTAATCCGTCAGGGTATTTCGATGTAAGGAATGGGGGATCATTTACAAAATCGACTACAGTCAACTATACAGCGGATATTAGATATCATGTAAGGATTGTAGCGAATATGAATGCATATACTTATAGTGTATACATTACTCCACCCGGTGGTTCGGAAACTCAGATTGCGAGTAATTACGCTTTCAGAACCGGGTGTCCTACGACAAATGATATAGGTAAGTTGTTTGTAGTATCCGAGTCGGCAGATGACTTGTTTAGACTCTACAATCACGTAATCACCTAGAAATACTGCAATTCTTCATAAAAACGGTGCAGACTCTAACCGGTCTGCACCCTTTTTCTATTTGCACGAACTATATATTTTAAAATGACATTGTGTTAAACTAATGTGTGTTTGTTTTGAGATCTCAGAAGATGAAATAAAAATATAATTGAAGTAAGTTTGTCGAAAGACACCTTGGAGGGAAAATGATTACAGTAAGCAATGTCAGTTTAAATTTTGGCGGGGTGAACCTGTTTAAAAATGTAAATTTAAAATTCACACCCGGTAATTGCTACGGAATTATAGGAGCGAACGGGGCAGGAAAATCAACCTTTTTGAAGATTTTGTCGGGCGAACTCGATTCGTCTACGGGGACGGTTGAAATTCCAAAAAATATCCGCATGTCCGTATTAAAGCAGGACCAGTATGCTTATGACGAATTTTCGGTGCTTGATACGATAATAATGGGAAATCCGCGTTTGTATGAAATAATGAAGCAAAAGGAAGAGTTATATGCCAAAGAAGATTTCTCCGATGCCGACGGGTTGCTCGTTTCTGAGCTCGAGGGCGAATTTTTGAAACTCAACGGCTGGGAATCCGAATCCGAAGCATCGAGATTGATCCAGGGTCTGAATCTGGATGCTCAAACTTTAAATTCCGATATGAAAACACTGAGCAGCAGCGAAAAAGTAAAAGTTTTGTTAGCGCAAGCGCTTTTTGGCGAACCGGAAATAATTTTACTCGATGAACCGTCGAATAACTTGGATATTAAGGCTGTTAACTGGCTTGAAGATTTCCTGATTGAATATTTGGGCACTGTCATTGTTGTTTCGCATGACCGTCATTTTCTGAATAATGTTTGTACTCATATAGTCGACATAGATTTCACGAAAATCAAGCTTTACACCGGAAACTATGAGTTCTGGTACGAATCAAGCCAGTTGATGCAGAGGATTCTGAAAGACCAGAATAAAAAGATCGAGGACAGAGTTAAAGAGCTTCAAAGTTTCATACAAAGATTTTCCGCAAATAAGTCCAAGTCAAAACAGGCAACTTCAAGAAAAAAACTGCTTGAAAAATTAACTGTTGAAGATATGCCGAATTCCTCAAGAAAATATCCTTTCGCAGGCTTTCAGATTGACAGGGAGCCGGGCAAGGAAATCCTCACAGTCAAAGATATCAGCAAGACAATCGATGGCGTTAAAGTACTT
>JBAZRJ010000016.1:0-36732 GCA_041662985.1 Clostridia bacterium
TAAAAGGCTCTGTGTCAAATGTTGGGGTGGAGCTCAAGTAAAATAAAATATTGATATATTTTTCCGGCAGAGAATCTGATGATTTTCTGCCGGTTTTATATATTAAATTACCCTCAAATAGTATATAATTGTGATTGAATATTCATGATGGGAGGTATGAAAATGTACTCAGTAATGCTAATCGAAGTTATAGAAGAATTTCAATTGGAAATAGTCTGCGAGTGCAAAAATTTAGATAAGGTAAAAATCACAACTTCTGATATAAATCGACCGGGACTTCAGGTAACGGGATATCTTGAATATTTTGGAACAGATAGAATTCAGATAATCGGGAAGGTGGAAACATCATTTTTATCTGAATTATCTTCAGAAGAAAGACGCCGCCGGCTCGATGAATTTTTTAAAACAGGATTCCCTTGTATGGTTGTTGCAAGGGGGCTTGAGGTTTTTCCCGAAATGATAGAGGTTGCAAAGAAATATAACATACCCGTATTGAGAACAAATGATACAACTTCGGGGTTCCTGGGAGGGCTGCTGAGATTTCTGAATGTTGAGCTCGCACCGAGGATGACTAAGCATGGTGTTTTCGTCGAAGTCTACGGTGAAGGTATCCTTTTGATCGGGGACAGCGGTGTCGGTAAAAGCGAGACTGCGCTTGAACTTGTGAAAAGAGGTCATAGACTTGTTGCAGACGATGTTGTCGAAATAAGAAAAGTGTCGGACAAAACGCTTATTGGAACGGCACCTGAAGTTATCAGACATTTTATTGAAATAAGGGGTATTGGAATTCTCGATGTCAAAAATCTTTATGGGGTTGGCTCTGTTAAGATTATTGAAAATATTGATCTTGTCATTAACCTTGAATTTTGGGATAACAATAAAAATTACCACAGATTGGGGCTTGTTGAACAGTTTACTGAGATTTTGGGTATAAATGTTCCGTCGTTAAGCATACCTGTAAGACCGGGTAGAAATCTTGCAATTATTGCCGAGGTTGCGGCTTTAAACAGCAGACAGAAAAAAATGGGATATAATGCTGCAGAGACAATCAGCGAAAGGGTTTTGGGCGAAATGCACAGTCAAGACAATAATAAGTAAACAATTTAGGGAGCTGAGTAATCTTGGACAAGTCTGAAACATTGAGCCTGTTAAAAGAAATTACAAGTGTTGAAAATATAAAAACCGAAGAAATGATGAATAAACATACATCCTTCAAAATAGGCGGACCTGCCGACTTTCTTGTAACCCCGGCCAGCAGTGATGAGTTGTGTCTTCTGATTATCGCTCTGAATAAAAATGAAGTGCCTTATTTCGTCATGGGCAACGGTTCAAATCTTCTTGTCAGGGAAAAAGGCATCAGAGGCGTGGTTATAAAACTATTCGATAATTTCAATGAAATCAAAATCGACGGAGATATCATAATAGCTGAAGCAGGGGCGCTTCTTTCGAAAATTGCAAGAGTTGCTTTGGATAACGACCTTGCGGGATTTGAATTTGCATCGGGTATTCCCGGGACCTTAGGCGGAGCTGTTGTAATGAATGCCGGCGCTTATTCGGGAGAGATGAAGGATGTAATTATTAAAAGCGAATATATAGACAGACAAGGAAATGTACGTGAATTGACCGGTAATATGCATGAATTTGGTTACAGAAAAAGCGTTTTTCAGAGAAACGGCGGAATAGTTACAAATTCGCTGATCAAACTTGCTAAAGGCGACAGGCATAAAATCAAAGCAACAATGGACGATTTCAATGGGAGACGCCGTGATAAACAACCGCTTGCAATGCCAAGCGCAGGAAGTGTCTTCAGGAGACCCGAGGGCCATTTTGCAGGGAAAATGATTGAGGATTGCGGTATGAGGGGTAAAAGTATCGGCGGAGCACAGGTTTCCACGAAACACTGCGGATTTATTGTCAATACCGGAAATGCCACAGCATCTGATGTTATTGACCTTATAAATAAAATTAAAGACAAGGTAAAAGAAAAGTTCGGTGTCTCATTAGAGACTGAAATAAAATTTGTAGGCGAAGAATAAAAAATCGGGGGAGAAATATTAGATAGATGATAATAAATATAATAACGTTTGGATATAAATATGGGATGCCTGCTTGCTGCGACCTGGTTTTTGATGTCAGGTTCATTTCCAATCCTTATTATGTACCCGGATTGAAGAATCTTTCCGGTAATAATGCCGCGGTGAAAGAATACGTTATGACAAAACCCGAAACAATCGAGTTTATGGAGAAACTGACAAAACTTCTTGATTTTTTGATACCGAATTACATAAAAGAAGGCAAGGAACTGCTGTCAATAGGTATAGGCTGTACAGGCGGAAGACATCGGTCGGTTGCCATAGCAAATGAATTGCAGTCATGGCTTAAACTGAGTAATTACGGAGCGTTTATCGAACACAGGGATATTGAAAAAGATGACAGCGAGGCGTTAAAATGAATTTGATTAAATGGTTGAGATCGGGCATTAACATAAAAAGGTGGATTGCGGCAGGTGTTCTTGGAATAGCTTGCATCAGCTTTGGCCTGTCATATCTGGTTGGCAATTATTATTGGGATAAAACAAGAGCGCTTCTATCCTTCTTTCTCATTATCGCAGGATGTATTTTTATCGTTTTTGCAGTAAAATATATTGTGAATATTGTTATTAACGAGATATCCGCCTCAAAAGGATTCAGAATCTCACTCGATTCAGAACGTCTCAGCAACCTCCTTTACGAAAAAAGAATATTGATAAACGGCCCGAAGATTGTTGCAATAGGCGGCGGAACAGGTCTATCCACAATGCTCAGAGGGTTTAAGACTTTTAGTTCAAATATCACAGCAATTGTTACGGTTTCAGACGATGGCGGCGGTTCGGGAATTTTGAGGCAGGAGCTTGGCATGCTGCCGCCGGGGGATATAAGAAACTGTGTTTTGGCGCTCGCAGACACTGAGCCCATCATGGAAAAACTGCTGCAATACAGATTCAATGAAGGGGCTTTGAAAGGTCAGAGCTTCGGGAATCTCTTCCTTGCCGCAATGGACGGAATATCCGACAGCTTCGAAGAAGCGGTCAAAAAAATGAGCGATGTTCTGGCCGTAACGGGCAAGGTGTTGCCGGTCACGCTTGAAAATGTCAAATTATGCGCTGAATTGGATGACGGTCACATTGTTTGCGGAGAAACTAACATAGGGAATCACAGCGAAGGACATCCGGGAAGAATTAAAAGAGTGTATCTGGACCCGGCAACCGTTGAACCTTTAAAGGAGGCGCTGGTTGCAATCAAAGAAGCGGATGTGGTGATAATTGGACCCGGAAGCTTGTATACAAGCATTATACCAAATCTTTTAGCTCTGGGTGAAAGTAATGCGATAAAAAATTCCAAAGCAATAAAAATCTATGTTTCAAATATTATGACTCAACCGGGAGAGACTGAAGGATACTCTGTAAGCGACCATATCGAAGCAGTTGAAAGCCAAACATACAAAGGGATTTTCGACTATTGCATAGCAAATAACACTGATATACCTGAAAACCTTAAAGAAAGCTATTCAAAGGAGAACGCCGAGATGGTTATGCTGAACGCCGAAGACGTGCAGAAGCTCGGAGTAAAAATTATTGAAGATGATTTTGTCAGTATTCAGAACAATCTTGTTCGACATAATTCTTCAAAACTTTCTATTGCAATTATTGACCTTGTTGCCGACAAGGTGCTACGCAAGGATAAGAAAAGATCAATAGATTATTATTATGTGAGAGATAAATTGAAAAGGATGACAATAAAAAAGAAGTGAGGTGCTAAGGTTGTCATTTTCGTCCATGGTCAAAAATGAATTATGCAGGGTTGAAAAAATTGACAGATGCTGCCTTATAGCCGAACTTGCTGCCACTTTAAGAATAAGCGGCACTGTAAAATATATAGGCATTGATGAAGCGAATATAAAAATAGTGACAGAAAACGCAGCTTTTGCACGAAGGACATTTTCATTAATCAAGATATTGTTTAATATTCATCCCGAAGTTACGGCCAGAAAAAGCAAAAAGTTGAAGAAGCATGTGTCATACACCTTGATTATTACTCCATCAATGGGTTCAAAGATGGTTTTGGAAAGTATTAATATCAGTACGAAAACCCTGCTTAAAGAAAACTGCTGCAAGAGGTCGTTTCTAAGGGGAGCATTTTTAGCCAGCGGTTCAATAAGCGACCCGGAGAAAACCTATCATCTTGAAATTACCGATAAAGATAAGAAGCTGGCTCATGAACTGAGTATTCTTGCAAACAGCTTTGGACTGAATACAAAAATAATCAAACGCAAGGGCACATATGTGATATATATGAAAGAGGGAGAAAACATTGTCGATTTTTTAAATATTATAGGTGCGCATACTGCATTGATGAGTCTTGAAAATGTCAGGATATTAAAGGAAATGAGGAACAATGTAAACAGGCTGGTAAACTGCGAAACCGCCAACCTTGATAAAACAGTCAATGCTTCTGTAAGACAGATTGAAAACATCAAATTGATTAAAGATAAGCTGGGTTTTGAAAACCTGCCCGATAATTTACGCGAGATCGCAGAATTAAGATTAACGCATAAAGACCTTAATCTGAAGGAGCTGGGGGAATTATTAAACCCTGCTTTGGGGAAGTCGGGAGTAAATCACAGGTTGAGAAAAATTGATGTTATTTCAGAAAAGATAAAAAAATAATTTATGATGTTTCAGTTTAAATGAGCTGTAAATAATGATTTGGGAGGAGACGCAAATTGAAACGTGTTTCAATAGAAAGATGCATTGACTATGATGAGAATAATCTTAAGACGGCTATAAAGAAGTCGTTTTCAAATTTAGGCGGGATTGAAAATATTATAAAACCCGGGATGAAGGTTGCCCTGAAACCTAATTTAATCATGAGGAAAACCCCAAAGTGTGCCGCAACAACTCATCCGGCATTTATAAAGGCGGTATCTGATTTAATTATTGAAATGGGAGCGGAGCCGACAATAATTGAAAGTCCCGGAGGATTTTACTCTGAAAACCATTTAAAATCAGTTTATTCAACCTGCGGTTTAATGAAAGTCGCAGAGGAAACAGATCTGAAACTGAATTACGACATTGAAGAGATTGATTTTAAAAATCCCGAGGCAAAATTGTTAAAAACAGTAACATTAATAAAGCCTTTAGTGGATGCTGACATTATAATCAACCTTCCAAAACTGAAAGCTCATGGACAGATGGCTTACACAGGCGCAGTAAAGAATATGTTCGGCGCGGTTCCGGGAATTAAAAAAGTCGAATATCATATGAAAATGTCCAATTATGAAGATTTTGCCGATGCAATTATAGATATATTTTTAAGCGTTAAGCCGAAATTAAGTATTATGGACGCAGTCATAGGCATGGAGGGTGAGGGACCGACATCAGGAGACCCGAGGCAGATTGGGCTTATACTGGCGAGCGAGGATGCTTTTGCGCTTGATTTTACAGCATTGACACTTGTGAGTGCAGATCCCGAAGGCGTTCCGGTCATTAACAACGGGATTAAAAGAAAGCTCTGTCCGGAAAATATTGATGAAATTGAGATTGTAGGAGAAAAACTAGGCGATGTTACCTTAAAAAGCTTTAAATTACCGCAGATTGATTCATTGAAGACAATCCAATTTTTCAATAAATGGCCGATGAAGCACTTTATAAAACTGTTGAAGCCGAAACCGGTTTTCATTCATGACCTTTGCAGCGGATGTGAAAACTGTTCGAAAAACTGTCCCGCAAAAATCATCGAAATCAGAGAAAACAGGCCTTATGCAGACTTATCCAAATGCATCAGCTGTTTTTGCTGTCAGGAACTTTGCCCTATGAACGCCATAAGAATTAGGAGATCAGTGCTTTCGAGAATTTTAATAAAGAAAAATAAGAATAAACGATAATAAGAATATGCAATAATAAGAATAAGCAATAATAAGATAACAAATAGGGGACCGTTAAAAATAATAGAAACAGAAAATAATAGAAATAGAAATAATTTGAGGTGAGAGATTTGATTGACAGAGATGAAATTTTAAAGGAATTTATTGAACTTGCAAGGATTGACAGTCTTACATTCAATGAACGCAGCATGACCGATATACTTAAAAGAAAACTTGAGGAGATCGGTATTGAGGTATATGAGGATGATGCGGGAAAAAAGATTGAAGGAAATTCCGGCAATCTCATTGGGACATTGAAGGGCACTAAAAAAGTTCCGCCGATTATTCTTATGGCTCACATGGATACAGTCACACCGGGCAAAAATAAAAACCCCATAGTCGATGGTGATTTTATAAAAACAGATGGCAAAACAATTTTGGGCGGAGACGATATTGCAGGCATAGTTACTATACTTGAAGCACTCAGAATTATTGTCCGTGAAAGGCTTGAACACGGGGATATCCGGGTTGTTTTCACAGTTGCCGAAGAGGGTGGTTTGTTCGGCGCGAGAAATCTTGATTTCAGTAAAATAGATGCGGAATATGGTTTTGTTTTTGATGAAGGTGGTAACATTGGAACGGTAGCAGTTAGCGCTCCTTCGCAGAATAAAATTGACATAGCGATTACCGGGAAAGCGGCACATGCCGGAATTGAACCCGAAAACGGTATTAGTGCAATTCAGATTGCGGCAGAAGCCATTTCGAAAATGAAACTTGGAAGAATTGACGATAAGACCACGGCAAATATCGGAGTGATATACGGCGGGCAGGCAACAAATATAATATGCGACAGCGTTGAAATAAATGCCGAAGCAAGAAGCAGGGACGAAGGCCTTTTAATCAAGCAGACGGAGCATATGAGAAAATGCTTTGAAAATGCGGTTAAAAAGTTCGGCGGTGAAATGAAATATTCATCAGAGCTTGTATATAGCGGATTTGATATAAATGAGAGTGATGATATAATTAAAATAGCAAGGATTGCAGCCGATAAGACAGGTGTTGAATTAAACCCCGAAGCTACCGGCGGAGGCAGTGATACAAACATTTTAAATGCCAAAGGAATTAAGGCGATTAATTTAAGTGTCGGAATGCAGAACGTTCACTGCGTCGAAGAGCAGATAAACATAAATGATATTTTAAAGTCGATTGAATTTGCGAAAGAAATAATTCTGGCGACAAAATAATACATAAATACGATATGGAGGTAAATAGTATGACAAAAAGAATAGGCGTAATAACCGGTGGAGGAGACTGCCCCGGATTGAATGCAGTATTGAGGGCTGTGGTTAAAACAGCGAAAGGCAAATACGGTTATGATGTAATTGGATTCAGAGACGGTTACAGAGGTCTTGTTTGCAATGACTATGTGGAATTCAGGTCAAACGATGTCTCAGGCATATTGGATAAAGGCGGAACGATACTCGGAAGCTCAAACAGAGATAATCCTTTTAGTTTCAGAGTTGAAAGAGAAGGCAAGGTTGAGTTTGTGGATATGTCCGACAGGGTTTTGGACAATGTTCATATGCATGATATAGATTGCATGGTTCTAATAGGCGGGGACGGTACTTTAACCTCGGCGAGAGACTTTGCAAGAAAAGGTTTGAATGTCATAGGCGTGCCGAAGACAATTGATAACGACCTTTCAGCGACAGATACGACATTTGGTTTTATGACTGCTGTTGACACCGCAACCGAAGCACTGGACAAACTTCATTCCACAGCCGAATCGCATCACAGAATTATGATTCTCGAGCTTATGGGAAGATATGCAGGCTGGATTGCTCTTGAATCGGGTATAGCAGGCGGAGCCGATGTGATTCTTATTCCTGAAATCCCTTATGATATAAATAAGGTTTGTGAGAAAATTACAGAAAGAAGAAAAGCAAAAAAAGGTTTCAGTATTATTGCCGTTGCCGAAGGAGCAAAATCAATTTCGGGAGAGGTAGTTATAAGCAAGATTTTGAAGGACAGCCCCGATCCGATAAGACTTGGCGGAATTGGCGTGAAACTTGCCGATGATATTGAAAAAGTATTGGATGTTGAGACAAGAGTGACTGTTCTCGGACATCTGCAGAGAGGCGGAAGGCCGGTTCCTTCTGACAGGATTTTATCGACAAGGTACGGGGTTGCGGCTGTTGAGTTTATAGATAAGGGTATGTTCGGAACGATGGTAAGTCTTCAAGGAAATGAAATTAAATGTGTTCCGCTTGAAGATGCGGTCGGGAAATTAAAGACGGTTGATCCTAAAGGTGAGCTTGTAAGAATTGCAAAAAGTGTCGGAGTAGGTTTTGGCGATTAATATTTCACAAAAACAGAAATGAGGAAAACCTTTGGAATTTGTTGATATAGCAATTGATGATAAGGACATATTCGATAAATATTTGAAAATATATAATCCGCAGGAATCCGAATTGACTTTTACTAATCTGTTTATATGGCGTCACTTCTATAACATAAAGTACGCAGTTATAAATGACCTATTATGCGTGATATCAATACCTTCAAGCGACAAACCATTTGCGTTTTTCCCGATCGGCGATGCTTCGAAAAATGATATTGAGCCTGCTGTTTTAGAAATCAAAAAGTTCTTTGAAAATAAAGGTTGGAAACCTCAGTTAAAGAGAGTCCCCGAAGAAAAACTGCAATACGTAAGAAAAATTGTTGCTGATGAGACATTCATTGCATATGACATGAACAACAGTGATTATGTGTACAGAAGCAATGATTTGATATCTTTGAGAGGTAAGAAGTACGATGGTAAGAGAAATCATATAAATAATTTCAAGAAGCTCTATGACTATGAATATAAGACTATTGATGAATCATTGCTTGATGAGTGTAAAAGGATAATGGACAGGTGGTGTGCGGAGCATTCCTGTGAAGACCACAAAGAGTTTTATTGTGAAAAACTTGCAAATATTGAGCTTTTGAACAACTATGAGCGGCTCGGTGTTAAAGGTACAATAATAATGGTTGACGGTGTTTATGAAGCATTTGCGGCAGGTGAAATGCTAAACACAGATACTGCAGTTATACATATTGAAAAAGCCAACAGTAAAATAAACGGTTTGTATACCTATATAAACCAAGCATTTGCCCAAAAGGAATGGGCGGACGCAGAGTTTATAAACAGAGAGCAGGATCTTGGAGTCGAGGGATTGAGAAAATCAAAGCTTTCATATAATCCTGCAAAGTTTGTTAAGAAATATATAATTAGTCTTTGTTAAAAAATTAATTATTTATTCGTTTTTCTATTGAAAAAGATGATTAAATAATATAAAATACATGTGGTTTAGAATATATCTAATCTAAAACGATATTTTACATAGGAGGTAAAAGTCATGAAAGTAAAAATTGGTATTAATGGTTTTGGCCGTATCGGCCGTCTTGTTTTGAGAGCTGCATGTGAGAACCCGAACGTTGAAGTTATGGGAATCAACGACCCGTTTATTGATCTTGAGTATATGAAATATATGTTGCAATATGATTCAGTACATGGTCAATTCAAGGGAACTGTAGAGACGAAGGATGGCAAGCTCGTTGTAAACGGCAATGCAATAACTGTATTCGCATGCAAAGACCCAGCTGAGATCTCGTGGTCAGGCTGCGGAGCAGAATATGTTGTCGAATCAACAGGTGTTTTCACGACTGTTGAAAAAGCATCCGCTCACTTCAAAGGCGGTGCAAAGAAAGTAGTTATAAGTGCTCCTTCCGCTGACGCTCCAATGTTTGTTATGGGTGTTAACGATGACAAGTACACGAAGGATATGAAGGTAGTTTCAAATGCATCATGTACAACTAACTGCCTTGCTCCTATCGCAAAAGTAATAAATGACAAGTTTGGACTAGTTGAAGGATTGATGACAACTGTTCATTCAACCACAGCCACTCAAAAAACTGTTGACGGACCTTCAAGCAAAGACTGGAGAGGCGGACGCGCAGCAGCTGTAAATATTATTCCTTCATCAACCGGCGCTGCTAAAGCTGTTGGAAAAGTTATTCCTGAATTAAACGGAAAACTGACCGGTATGTCATTAAGAGTGCCGACAATTGACGTTTCAGTTGTTGACCTGACCTGCAGACTTGAAAAAGCGGCTACATACGAAGATATAAAAGCAGCTATGAAGAAAGCTTCTGAAAACGAATTGAAGGGTATTTTGGGTTACACTGAGGATAAAGTTGTTTCGACAGATTTTATTACCGATCCTCGTACTTCTATATTTGACGCAGACGCAGGAATCTCATTAAACGACCACTTCGTAAAAGTTGTCGCATGGTATGACAATGAATGGGGTTATTCAAACAAGATAGTTGATTTAATTTGCTTCATGGCAAAAGTTGACGCATAAAAACATAGGGGACTGTTCTCGATTTGGGGGACGGTTCTCTTAATAATTATTCAATCATGTGTCACGAGGTGTGAAGTTGCCGACTCGGGATGTTTACTTTTAAAATAATTTTGTAAACATACTCGTCTTCAACTTCAACCTCTGCCACATTTATATTAAGAACAAAAGAACCGTCCCCGAGAACGGCTCCTTTGATTTACAATAAAAAACTCAAGTAAGTTGAGTTTCAATACCCCATATCTTTTAAATCCGAAACAATCTTGATATACACGTCGACAATATCTGTAACACCCTCTACTTCGGTTTTTCCCGTAAATCTCTTCCGTCTCAGATCAACTTCATCTGCATGTGAAATACCCCGGTTTGTTGAACTTTTAATGATGCCCTTGAAATTCGTCCACGCCGCAGATTCAGGAGTTACAAGCCCGTCATTTTCCCCCTCTATAAAACCCACGACTGAGTGGGGAATTACCATTGTTATATCACTGAATGAATTCTTCATAACCGCCGCATAACTTTGATAATAAACCAATTCAGAATCAGGGTTTTTCTTATTAAACTCCTTGGTATACGGAGTTGAAAATTGTCTGGTAACAGTGTAGAAATCAGGTTCTCTGTCTCCGAGAATCATAAAGAATTTATTCACGAAAAATGCTAAAAATTTGAAAACCGGATTTAATTTATTGTGTAAAACATCTATGGTCTTTGAACCTTTGTGTGGTGTTGCGATTGTGGTTAAACTTGCAATCTTGTCTGCCATACCCAAAGTGGAAATTGCATACCTTGATTCCATTCCGCCTTTTGAATGTGCAATTAAATTAACCTTTTCACATCCGTATTGATCAAGAATTTCGGTTATTCTATCCCTTATTATCACAGCATTGTTCTCGACTGTGCCCCATGCATCCTGATATCCATAAAATACCGTTGCACCGTCATTTTTAAGGGCTTGCGGAATCCTCCCCCAATAATTGATGTGCTTCCGATCCTTGAATCCGGTTCCGTGAATCAAAACTATAGGATATTTTGTTTTGCAATTATAAGATGAAACCATTGACAATCAAGTCCTTCGATTTTTACTTTTCAAAAGGCATCTTCCTGTCCACCAGCTTCATTCCTAAGATATTAACATCTTTTGCAACATATGCAGACAATGTTGCCAATGATTTTCCAACCGGCAATAAATCCGATTCCGAATCAAAACTGTCTATTTTATGAAAGATATCATCTTTATCATACAGGAACAGGTAATCGGTGCCAACCATCTCCGAAAGAGGCATAGATTCTTCCTTTTTGTTCTTATTGTCAATAAGTACCTTTATCGTATATTTCTTATTGTTACTTTTTGTAAATTCTTTTTCTGTAAAACTTTTTACCGTTATATCGATATTTTTCAACTTTTCTTCCGAACGCTTATTCCATTGCGTTTTGATAGCATCAAAAGATATTACAAGTCCCTTGCCGGCTATTCTTGCAGCCTCATCCGCAGCCTGTTCCGCAGTTATTTTTTCGCCTCCTGTTAAGAAGTCAGTCGCAAAATTGATATCTACTGCAATCAATCCGAAAAATACAAAACCCGATATTATCACCAGTATCAAATCTCTTTTAAAAGTAGGTTTCTTTCTGACTTTATTGACAAACAAAACAATTGTCACTATCAGTAATACTATAAAAACCATAACTATCCCAACTGTCGTCAGAATCATTCCCATTATATTGCACCCCCATGAAATTCTTTGATTATTATTAAATTAATCATATCCGGAAAATATTTGAGCTTTCCATATTTAATTAAAACTCTGTTTCCAATATTATCATAATTTTATTCGCAACTCTATTCTTTTTTGAAAACACATCAATTACCGTTCCTCCGTCCATGGATTCGATTGAAGCTTTTTTTCTGCTATCTATTGAAAATAAAGGTAATCGGATGTAAAATAGGTAAGTGATTTTCAGAAGTTAATAATATGTTAATTTAAATATGCATGGGAGGAAATGAAAGATGGGAATGTACAACAAAAAAACAATTGAGGATATTGATGTAAGGGGCAAACGAGTAATAGTTAGAGTTGATTTCAATGTCCCGCTGGATGAAAATTTAAATATTACAGATGACAACAGAATCGTTGGTGCATTACCGACAATCAAATATTTGATGGCACACGGTGCGAAGACTATTCTTGTCTCACATCTCGGAAGGCCTAAAAACGGTTTTGAAGACAAATTCAGCATGAAACCGACAGCTAAGAGATTGAGCGAACTTTTGGGCAAAGAAGTGATAATGGCCAAAGACGTTATCGGTGAGGACGCAAAAGCAAAAGTTGCCGCACTCAAAGACGGAGAAGTCATGATGCTTGAAAATGTAAGATTTCATAAAGAGGAAGAAAAGAATGACCCCATATTTGCGAAAGCACTTGCGTCACTTGCTGAAATATATGTTAATGATGCTTTTGGAACGGCACATAGAGCTCATGCTTCAACGGCAGGAATAGCAAGCTATCTGCCTGCAGTATGCGGATTCCTAATACAAAAGGAAATCAGTATCATGGGAAAAGCATTGACAAACCCTGCAAAGCCTTTTGTTGCAATATTAGGCGGAGCAAAGGTGTCTGATAAAATCGGTGTAATTGAGAATCTTTTGGATAAAGTCGATTCAATCCTGATTGGCGGCGGAATGGCGTATACATTCCTGAAAGCAAAGGGTTATCACATAGGAAATTCAATTTGCGAGGATGATAAGGTTGAACTTGCAAAGGAATTGATTAAAAAGGCGGAGGCCAAGGGCGTCAATATGATGTTCCCACTTGGGAGTATTGTCGGAAAAGAATTTAAAAATGATACGGAATACAAATATGTTCCTTCGGATGCAATGCCTGACGGATGGATGGGTATGGACATTGGATCGCTGACTATTGAAAAATTTACAAAGGTTATAAAGAAGGCGAAGACAATAGTATGGAACGGACCTATGGGTGTGTTTGAATTCCCTAATTTCGCAACGGGTACAAAGGAAATCGCAAAAGCGGTTGCAGAATCGGGGGCAATCTCAATAATCGGCGGTGGAGATTCGGCTGCAGCAGTTGAGCAAATGGGCTATGCAGATAAAATTACCCATATTTCGACAGGCGGAGGAGCATCTCTTGAATTCCTTGAAGGAATTGAGCTTCCGGGAATTGCTTGTCTGCTCGATAAAAATACAAGAAAGAAAATTGCGGCAGGAAACTGGAAAATGAATAAAACAGCCAAAGAGGCAGTTGAGTTTGTAAACGCTCTAAAGGCAAGAGTCGCAGATGCTGATGCGGAAGTTGTCGTTGGTGTTCCGTTTGTTTGCATACCTGACGTTAAAAGAGCGGTAGAAGGCACAAACATAAAGGTTGCAGCACAGAATATGCATTTCGAGGAAAGCGGAGCATATACCGGCGAGATTTCCGGAGCAATGCTTGCGGGTCTTGGAGTTGATTATGTAATAATAGGTCACTCGGAGAGAAGGCAATATTTTGCGGAAACCAATGAGACCGTTAATAAAAAGGCGCATGCAGTATTCAAACATGGGATGACACCTATTATTTGCTGCGGTGAGTCGTTGGAGCAGAGAGAACAAGGTGTTACGAAAGATTTGATAAGATACCAGGTTAAAATTGCACTTTTGGGATTATCCGAAGAACAGGTTAAGCAGCTTGTTATCGCTTATGAACCTATATGGGCAATCGGAACCGGTAAAACTGCAACAAACGAGCAAGCTAACGAAGTTTGTTCTATAATCAGAAAAACATTGAAGGCGCTTTACGGAGAAAATGTCTCAAGCGAGACGAGAATTCAGTATGGAGGAAGTGTCAACGCTGCAAATGCAAACGCAATTTTCTCAATGTCTGATATAGACGGCGGACTGGTTGGCGGCGCCAGCTTAAAACTTGATGATTTTGAAAAAATCGCAAAATGGAATATTAACTGATGGGAGACTACATACATGAAAAGCAATAAATTCGTTGCATTGATAATAATGGACGGGTACGGAATAAGCTCGGCAGTTAAAGGAAACGCCGTATTGGCAGCAAATAAGCCGAATCTGGACAAATATATTAAAGAATATCCAAATACAATTGTTCACACAAGCGGCATGGATGTGGGACTTCCTGAAGGACAGATGGGCAATTCCGAGGTCGGGCATACAAACATGGGCGCCGGCAGAATTGTTTATCAGGAACTTACCAGGATAACGAAGTCTATTTTAGACGGAGACTTTTTTGACAAAAATGAGTTTGTGGACGCAGTGAAAAATTGCAAAGCACATAAATCGAAATTGCATCTGATGGGCCTGCTATCTGACGGGGGGGTGCACAGCCATAATACTCATCTGTTTGCGCTTTTAGAGATGGCCAAAAAACAAGGATTAAATGATGTATTTATTCATTGCTTTTTTGACGGAAGAGATGTGCCGCCCGACAGTTCAAAGAAGTATGTCGAAGATTTAGAAGCAAAATTAGAGGAAATCGGAATCGGAAAAATTGCATCGGTCATGGGCAGATATTACGCAATGGATAGGGACAACAGATGGGACAGGATTTCGCTTGCATATAATGCAATGGTTTTGGGTGAAGGGCTAACAGCAAAAACAGCCGTTGAGGCTGTTTTGGAATCATACGGAAGAGAAGAATTCGACGAATTTGTTAAGCCGACTATAATTCTTGAAAATGACAAACCAACTGCAACCATCAGCGAAAATGATTCGATAATATTCTTCAATTTCAGACCGGACAGGGCGAGAGAAATCACAAGGGCAATTGTTGACCCTGACCTCAAGGAGTTCGCAAGGCCGGGTGGGTTGAAGAAACTATACTTTGTGACTATGACTCAATATGATACAACAATACCAAATGTGCATGTTGCATTTAAACCTGAATGTCTGAAGAACACCTTTGGCGAATATATCAGCAGACTTGGATATTCTCAGCTGAGAATTGCTGAGACGGAAAAATATGCACATGTAACATTTTTCTTCAACGGCGGAGTCGAAGAATGCTATGATGGAGAGGACAGGGCACTTATCCCTTCTCCGAAAATTGCTACCTACGATTTAAAGCCTCAGATGAGTGCGTTTGAAGTTGCAAAAAATGCTGTTAATCTGATTAATACAAAAAATTATGATGTTATGATATTAAACTTTGCAAATTGTGATATGGTTGGACATACCGGCTTCTTTGATGCTGCAAAGGCAGCGGTTGAAGCGGTTGACACCTGTGTTGGCAATGTAGTGTCGGCAATATTGGAGCAGGATGGAATTGCTTTAATTACTGCAGACCATGGCAATGCCGAAAAAATGATTGACCCGATTACCGGAGGACCTTTTACGGCGCATACAACAAATCCTGTTCCATTAATCGGAGTGGGACTGAAAAATGTAGAATTAAAAGAAGGAAGACTTGCAGACCTTGCACCGACAATGCTTGACATACTCGGTCTTGATAAACCAAAAGAGATGACAGGAGAATCATTGATTAAAGCATAATTATTTATTGTTTTATCAGAAGCGATTTATGGGTATAACATATAATTGTAATGATTAAAGAATGAGAGGTGCAAATCAATGAAACAGTTTGTTGAGATTGAAAGTGTTTGGGCTCGTGAAATAATCGATTCGAGAGGAAATCCGACCATTGAAGTTGAAGTAATAGCCGAAGGCGGTTTTACCGGCAGGGCTTCGGTTCCGTCTGGTGCATCAACCGGTGTGTTTGAGGCGATTGAGTTAAGAGACGGTGATAAAAACAGATATGGCGGAAAGGGCGTTTCAAAGGCAGTTGATAATGTAAACAATTTAATTGCGGAAAAGGTTGAGGGATTGAATGTTCTTGACCAGACTTCAATAGATAATCTGTTAATTGATCTTGATGGTACTCCAAACAAAAAAGTGCTGGGAGCCAATGCGATTCTCGGTGTTTCGCTTGCAGTTGCCAAAGCGGCGGCTGAGGTGCTCGGACTCGGCTTATATCAATATATCGGCGGCGTAAATGCAAAGCTGCTGCCTGTACCTATGATGAATATAATAAACGGAGGAAAGCATGCCGATAATAGTGTAAACATTCAGGAATTCATGATTATGCCTGTTGGCGCGAAAAGTTTTAAAGAAGCGCTTCGCATGTGTGCAGAGGTTTTCCATGCATTAAAGAAGGTTTTATCCGGTAAAGGCTATGCCACTTCGGTTGGAGATGAGGGCGGATTTGCACCGAATTTAAAAAACGATGAAGAAGCTCTTCAGGTTATGGTGGAAGCAGTCACGGCAGCCGGATACAAGCCCGGGGAGGACTTTATGTTCGCTATTGACGCTGCGGCTTCGGAAATGTATCAGGAAGACGGGACATATAGCTTCTGGAAAAGCGGAATCACGAAAACAAAAGTTGAAATGGTTGAATATCTGGAAGGATTGGTTAAAAAATATCCGATTATTTCGCTTGAAGACTGTATCGCTGAGGATGACTGGGATGGATGGAAACTGCTTACCGAAAGACTCGGAGGCAAAGTCCAGTTAATCGGTGACGACTTGTTTGTAACCAATACAGAGAGATTAAAAAAAGGAATTGAAATGAAAGTTGCAAATTCAATTTTGATTAAGGTCAATCAAATAGGTACACTCACAGAAACACTGGATGCGATTCAGATGGCGAACAGGGCGGGCTATACGGCTGTGGTATCACACAGATCGGGTGAAACCGAAGACACTACAATAGCGGATATAGCTGTAGCTGTGAATGCGGGACAGATTAAAACAGGCGCACCTTCAAGAACGGATCGTGTTGCAAAATATAATCAGCTGTTGAGAATTGAAGAGGAGCTTGATGAAGTTGCCGAATATGCGGGAAGAGACGCATTTTTCAGTTTGAAATAGATTTTAACCTCCGGATTTAAGGCAAATTATTTTATCTTGTTTTTTGGATAACTCTGTGTTAAAATGTAACTCGACGGTTTTGAGTCTGAAATTGGGAGGAAACATATGCTACAAATAATTTTAACAGCAGTTCATTTATTATTGGCGGCAGCGATAATTATAATAGTTTTGCTTCAATCGGGAAAATCCGCAGGCCTTTCGGGAATTATTGCCGGAGGAGCAGAAACCTTTTTTGGCAAGAATAAGGGTCGTACAATAGATGCAATATTAAGCAAGTTTACAACATTTGCAGCAATTGCATTCCTGTTTACGTCAATATTTTTACAGTTGGTAGTGAGCAAGGTAATATAATTTTGAAAACAAAATTGCAACTTACAAAAAAGGCTTACATAAGCCTTTTTTATTTTTATATTAAGGATTTTAGTTGTTGTGTGACTGAAATGTCGAAAGGAGATTCAGCGGCCGGTCTGCTGAAACAGTAATAATGAGCAATGAAAAAGGAAAAATGTCAGAAGAAAGAAAAGAGCGCATCCTTGGGTTTATGACAGAGGCTTCATACAAACCTCTATTAATAAAGGAACTTGAAGTTCTGCTTGGTGTACCGAAAACAGATAAAGAGCTTTTTGCAAAAATAATCGCTGAGCTTGAGCAGGAAGGCAAAATATTCAGAACAAACAACAACAGATTTGGAATACCGGAAAAAATGAACCTCATAGTCGGAAGACTTCATGGAAACGAAAGAGGATTCGGATTTGTTATCTCCGATGATGAAGATACGAACGATGTGTTTATTTCGGCAGACTCCATGAACGGAGCAA
This sequence comes from Clostridia bacterium, assembly GCA_041662985.1. Lineage (GTDB taxonomy): Bacteria > Bacillota > Clostridia > Acetivibrionales > JBAZRJ01 > JBAZRJ01. The sequence goes on from JBAZRJ010000016.1 coordinate 18,009, forward strand.
TGCATAATGACAGGGTTGTAGCCAGAGTAAACAATAAATTGTCAAAGAATAAAAAGATTGAAGGCGAAGTTATCCGAATATTGACAAGGGCAAACACCAATATCGTCGGTACTTTTGAGAGCAATAGAAATTTTGGATTTGTTGTGTCTGATGACATGAGGATTTCCGGCGATATATTCGTTCCAAAAAGCCAGTTTAACAGGGCGAAGCCCGGGCAAAAGGTTATTGCTGAGATTACGAAGTGGCCGGAGAAAAGAAGAAATGCAGAGGGCAAAATAATTGAAGTTATCGGAGACAAAGATGCTCCGGGAGTAGATATCCTGTCCATAATTAAAGCATATAAATTCAGTGAAACCTTTCCAAAAGCTGTTATGGAACAGGTTGAAACAATCAGCAGCGTCGTGCCGGAGGAAACAATAAAGAACAGACGCGATTTAAGAAAGACGAGAATGGTTACAATAGACGGAGAAGACGCAAAGGATCTTGATGATGCGGTTTCAATCGAAAAAAAGCCGGACGGAACTTTCAGACTCGGAGTTCACATCGCAGATGTGAGCCATTATGTAACCGAAGGTTCGCCTCTGGACAAAGAGGCATTAAACAGAGGAACAAGCGTTTATCTTGTCGACAGGGTTCTTCCAATGCTCCCTAAAGAGCTTTCCAACGGAATTTGCAGTCTAAATCCTAAGGTCGACAGACTTGCATTTACTGTAATGATGAATATTGATAAAACGGGTAAGGTTACAGACCATGAAATATTCGAAAGTGTAATAAATATTGATGAAAGAATGACATACACAGATGTCTATAAAATACTGATGAAATCTGACTCCGAAGTATCCGCGAAGTATGAATATTTAATTGATGATTTCAATAAAATGCGGGAGCTTGCAGAAATTCTGAAAGAAAAAAGACGTATCAGGGGCGCAATCGACTTCGATTTTCCGGAAGCAAAGATAATATTAAACGAAAAAGGGAAGCCGATTGAAATTAAAAAATATGAAATAACGATTTCAAATAAAATAATTGAGGAGTTTATGCTTTTATGCAATGAAACCGTTGCCGAGCATTTTTTCTGGACTAACACACCTTTTGTATACAGGGTACACGAGGATCCGGACTCTGAAAGAATGGAGACTTTTGCCGATTTTGCACATAATCTGGGATATTTCTTAAAAGGAATAAATAATATTCATCCAAAAGCTTTGCAGGAACTGCTCGAAAAAGCAAAAGGAACCAAAGAAGAAAGAATTCTCAGTACGGTCATGCTTCGTTCGCTGCAAAAGGCAAGATACAGCAATCAAAATTTAGGCCACTTCGGACTTGCGGCAAGATATTACTGCCACTTTACATCTCCGATAAGAAGATACCCCGATTTAATAATTCACAGGATGATGAAAAGAGCTCTGCAGGGAAAGATAAGGGAAGATAAGATTGAAAAATTGAATAAAAGATTTTCGCAGATTGCGAAAATTTCATCGGAAAGAGAAGTCGCTGCGGCTGAAGCAGAGAGGGACACAGAGGATCTGAAGAAGGTTGAATTCATGAAAAGCTATGTCGGAGATGTCTTTTTAGGTATAATTTCAAACGTGACATCCTTTGGAATGTTCATTGAGCTTGAAAACACTATTGAGGGGTTGGTAAGAATGAGCGATATGGATGATGACTATTACATTTTCAACGACAAGCAATTCTGCTTAACCGGCGAGAGACGAAGAAAGGTTTACAAGATTGGCGATTCAATAAAGGTAAGGCTCGTAAAGGCATCAATGGAAAGCAAGCAGATAGATTTTGCAATCGAGGAATAAAAAAAGGAGTGAACGAATAAGCAAAATGCTTTTTCGGACACTCCTTAAATTATTTAATTAAACTATTAAATTCTTTATTTCTTCTACGAACTTGTCGCAATCGTCGGAATGAACTTCAACCTGTATCGGTTTACTTAAATCAAGGCAGAAAATACCCATAATTGACTTTGCATCAACGATATAGCGGCCTGATACCAAGTCGACATCGAAATCGTATTTGCTTACGATATTCACTAAATCCTTCACATCATTGATTGACTTTAATGAAACATTAAATGTTTTCATATTAATTTCCTCCTCGTTTAAATATATGGCTTAATTTCAAAATAATCTATAACTATATTATATCCTTTATCTGTATTCGTCAATCAGGTTGTTGTTAAAAATATGTAAATAAAATATAATTATTCAGGAAGAACAGCGTAGATAAGAGAGGTTATATGAAAAAAGCCGCATTTTATACTCTGGGTTGCAAGGTGAATCAATATGAAACGGAATCAATCTCTGAGTTGTTTGCTAAAAAAGGATATGAACTTGTCGATTTTGAAGCGTATGCAGATGTATATGTTATCAATACATGCACTGTAACCGGCTTGAGTGACAGAAAATCCAGACAAATTATAAGACGTGCCATAAAGAACAATCCTGATTCCATAGTTGCTGTTATAGGATGTTATGCTCAAACTTCTCCCGGAGAGGTTCGTGAAATACCGGGAGTCAGCTTAATTATAGGGACTAAGGATAAAAATAAAGTAGTTGAGAACGTCGAAAAAATCCAAAGCACCAGAGAAAAAGATGAAAATAAAAACAAAAGCGAGAGTGCAAGAACATCGGTTTATGCACTTGACCTTGTTTCCGATATAAAGAATCTCCGCAAATTCGAAGAAATTGGCATAAACTCATATCATGACAGAACAAGAGCCTTTATAAAAGTCCAGGAGGGATGCAACCAATTTTGTTCTTATTGCATAATTCCATATGCACGGGGACCTTTAAGAAGCAGGTCTTACGAGAATGTCATCAAAGAAGTTACCGGGATTGCTGATAATGGTTACAAGGAAGTTGTTTTAACGGGCATCCATCTTGCCTCATATGGTAAAGATTTAAAAGAGGAATCACTTTTGAAACTAATCAAAGGTATAAACGAAATAGATGGGATTGAAAGAATAAGGCTTGGCTCAATTGAACCGACCACAATTACCGAAGAATTCATTGAAATGGCCGGAAAAACAAACAAACTTTGCCCTCATTTTCATATATCGCTGCAAAGCGGATGTGATGAAACATTGAGACGGATGAACAGAAAATATACAACGGAATTTTACAAAAAAATTGTTTGGTTACTGAGAGAAAAAATCCCCGATGTTTCCGTAACAACTGATGTAATGGTTGGTTTCCCGGGAGAAACTGACGACGAATTTGAAAAGACATTTGAGTTTTTAAGTGAAATTGAATTAACCAAAATGCATGTTTTCAAGTATTCCGCAAGAAAAGGAACTCCGGCGGCTGAATTCGATAACCAGATAGCGCCTTTAATAAAAGAAAAAAGGAGCAGAAAATTGCTGGAACTTTCAAACAGCTGCTCATTAAAGTTCAATAAGAAATTTACAGGCAGAAATCTGCCGGTTCTTTTTGAACAGGTATCAGCAGCGAATCTTTCCTTAATTGACGGACTGACGCCAAATCATATCAAAGCAGTATGTTCGACTCACCCAACATTCGGAGACGGTTCTCACCAAACTTTCGGGGACAGTTCTCAATTTTGTGAATTAAGAGGAACAATAAAAAACGTAGTAATCGATAAGGCTTACACAGAAGATGTTTCAGGACACATTACAGATTAAAAACCGGACATAAGGTTAAAATATATTAAACGGTTTGGGGTTGCATAAATCATCCCTTTGTAATAATATGTATATAATACGTTCAGTTAATATTGTTTGATACAGTTGATTGGGGAGTGATAGGTTATGGAAGAAAACGAAACTATGATGTTCAAAAAAGTTGAGAAAGAAAAAATCAATACGGCCAGGGAAATACTTCTGACAGTATACCAGGCACTTAAGGAAAAGGGATACAATCCCATAAATCAGATTGTTGGGTATATACTTTCGGGAGACCCGACTTATATCACGAGCCACCAAAATGCACGAAGCATAATCAGGAAACTTGAAAGAGATGAACTGCTGGAGGAGATTATAAGGACTTATTTAAAAGAAGCAGACAAAAAATAATTGAAGCCCCGTATAGTTTACGGGGCTTTTAAAATACGGTGGTTTGAAAATGGAATATGTGAAGTTGGGGAAAACAGAATTAATAGTATCGAGACTTTGCTTCGGAGGTTTGATAATCGGGCCTCTGCAGGCTAATCTCTCTATTGATGAAGGTTCTGAGGTTATTGCTTCGGCTTTTAGGCTTGGTGTGAATTTTATTGACACAGCAGAATTATACAAAACGTATGGTTATATAAAAAAAGCCATTGAAATGACCGGTATCAGACCGATAGTTTCAACCAAATGTTATGCCTACACAAAAGATGGCGCGGCAGAGAGCCTCGAAAGAGCCAGAAGAGAACTCGATATGGATGTAATAGATATTTTCATGCTGCATGAACAGGAGAGCAGAATGACTCTCAGGGGACACAGGGATGCTCTCGAATATTTTATAAATGCAAAAGAAAAAGGAATGATTAAAGCGGTGGGTGTTTCAACACATAATATCGAAGTGGTTCGCGCCTGTGCCGAAATGCAGGAGATAGATGTCATACATCCGCTTCTAAATAAGTCGGGAATTGGAATTAAAGACGGTACAGTTGAGGAAATGCTCGGGGCAATTAAGCTTGCAAATGATAACGGAAAGGGAATATATTCAATGAAAGCGCTTGGCGGAGGGAATCTGGCCGCCGATTACGAAGCAAGTATGAAATTCGTTCTTGATTTGCCTTATGTTCATTCGATTGCTGTAGGTATGCAATCGGTCGAAGAGGTGATAATGAATGTGGATGTTTTTGAAGGGAGAAAGACGGATTCTAAATTAAAAGCAACCCTTTCTTTAAAGAAGAAAAGATTGCACATCGATTCGTTTTGCGAAGGCTGCGGAAAATGTGCCGAAAGATGCAAGCAGAATGCGATTAAAATAAAGAATGGAAAGGCAGTTGTTGACGGTAAAAAATGTACGCTTTGCAGTTATTGTGCGGCAGTCTGTCCGCAATTTGCGATAAAAATCTGTTAAGGGGAGGCGGTTAAAAGGATGCGAATTTTAGGTATTGATTACGGAGACACCCGAATAGGAATCGCAATAAGCGATCCGTTTGGCTGGACTGCTCAGGCATTGGAAACAATTGAAAAAAAGAGTAAGAAAGAAGCTATAGAGCGAATTGTTAGTATAATCAATGAATTTGATGTTGAAAAAGTTGTGCTGGGCTTCCCGAAAAATATGAACGGAACTCTCGGACCCCGTGCGGAGAAAACAAACAAGTTTCAAACTGCCCTTGAATCCTGCTTATCAGACACTTTGTTTAACAAAAAACCAAATTGCAAAACCGAGGTAGTCAAATGGGATGAAAGACTTACTACTGTTTCAGCAAACAGGGCGATGCATGAGATGAATGTAAAAACTTCGAAGAAAAAAGGTATTGCGGACCAGATTTCCGCCGTATATATATTGCAGGGATATCTTGACAGCAAAGCATAAAGAGGTTATAATCAAGTATAGAATGACGTGTCATTTTATGCTTGAAGGAGATGCTTGCTGTGGTATATAAAACACCAAAAGAAGTACAGGTAAGAAAGGATGCAAAGAGAAAACACATACTTGATACAGGCGCAAAAATCTTTGCAGCCCGTGGGTATCACGGTACAACAGTTAAAGACATAGTCGACGAGGCAGGAATCTCGGTCGGCACTTTTTATTTCTATTTCAGCAGCAAAGAGGATTTATTCGAAACTCTTTATGATGAAATGAATGAGATGTATCGCATTGTATTAAAAGATGCGATTGAAACTATTTCAAACAATCCTGTCGAAAGTATCTGCCGCGCAATCACACTGGCGCTTCTTTCATTTCAAAACTGGAATGAACTTGCCCGTATCATGCTTATTGAATCGGTTGGTTTAAATCAGCGGTTTGAAGCAAAGAGACTGGCAAACAATACACGGTTCTCGAAAATAATTGAGGATGTTCTTCAAGACCTTATGGATAGGGGTGTTATTAGTTTACCCAATGCTCATGTAGCCGCGATGTCTTTTATGGGATCGGTTTATACTATGATTATTGACTGGCTTCAAGGAGACGGAAAGACAAGCGCAACAGAGTTTGCATACCCGCTTGCGGTATATAATCTTCGGGCTTTGTGCATGGATATCGACAATGATACTGTCAAAGAGATTGTCGACAGAACACTTAAGGAAAATGGCAAAAAACAAATCGGAGGGGAAGAAAGTTGTTAAGCAAAATTGGAGAATTTAATTATAAGTTTAGATGGTTTATTATCGCATTTTGGATCGCCGTTACTTTATCTGCAGTCCTATTCGCACCGAATCTGTCGGATAAAACAAAGAATAATCAGGAAAGCTTTCTGGCGGAATCATCTTCGCCAATTATGGCTGAAACGCTTACGAATGAGCTTTTTACGAACAAGGGAGGAAGGAGTACTGCCCTGATTACGTTTCAGCGTGATGGCGGATTTACGGATACAGACCGCAAATATGCAATTGAAGTTGAAGATTATTTGAACGACCATCGGAAAAGCTTAGAAATTCAGGAAATAATTTCACCGTTTTCAAATAAAAATCTCGAAAGCGAGCTATTAAGTAAGGACAAGAATGCAGCCATCATGTCTATATCCCTTTCAATCGGTACATATACGCAAAAGGCAACAAGCATCATATCGAGTTTCAAGAATGTTATTAATCACACAGAAGCAACAGTAAACAATATAATTCCCGTAAAACCCGCAGGTCTTTCACTGCATTTGACGGGAGATGCCACGATGAATCAGGAGGAAAAAGTAAACGTCGATAAAAGTATGGATCTGACGGTTAAAATTACACTTATCCTTGTGGCATTAATACTGCTGATAATATACAGATCCCCTTTTGCACCTCTAATTTCGCTTTTGTCAATCGGAATATCCTTTGCAGTTTCTAAGGGATTAATCGCGATATTCGCAGATATGGGGCTAAAGGTATCTGCGTTTACCGAAACATTTTTAATTGCGGTGCTCTTCGGAGCAGGCACGGATTACTGCCTGCTTATTATTTCACGCTACAAAGAAGAACTGTTAAATGGCAGCGACTCAAAAACCTCTATTTTAACCGCAATGAGGGGAACGGGAGTTGCTGTTCTGTCAAGCGGCGGAACAGTTGTTATCGGATTCTGCTTCATGATATTTGCGAAATTCGGACTATATAATTCAACAGGACCAAGTGTCGCAATTGGTGTTACAATAACCCTATTTGCGGTACTTACGCTTGTGCCTGCAGTAATTGCGGTTTTGGGAGAGAAAATATTTTGGCCGAAAAAATTCATTGGAAAGATTCATAAAAAAACAATCGGACACTCGATTTGGTCGCATATTGCAAAAAAAGTCTCCAAAAATCCGGTGAGATTTATTGTAATACCTCTTCTGATTTTTACGCCGTTTATTATTGCATCGGCTTTTATCAAACCCTCGTATGACCAGTTGAGTGAATTACCTGCATACAGCGAGGCACGACAGGGGTTTGACGTAATAAAGAAGCATTTTAATCAGGGAGAAATGCTTCCGATTAAAATAGTTATGAAAACCGATAAAAACCTTTGGACAAATGATTCACTTCAATTAATCGATAAAATAGCAGATAATTTGACAAGAGTCAAAAATGTGGCAAAAGTCAGAACCGCAACGAGACCTCTGGGTGAAAAATTGTCAGCGGTCAGTCTGCCCAATCAAATAAAGCAGCTCTCAAATGGCCTTGGGGCAATCGGTGCAGGCTTCACTCCGCTTGAGACGGGATTAAATACAATTCAGACAAATATAAATAAAATATCAAAAGGACTCAAAACGGGTGGCAGCCAAATTGGAACTTTGGCGGACGCTACCGGAAAGGTTGCCGACGGTGTGATTGGAATTTCGGATGGTATCAATAAACTTCAGGATGGTTCGAGTCAGGCAGCCGGAGGTCTCGGACAAATCAGTCAAAATATTGATTCACTCAAACAGGGTATAACACAGTCAAAGGATGGGATAAATACCGTTTCCGCAAATTTGACGACCGCAAAATCAAGTCTTGATGCCCTGTTACAGGAAAAACCGGAGCTTAATTCAAATACGAATTTTCAAACCGCATACGGAATAATAAGCGGAGTAGCGGCGAACACAACAGCAATTGTTGACGGTTTAACTCAGCTCGAAGGCGGCATGACAAATCTTAAAGATGCGATTAACAGTATAAAAACGGGCGTTTCGGGAATAAATAACGGACTGGGAAAAACAAATGAGGCACTAATTAAAATCGAAGAAACTCTGGAAACATTAAAAAAAGGCCAGGAATCGGCCGGGAGTCAATTAAAGCTTGCAGCTGAAGGCTTGACAAAAATTGCGGACGGACTTGAATCCGGAAAGAGCGCGATAAATGATATGGGATCGGGTGTGACCGGGATTGAAGATGCCGCTGGCGACTATACATCCGAAGACAGCACACTGAATAATTTATTCTATCTGCCGGCCGGTACGCTGACAAAATATCCGGAACTGAAAACTGCAATGAACAATTATATTTCTCCGAACGGCAAGGGTATGGTTATTGACGTTGTACTAAATGTCGGCCCGTTCTCAGAGAAAGCTTTGGATACAGTTGATGAAATCAACAGAGTTGTAACCGAAAGCATAAGAAAAACCTCATTCGATGGTTCCGAATTTCATACCGGAGGTGCAACGGCTGTGTTTAACAGTATAAGAGAAGTTACAGCAAGCGACTTTAGACTTGTAATGATAATTGTTCTGGCAGGTATCTTTTTGGTGCTGGTCCTATTGCTGAGAAGCTTGATTTCTCCGATATACATAATTCTGACGATTGTCCTGAGCTATTTCACCACGCTTGGCATCACTTATTTTGTATTCCAGGTATTAATGGGTAATGAGGGATTAAACTGGGCGGTGCAATTCTTTGTATTTTGTATATTGGTTGCGCTTGGTGTCGACTATAACATATTCCTGATGTCCCGTGTAAAAGAGGAATACAGACCTAACGACATAAAAAGAGGAGTAACCAGGGCATTGATAAATACAGGTGCGATAATTACTTCATGCGGAATCATAATGGCCGGAACATTCGGAGCTATGATGGCATCGCCTATTAAATCACTTGTTCAGATTGGATTTGCCACAGTTATTGGATTATTGATCGATACATTTATTGTGAGGACACTCATTGTACCTGCAATTGCGATTAAAATAGGTGTAATGAACTGGTGGCCCGGGGAAAAAATCAAGATTATCCATGTGGAAAAGAAAAATGAAACTAACGTGAATCCGGACGAAAAATCGGATGCAATAAGCAAATAAATATTCTCATAAACACTCAAATAACAAAAAATGTTTACTATTTTTGAATTTGTTATATAATAATCATAAGCAAGTGATATTATTTGAATAAGATTTGTTAGGAGGAGAATATTATGAGTAAGTTTTGTACAAACTGTGGTTCAGAGATTGAAGATGGTCAAGTATGTCAGTGCCAGGAAGCAGGACAGCCTGTGAATAATTTTTCCGCAGCACCGCCGCCTCCGCAGGCTCCATATCAACCTCAGAATAATCAGCAGCCAAATTATTCGAATCAACAGCCGATGACACAACCGGGCGACAACAGAAAAATATATAAGATACTTTCATACATAGGCATTTTATGGTTGGTTGGGATTTTTGTGCACCCGGAAAATACTGACCCGAAAGTGAGGTTTCATGTGGGACAGGGAATTATCCTATCGATAGTTGAAGTTGCCGGTTCTATAGTGTTTGGTATTTTAGGTGCAATTCTACAAAATGTTTTCACAACAAGAACATCATTTTACGGGTATAATTATATTACGGGCATATCACCTGCTTACGGAATTATAATGGGATTATTATGGTTTGCTTTTTGGGTGGGGACAATTGCTTTGTCGATAATCGGTATAATTAATGTAACAAAAGATATTGAAAAACCGCTTCCGATTATAGGTAAGTTTTCATTTTTCAAATAAAAAATTCGTTGGTAATTGCTTTAAGGAGGACTTATTAATGACAGAAGAAGAGAGAGACGACATTGTCGTTCTTTTGGATGAGGACGGCAAAGAAGTTGAATTTGAATATCTCGATACGATTGAAATGAATGAGGAAGATTTTGTAGTCCTGCTGCCGCTGGATGAAAATCAGGAAGAACAGGAAGAAGGCGGAGTTGTAATCTTAAAGATTGAACAAAATGAAAAAGGCGAGGACACTTTTATAAGTATTGATGATGAAAAGCTTCTTACTTCGGTATTTGAGGAATTTAAATCACGAATGAGCGAAGAATATGATTTTGAAGAATAGCAGTGAGGATACATAATTTAATTGTTTTTTAAGGGAGAGAATCAAATAATGTTTATGACATTTGTGCTCTCCCTTTTTAGGGCTTATATTATTTAGGAGGATGGATATGAAAGATACAAATGAGAAAGTGAAAATGAACAAGAAAAAGAAAAAAATCGTTTTATTGGCGGCGTTAATTGTTTTAGCCTGTGTTTTTACATTCGAAATCGCAAGTATGTTGGGCGGAATGCAAATCTTCAAGGTCGGAACAACTTCGATACCTACTGCAACAGTTACACCTGATTACGGTGATTTCACGCTTCCGGTTGCAGGTGTCAGGCCTTATGCCGTAATGATTGACAATGAATATTCTATGCCGCTTCCACAGGGAGGACTATATAGAGCCCAGATTATTTACGAAGCTTTTGCAGAGGGTGGAGAAACAAGATTCATGGCAGTTTTTTGGGGCAAAGGATCGACTAAAATAGGTCCTGTAAGAAGCGCAAGGCACTATTTCCTTGATTACGCAATGGAGAATAATGCGATATATGTTCATGTCGGATATAGTCCATATGCGAAAAGAGACATAAAATTATACGATATTGACGATATTAACGGAATATTTGTTGGCGGGGTTTTCTGGGACATAACCAAAGAGGGAAGCAATTGGTCGGATTCATATACCAGTACAGATAAAATAAATGCCTACGTAAAAAGCCACAAGTGGCCTACTACTACAACAAGAAGACTTGTGTTCAGTTATAATCCGGCTGATGTTGAGCCTGTCGGAGGGTTTGCCGCAAAAAATGTCACCATAAAATATGCAGCATCAAACCAAAGCGGTTATGTTTATGACAGTGCGGCAAAACTGTATAAGAGGCTCAGAAAAGGTGAACCTCTGATGGAGAGAGTGACGGGAAAACAGCTTACAGCAAAAAATATTATTATTCAAAAAATAAGAAATTATACAATGCCGGGTGAAACAAAATCCAGCAGGCAAGGTCTCGATAATGTCGGAACCGGCGAAGGCTGGTACGTTTCATTGGGTAAAGCTGTAAAAATCAAATGGTCAAAAGCATCAAGAACCGAACAGACAAAATATACGTTGGCATCCAGCGGCGCTGAATTGATAATAAATCCGGGGCAAACATGGGTACAGATAATGCCAATAAATTATAATCCGGTTATTAAATAAATAATTGTGGCAATAAATTTTGCAATAACAATGTCAGTAAAATCGAAATATCTGGAGAATATATGTCAAAAATACATCTGATAGCAACCTCAGCTTTCGGTATTGAGGCGGTTGTCGGGCGAGAATTAAAAAGACTTGGTTTTGATGACCAATTCATTGAAAATGGAAGAGTTACATTTTCGGGAGATATAGATTCGATATGTAAAACAAATCTGTGGCTAAGGTCTGCGGACAGAGTATTAATAAAGGTTGGCGAGTTTTCGGCGCTGACCTTTGATGAGCTTTTCGAGAAGACAAAAGCATTGCCGTGGTATGATTGGATTCCAGAAAATGCTGAGTTTCCGGTTGAAGGAAAATCGATTAACTCCCAGCTTTCGAGCGTTCCTGATTGTCAGGCAATCGTAAAAAAAGCGATAGTCGAAAAAATGAAGCAAAAGTATAAACGTGACTGGTTTGATGAAACCGGCCCAAAGTATAAAATCGAGGTTGGACTCCTGAAAGATATGGCTACACTTACAATTGACACATCAGGTCCGGGACTCCACAAAAGAGGTTATAGAAGACTTGCAGGCAGTGCTCCGCTTAAAGAGACAATGGCATGCGCATTGCTCCAATTAAGCAGGTGGAATAAGGACAGAGTTTTGGTCGACCCGCTTTGCGGCTCGGGTACTATTCCTATCGAGGCGGCATTAATCGGACTGAATATCGCACCGGGCATCAAAAGAAGTTTTGTTTCGGAGAGCTGGCCGATAATCCCTAAAACTTCATGGGAAGCCGCGAGAGAAGAAGCTCATGATTTAATTGAGAGAGACACTGAACTGAGAATAAGCGGTTCTGACATAGACGAAGAGGAAATAAGCCTTGCGAGGCACCATGCCAAAGAAGCTGGTGTTGATGCAAAAATTCATCTTCAAAGAATGGATATGAATGATTTGAAGTCACGATACAAATATGGCTTCATTGTCTGTAACCCGCCTTACGGAGAGCGGCTCGGTGAAATGGCCGAAGCTGAGGAACTCTATCGGCAGATGGGAAAAGTATTTAAAACACTCGATACCTGGTCATACTACGTTTTAACATCACATCCTGACTTTGAAAAATTATTCGCAAGAAGGGCAGACAGGAAGAGAAAACTATACAACGGCAAAATATTATGCAATTATTTTCAATTTTACGGACCTCCCCCAAAAAGGCATTTACTGACAGAAAGTGAATGATATACTTGTTTTAGGACTCCATCTCTTTTATAATGTAATAAAGAACGATAGAAAGGATTGTTTAATTAATGCTTCTTAAAATTAGCAATTCGAAAGTATCGGGGAGAATAAAACTTCCGGGTTCCAAATCACATACAATAAGGGCCTTGTTTTTGGCGGGCTTATCAGGAGGAGAATCTGTTATTTCTGAGCCATTGGTTTCAGACGATGCTTTTTCCGCCATCGAAGTTTGTAAAAGTTTTGGTGCCGATATAAAAACTCTCGATAATAAATACACAATAAAGGGTTTTTCAGGTATTCCGAATATTCCCGAGGATATCGTAAATGTGGGCAATTCAGGAACATCCTTAAGATTTGCCGTCACAACAGCTGCACTTTCTGAAGGTTATACTGTTTTAACGGGAGATTATCAAATAAGAAAAAGACCTTTGAATAATTTATTGACTTCCATCAATGATTTGGGTGGCATGGCAATATCCACAAGGGGTAACGGAATGGCGCCTGTCATTGTCAAAGGCAGAATAAAAGGCGGTCGGACAAAGCTAGATGCGGTTACTTCTCAATATCTCTCATCATTATTAATTAACGCGCCTCTTTTTGAAAATGATACAGAAATTGAGGTTACGAGACTAAACGAAGCGCCTTATGCAGAAATGACAATATGGTGGCTCGATAAAATGGGAGTAACATATAAAAATGACAATCTAAAGTCCTTTTGGATTAAGGGCGGACAGAAATACAAGCCGTTTAATGCAACAATCCCGGGTGACTTATCCGCCGCTACTTTTTTTATTGTTCTTGCGGCGATTTCGGGAGATAAAGTAACTATAGAGAAATTTGATTTAAAAGATCCCCAGGGCGATAAGCTTGTTTTAGAAATTGTCGAAAGCATGGGTGCGAAGGTTGAGCGTATGGAAAACGAAGTTTCCGTCCGAGGCAATAACCTCCGGGGAATCACGATAGATATGAACTCGATACCTGATGCATTGCCTGCAATGGCTGTGCTGGGTTGCTTCGCAGAAGGAGAAACCAGACTTATAAATGTTTCTCATGCACGATTGAAGGAGTCCGACAGAATAAGCGTAATGTGCAGAGAGTTAAAAAAGATGGGCGCCGATATTGAAGAATTGGAAGACGGACTGGTAATAAGACAAAGCAAGCTAAAAGGCAGCAATGTTAATGGACATGATGACCACAGAGTTGTTATGGCTCTAGCTGTTGCGGGATTAAATTCTGAAGGGGAAACAGTAATTGATTCAGCGGAGGCTATAAATGTAACCTACCCCGGATTTGTTGAAACGATAAAAAAATGTGGCGGTCTGGCAGAATTTCAAATCGGGGGATAACAGCATGGTCGAAAACATTATTTTAATAGGAATGCCTAATTCGGGTAAAAGCACTTTAGGAAAGATTTTGGCAGAAAGACTTGAAATGAGCTTTATTGACACTGATCAGCTAATTAAAGACAAAACAAAAAAGAATTTGCGGGATATAGTTAATGAGGATGGACTAGAAAAATTTTTAGAGATACAAGAGAATGTTCTGCTGAATCTAAAACTAAACGGTTTTGTTATTTCGACGGGAGGAAGCGTAATCTGCGGTGATGCAGGAATGAGGCACCTGAAAAAGAATGGCAAGGTTATTTTCCTGAATATCCCGTTTGAAGAAGTTGAAAAAAGGTCGCTTGAGGGAAGAAGATTTGCAAGAGCAGAAGGACAGTCAGTCCGGGAAATGTATGATGAGAGACAGCCGTTATATGAAAAGTATGCGGATATTGAAATAGAATGCGGAAATTTTAGTATTGATGATTTGGTTTCGGAAATTATTGGAAGTTTCAAATGAATGCCCGGGAGGTATAAAGATATGATGGGAAATACTTTTGGAAGAATGTTCAGGATAACTACATGCGGAGAGTCCTATTCGGGTGGATTCAGGAAGAATCTTCCGATCCCGAAGGAACTTTTCGGCGGGCTTATGACAATCGTAGACGGTGTGCCGCCGGGAATCAAGATAACCGGGGAAATGATTCAGAACGAGCTTGATAAAAGAAGACCGGGACAATCAAGCATTGACACAAACAGACAGGAAAAGGACAGGGTATACATTTTTTCGGGTGTTATGGAAAACGACCTCTCGAGCGGAGCACCAATAGGACTTATAATTCCTAATGCAGACATAGAAGATGTTCAGATTGCAAAGCACAGAAGCTATAAAGATATAGTGAGACCGGGTCAGGCAGGTTATACATACACCAAAAAGTACGGTCAATATGCAGACTGGCTGGGAGCCGGACGCGCATCGGGCAGGGAAACGGCCGCAAGAGTAGCGGGAGGAGCAGTTGCAAAAGCTGTGTTGGATAAATTCGGAATTGATGTAATCGGTTTTATTATTGAGTCTCATGGGATTAAGGCCAAACCTGTTACGTTTGAAATTGCAAAAGAGAATTACAGAAAAAATGAGCTTAATTGTCCTGACCTGGAAAAAGCTCGGGAGATGATTGAAGATCTTATTGAGGTAAAAAAGCAAAAGGATTCATGCGGAGGTGTGGTTGAAGTAATTGCAAGAGGCGTTCCCGCAGGGCTGGGAGAACCGGTTTTCGATAAAATCAGCGCGCTCATTGCGCATGGGATAATGTCAATTGGCGCTGTTAAGGGAATTGAATTTGGCGAAGGATTTGGACACACTAAGCTTACAGGATCGCAGTCAAATGACAAACCGTATTTCGATGAAGAATCGGGACGTATAAGATTTGAAACCAACAGAGCAGGCGGAATGCTTGGAGGAATAACCAATGGAGAAGACATAGTTGTTAAAATTGCCGTGAAGCCGACTCCAACAATTGCAGCAGAGCAGAAAACCGTCAATCTGAAAAGTCTCGAAGCAGTTGACGTATCATATAAAACAAGAAACGATCCATCGATTTGCCCAAGGATTTATCCTGTCTGCGAGGCGATGGTGAGGATGGCTATTCTTGATGCTCTTTATATGGAAAAGGGATATCGGGCAGTTGCTGATTTTGATGCGAAATGGGATAAAATCTAAGAAAAATATTCTTTTGTTTGGAGAGGTTACTGGAATGAAAAAGAAAATTACAATAGTAATTGCTGATGATAATGTCGAATTTGCAACTCTTTTAGGAAATCAACTGAATAAAGAATTGGATATATCTGTTTTGGGAATTGCACATGACGGCATTGAAGCCATTAATATAATCGAAGATAAAGAACCTGACATGGTAATACTCGATTTAATAATGCCTAACCTTGACGGAATCGGGGTTTTGGAAAGAGCCAAAACAATCGAATTTGCAAACAAACCTGTTTTTATAATTTTATCGGCTATGTTCCAGGACTCATTTGTTAAGAAGGCGCTGACACTGGGAGCACAGTATTATATTATCAAGCCCTTCAATACAACAGTATTAATCTCAAGGATTCGGCAGATAAACGCAGAAAGCGAAGATCAGAAAATTGAAATCAATAGGTCAAAGCAAAGTATTATCGACAAAAACATAAGCAATATTGAGAATGAGGTAACTGAACTTATTCATGCTGAGGGAATACAAACTCATTTGGCGGGATTCCGTTTTTTAAGGGATGCGATTATTTTTTCTGTAAACGATAAGATCCTGCTTAATTCGATAACAAATAAGCTGTACCCGCTTGTTGCTCAAAAGTATAATGTTGATGCAAACAAAGTTGAAAGATCAATCAGAAGCGCTATTGAAAGTGCCTGGAAAAATGGGGAAGGCAAAAACGGGAAAAGAATGACTAACACTGAATTTATATGCGAAATGGTTTATAGAATAGAAAGAGAGTAGAAAAACAATAAAAAAATAAAACCCTATGAAATAGGGTTTTATTTTTTATTGTTTAATTACCTTTTATTTACCTTATCTTTTAATCCCTTTCCAGCTTTGAATACTGGAGCTTTTGATGCAGGAATCTGAATTTCTTTTTTGGTTTGAGGATTTCTGCCTTTTCTTGCAGCTCTTTTTCTAACTTCGAAAGTACCGAAACCGACTAGGATAACCTTGTCGCCTTTTGTTAGAGCTTCTTCCACTGAAGCAATAAATGCATTAAGAGCAGCCTCACTGTTTTTCTTGTTTAACATTGACTTCTCAGCGATTTTACTTACTAAATCTGATTTGTTCATTTATTTAACCTCCTATATTTGGAATTCGACTTTATTTTATAACTAAAAAAGCCATAAGTCAATACCTTCAGAACAAAATTATGGTTAAAAATTATATTTAAGGGGAAATATCTCAAGGTAATATTAATTGATTTTAAAAGGCAAAAAAGTTTAAAAATGATATTGACATAAATTTAACAATGTCATATAATTATATTGTGAAATAAATAACATACTTTCAATTATAAAAGGGGTGGGGTAAATGACTAAAAAAGATGACAATGATTATGTTTCAAAAATTGACGATATGGTATCAAAAGCGAGAGTTGCTTTGAAGGCTTATATGAATATGGATCAGGAGAAGATTGACAGAATAGTTAAGGCTATGGCCATGGCAGGGGTCGAGGAACATATGAAACTCGCTAAAATGGCATTCGATGAAACAAAAAGAGGGGTATATGAAGACAAGATAATCAAGAACCTCTTTGCAACTGAATATATTTATAACAGTATTAAGAATGAAAAGACTGTCGGAATAATAAACGAAAATGAATATGAAGACTATGAGGAAATTGCGGAACCGGTTGGTGTAATCGCAGGAGTCACACCTGTTACAAATCCTACATCAACAACTATGTTCAAAGCAATAATCTGCACAAAGACAAGAAATCCAATTATATTTGCATTCCACCCTGCAGCGCAGATTTCGAGTTCTGAAGCGGCGAGAGTTTTAAGAGACGCAGCTGTTGAAGCAGGAGCACCTCCAAACTGCATACAATGGATTGAACACCCATCTATAGAAGCAACCGATGAACTGATGAATAATCCGGGAATCAACCTTATACTGGCAACAGGCGGTTCGGGAATGGTCAAGGCAGCCTACAGCACAGGAAAACCGGCATTGGGTGTTGGCCCGGGGAATGTTCCGTGCTACATAGAAAAAAGTGCAAACATCCAAAGAGCATGCACTGATCTGATTTTGTCGAAGACTTTTGACAACGGTATGATATGCGCTTCGGAGCAGTCTGTAATTGTTGACAGGGAAAAGGCGGAAGAATTTGAGAATTACATGAAAGAAAATAATTGTTACTTTTTAACCAAAGAGGAGATTCCGCTGTTGTCCGAGATAGCAATTGATAAAAGCAAATGTGCCATGAGTCCGAGTGTTGTGGGACAATCAGCATATTCAATTGCGAAAAACGCAGGAATAAAAGTTGACGAAGAAACTAAAATATTGCTTGCAAGATTAGACGGTGTCGGAGATAAATATCCTCTGTCCCGGGAGAAGTTAAGCCCTATACTTGCGTATTATGTTGTTGACGGCTATAAAGAAGGTATCAAGCTGATGGAGAAAATTATTGAATTCGGCGGAATGGGACACTCGGCAGTTTTGCATTCTCAAAACGAAGAGATTATTGAGTTGTTTTCAAATACCGTCAAAGCCGGGAGGCTGATAATCAATTCACCTTCAACGCACGGTGCGATAGGAGATATATACAATACGAATTTACCTTCATTGACGCTGGGATGCGGCTCGTACGGAAAGAATTCCACGACATCAAATGTTTCTGCTGTCAACCTGATCAATATTAAAAGAATGGCGAGGAGAAGGATAAATATGCAATGGTTTAAAATTCCCGGTAAAATTTATTTTGAGTTTGGCGCAACCCAGTATCTGAAAGATATGCCGGACATAAACAGGGCCTTCATTGTCACGGATCCTTACATGGTTAAGCTTGGGTATGTCGACAGGATTCTATATTACTTAAGAAAACGCGAAAAATATGTGCACAGTGAGATATTCTCCGATGTTGAATCTGATCCTTCAGTCGACACAATT
>JBAZRJ010000016.1:36742-38508 GCA_041662985.1 Clostridia bacterium
CACAATTATGAAAGGCGTTGAGATGATGAGCAGGTTTAAACCCGATGTAATAATAGCTTTGGGCGGCGGATCTGCAATCGATGCCGCAAAGGGAATGTGGCTTTTTTATGAACATCCGGAGCTTGAGTTTGATGAATTGAAATTAAAATTTATGGATATCAGAAAAAGAGTATTCCAATTTCCAAACATGGGAAAAAGAGCTAAAATGGTTGCGATTCCAACTACTTCAGGAACCGGTTCCGAGGTGACGTCGTTCGCGGTTATAACGGATAATAAGAAGAACATGAAATATCCGCTTGCAGACTATGAACTGACACCTGATGTTGCGATTATTGATCCTGAATTTGTAATGACGGTTCCGCCTTCAGTTACAGCAGACACGGGTCTTGATGTTTTAACACATGCAATAGAATCATATGTCTCGATTATGGCATCCGATTATACGGACGGACTTGCGATTAAAGCAATCCAGATGGTTTTCGAATACCTTCCAAGGGCATATAAAGACGGCAGCGACCGCAAAGCGAGAGAAAAGATGCATAATGCTTCAACAATAGCGGGCATGGCGTTTACGAACGCTTTTTTGGGAATCAACCATAGTCTTGCGCATAAGCTTGGCGGGGAGTTCCACATACCTCATGGAAGAGCGAATGCAGTGTTGCTGCCGTATATTATAGAATACAACGCAAAAAAACCAACAAAATTCGTTTCATTCCCTAAATATGAAACATTTACGGCGGATATTAAATATGCTGAAATTGCAAGAGAAATAGGATTGCCTGCCGGCACCACGGAAGAAGGTGTTCAGAGCCTCATAAAAGCCGTAAAGGGTTTGATGAAAGAAGTAAACATACCTGAAACGATTGCCGAATGCAATGTAGACAGAAAGCAATTTATGGCACGGGTACCTGAATTGGCTAATAACGCATACGGGGATCAATGTACCGGCAGCAACCCGAGAATGCCCTTGGTAAGCGAGCTGGAGGATTTGTACATCAAAGCGTACAACGGCTGATAAAAGGGGCGAAAGCCCCTTTTTTTATTAAAATCAAAGGTCGTTCATACTTGCACTTTGCCGGGTTATATATTAGAATCTTATTGGTGCCTGAATTGATTTCGGAGGATTAATTATGAAAGAAATAAATGCGGAAAAAATCACAGCAACCGTTCAAAAGCTTTGCATTGAGGCGAATTACTTCCTTAATCAGGACATTATCGACGCTTTGAAAGACGGAATTAAAACCGAAGAATCATCGGTAGGCAAAGAAATTTTAGAACAGATTGTTGAAAATGCAAATGTTGCCAAAACCGAAAACATGGCGATTTGCCAGGATACGGGAATGACAGTTGTCTTTTTGGATGTCGGCCAGGAAGTTCATATATCCGGAGGACGACTAAACGACGCTATTAATGAAGGTGTGAGACGCGGGTACAAAGAAGGGTTTTTAAGGAATTCCATCGTAAGCGATCCGCTGGAAAGAGTGAATACGGGGGACAATACTCCCGCAATAATCCATTACGAAATTGTTCCGGGTGAAAACATAAAAATTACCGTGGCGCCAAAGGGTTTTGGCAGTGAAAATATGAGTGCGGTAAAAATGCTTAAACCATCGGATGGTATTGACGGAGTTAGAAAGTTCATATTGGAAACCGTTGAAAATGCAGGACCTAACGCATGTCCTCCACTAATTGTGGGAATCGGAATCGGCGGTACAATTGAAAAAGCAGCGATACTTGCAAAAAAAGCACTTATGAGGTCAATAGAT